>ONQW01000129.1 GCA_900320025.1 uncultured Lachnospiraceae bacterium
CTATGGCTATGTCTATGTCGCACAGATTTCCCTGGGCGCAGACAAGAACCAGGCCCTCAAGGCGATTGCCGAGGCGGAAGCTTACCACGGACCGTCCCTGATCATCGGTTATGCACCTTGCATCAACCATCACATCAAGGTTAAGGGCGGCATGTCCAAGGTTATGGACGAGGAGAAGGCAGCGGTCGATACCGGCTACTGGAACCTGTTCCGCTTCAACCCTGCTGCTGAGAAGAAGTTCTCGCTCGACAGCAAGCCGGCAAGTGCTCCGTACAGCGACTTCCTCGCAAGAGAAGCCCGCTACACCAGCCTGCAGCTCAAGAATCCGGAGAAGGCAGCCCGTCTCTTCGGCGAGGCAGCAGACAATGCGGCAAAGCATTACGCATACCTGCAGAAGCTTGGCGATCTCTACAACAACTAAGCCGCTGCACATTCATCACGATCAGTCGGACTCCCGCTGAGCAGGGATGTCCTTCTGTATGAACCGGGGGAAAGGGAAAGACCCCGGTTCAGATCGGATGATTCCGATTCCATATTTCTTTTCCAATCCATAGTAGGAGGATAATATTATGGCACGCGTTATCAGTGATTCCTGCATCAGCTGCGGCAGCTGCGCAGCACAGTGCCCTGTCAGCGCTATCTCTCAGGGTGATGCACATTACGTAGGCGCTATTTCCGAGGCTTAATCGGGTAGTGTCGTTCCGGATCATCCGGCACAAAAACGCCTCCGGCCATCTGGCCGGAGGCGTTTTTGTAATCTCAGTCCCCCTGATTCATGCGGGTCTGCCCGCCGAGCAGGTTGGCAAATCTGGTAAACTGCGGCTGCCAGGACAGTTCCACCGTCCCGATCGGGCCGTTTCTCTGTTTGGCCACAATAATTTCGGCAATTCCCTTCTTCTCCGTATCCGGATTATAATAATCATCCCGATAGATAAACATGACGACATCGGCATCCTGCTCAATGGCTCCCGATTCCCGCAGGTCCGACAGCATCGGCCTGTGATTGGGTCTCGATTCCACCGCGCGGGATAACTGCGACAGTGCCACAATCGGGACGTGCAGTTCTCTGGCAAGTGATTTGAGCTGCCTGGAGATCTCAGAAACCTCCTGTTGTCTGGAATCAGTACTGGTCTTGCTCCCCGACCCTGTCATCAGCTGCAGGTAGTCGATCAGAACAAGCTCCAGGCCATACTCCGTCTTATATTTCCTGCATTTTGTCCGCATCTCCGCAACCGTGATCGCGGGTGTGTCATCAATGATGAGCCGGCTTCCCGCGATATCGTTGGCGCTGTTCAGCACCTCGGACCATTCCGCATCCGTGAGGTCTCCTGTTCTCAGCTTCTGAGCGTCCACGCGGGATTCCATGGAAATCAGTCGGTTGGTCAGCTGCTCCTTTGACATTTCCAGCGAGAATATCGCCACGCACCGGCTGTCATGCAGCGCGGCATACTCGCCCATATTCAGCGCCAGCGCCGTCTTTCCCATAGACGGTCTTGCGGCAATCAGAATCAGATCCGCGGGCTGCAATCCGGCAAGCTGGTTGTCCAGGTCCGTAAATCCTGTGGATACACCCGTGATGTTGCCCTCAAGAAGCGATGCCTCCTGAATTTTGGCAACCGCGTTCATCACGATCTCACGAATCGGTGTAAACTCCGAGATGCCGCGGCGCTGCGTCAGGTCAAAAATCCGCTTCTCCGCGCCGTCCATGATCGCGTCTATGCTCTTCGTGCCGGCGAAGCAGTCCTTTTCTATCTCCTCGCTGCTCTGAATCAGGCGCCTCAGGACCGCCTTTTCCGAGACGATATTGGCATACGAACGCACATTGGCTGAAGTAGGTACCTCCGCCACAAGCTGCTCAATAAACCTGGCGTTGCAGGTTTCCGGCGGGAGATTCTTTTCCTCAAGCTTCGTCTGGAGCGTGACCGTGTCAATCTCTGTATTGCTGCGGTATAATTCCAGAATTGCCTCAAAAATGATCCCATTCTGATGGAGATAGAAATCATCCTTCGACAGAATCTCGCTGGCCGCTTCCACGGCGTCGGCATCCATAATCATGGAGCCAAGTACGGATCTCTCCGCCTCCATGCTGTGGGGCAGAATTCTTTTGACAACTTCCTCGTCAGGCATACTGATATTCCTTATTCATTTCCAGAACGCATGGGCCGTTTCCAGAACACATGAGCCGCCTGAAAAACAGACGGCTCATCGCATTGCAGATCCTTACATTTCCTGTACAAGGACATACAGCGTCCCGGTCACCTGCGGATGCAGCCGGATCGGAATCTGGTGCATTCCGAAGGTGCGGATCGGCTCGTCCAGTTGAATCTTTTTCTTGTCTAGTTCCAGTCCGTGCTGCTTTTTCGCTTCCTCAGCGATCTCCTTGGAACTCACGGAACCGAACGCCTTGTCTCCCTCGCCCTTTTTCATCCGGACGCTGATTTTGATTCCTTCCAGCCTCTTCGCAAGCTCCTGTGCCTCTGCCAGCCGCTGGGCGGCGAGCTTGTCCTCATGCTGCTTCTTCAGCTTCAGATCGTTCTTGTTTTTGTCCGTGGCTTCCACCGCAAGTCCCTTCGGGAGCAGGGCATTTCTCGCATACCCGTCACTGACATTTACAATCTGTCCCTCTTTCCCGAGTGGTTTCACATCCTTCAGCAAAATAACCTTCATCCCAAGACCTCCAAATTAAACCTTTATTGAAATAACTTGCCCGGATCCGCTCCCAAGACTCCACTGGCAGATCACAGCCTGCGTCACGAAATCTCTCCATCCGCAATCATCTCGTCGATCGTCCGCTTCAGCGTGCCGATCGCTTCCGCAACGGTCACATCCTCCATCTGACAGCCGGCGATATTCATATGCCCGCCGCCTCCGAGCCGCTCCATAATCACCTGGACATTCACCTCATCGATGGAACGTGCGCTGACAAAGATCTGATTCTGATACTCCGTGAGGACAAAGCTTGCCTTGACGCCCTTGATGTTCAGCAGCTCGTTGGCCGCCTGTGCCCCGATGACCGTCGGACTCTGGCATCCCTCTGCCGTGCAGATAGAAATCGCATAGGCTCCCCGGTAAATCTCCGCCTGCGAGACCGCATCCGCCTTGGCTTTGTATTCATCGACATCTTCCCGGAAGAGCTTGCGCACCCGGGTTACGTCCGCTCCGTTGCGCCGCAGGAATGCCGCCGCCTCGAAGGTCCGTACGCCGGTCTTGCTGTTAAAATTATTGGTATCCACGACGATGCCGCCGTACATCGAGTCAGCCTCTTCCTGCCGCACATGGACCGTCTCCCCGATGTACTGAAGAAGCTCGGAGACCATTTCACAGGTCGAAGAAGCATATGCCTCTACATAGGACAGCGTCGCGTTTTCGATCACCTCTGTCCCCGCCCTGTGATGGTCCAGCACAATGATAGAGGAGACCTTCTTGAGAAGCTCCGGGCACTCTGTGATGCTCGGTTTGTTCACGTCGACCACGACAAGCGCGGCATTCTCGGCAGGCAGATCAAGCGCCTGCGCGCTGGTGACAAACAGGTCCTTCTCATAATCCTTGCTGTTCTGGAACATCGAGACGACCGGCTTCAGCGTGTTATTGATCTCATTGAGAATAATGTGCGATTCCTTGTTCAGCGTCTTGCAAATCCGATAGATGCCGATGGCTGCGCCAAAGCTGTCCGGATCCGGGATGCGGTGCCCCATGATGAACACCCTGTCCTTCGAGGCAATGATTTCCTTCAATGCCTGCGCCTTGACGCGTGCCTTGACGCGGGTGCTCTTTTCCACCTGCTGTGTCTTGCCGCCGTAATAAACCGTGTTATCCGGCGTCTTGATCACCGCCTGATCGCCGCCGCGGCCGAGAGCCAGATCGACAGCGCTCCGCGCGAATTCGTAATTCTGCGCATAGGTCAGTCCCTGCATGCCGATACCAATGCTGACCGTGATTGCCATCTCATTGCCGATGTTGACGGTTTTGACATCCGTGAGCAGGTCAAAATGATTGTCCCGAATCTGCTGCAGAGATTTCTTGCGCAGCACGACAAAGTATTTGTCATTTTCAATCTTTTCGCAGATGCCATCGACGGAAGCGATATATTTATTCACCTTTCTGTCGATCAGCGCGATCAGGAGGGAGCGTCGCACATCCTCAATGCTCTCGAGTGCCTCATCATAATCGTCCATGTAGATGAAGCCAATCACCAGGCTCTGGTCGTCCACCTCCTGGAGTGCCAGCTTCTCCGCCGTCTGATCAAACAGATACAGCGCGATCAGGCATCCGCTGAACCCGGCCGCATCGATAATGTCGCTGTTCTCCGCCATCTCGTCGAGCGGAATCTGCGTCATATGGGCGAGATAATAGCTGCCCTCGAACTCCAGCGACACATCGTTGCCTGTCTGCTGCAGCGGAAGCGTGTCCCGCGTCAGCGTCGGGAATATCGTCTGAATACCCTTCCGGTAGCTCTTATCCTTGTGCGTTACCCTCTCAAACGCCAGATTTGACCATATCACCCGCCCTGTGTCATCCAGAATTGCGTAAGGAATCGTGAGATCGCGGAGAAGCCGCCGCTGAATCTGTCCGTACTCCGTGGCAAAACTCACCAGCTCCCCGGTCAGGATGGTCCGATTGTTGAGATACATCGTGACAACAATGGCAAAATAAACGACGAGGAAGCAGGTCAGGACCAGCCCGCTCGGCCAGTCTATGAAATAGATGATCAGATCGACAAGTATGAGCAGGAATCCCAGTCGAATCGGGGCGTTGAAATAGCCGGCAAGCCTGCCCTTGATTCCCACATGATTGTTCTTCTCTCCCATAATGCCCTTAATGTCCTCAACCACGGCAGGAATACACTGCACTCCTCCGGACATTGCATTTCCGGCCGTGCTCCCATGGAACGCATCGAAATCGCCGCGTTAGCTCATTGTACCACATTCATTCTGGCTGGTATAGAAGCCTGCCGTCGCAGCCCGGTGCCGCTTCAAATAGGTTCAAATAGAAAAATCCACGGAAAAGTCCCCGGCCATGCAGGCCGGGGACCCTTAACCCAGTTCTCTGATGATTACTGCTCGGTATAAGGCAGCATCGCAAGATGACGCGCTCTCTTGATTGCGACCGTCAGCGCTCTCTGATGTGTGGAGCAGGTTCCGGTGATTCTTCTCGGAAGAATCTTGCCGCTCTCAGAGATGTACTTGCGGAGCTTTGCTGTGTCCTTATAATCGATGACATTATCCTTTCCGCAGAAAACACAGACCTTCTTCTTTCTGTGGAAGCCGCCCTTCTTTCTGAAGGACCCATCACTGCTTTTACTGTAAGCCATTTTCATGCCTCCTGATTGACAGAAGCCATACTTCTTCATGAGAACGGAAGCTCTTCCTCAATTCCATCCGGAATATTCATGAAGCCGTCCCCCGCCGGAGCAGGCTGCTGATTGCTGCCTCCGGTCTCCAC
>ONQW01000130.1 GCA_900320025.1 uncultured Lachnospiraceae bacterium
CCATGATGCACGGCCAGTTCGGACTTGAGGATGTCTGTCTGTCTCTTCCGTGCGTACTCGGCGCGGATGGCATCGAGCGTGTCAACCAGCCGGCTATGAACGACGAGGAGATCGCAGAATTCGTCAAGAGCGGCAACTCCCTTAAGGAGATCACAGCCGGTCTCAACATCTGATCAGCAGATCATAAATAAGCAGCCCGGAGCGAGACGGAAACCGATCAGTCGGTTTCCGTCCCGCTCTATTTTTACGCGAAGCAGCGGAGCAATCCGTCGGGACTTATACACCGTTATACACCCGGCGAAGTCCCGGTCGCAGTACGCAGGCCAATAGCCATGCACACTAGCGACGACAACAGGTATAAGCCTTCTCAAGAACCTTCCGCATGTCCTCCGGCAGCGGCGCGGTGAGCTCGATTCTTTCTCCGGAAAATGGCTGACAGAAGACGGCCTGATACGCGTGAAGCGCTGCACGCCCCAAGTCATTTTGCTCTGCCTGACGTCCATAGATCGGGTCTCCCAGTAGCGGATGGCCGATCCAGCCCATATGCACGCGGATCTGGTGCGTGCGGCCCGTCGCAATCGTAACGCGGACGAGCGCGAACGTATCGAACTGCCGGAGGACCCTGTATCGGGTCAGCGCGAAGTCGCCATCGCAGCGGACGACGCGCTTTATCTTCTCGACATATTCGCGGGAGATCGGGGCACAGATCTCACCCCGCACCTCTCCCTCCGCATCTCTGGCCGCCCTGTGATACGCCTCACGGGCTCCCGGCATCAGCACGGTCTGCCTGTCCTCTTCGCGAAAAATACCCAAAGCGAGTGCAAGGTAAACCTTCTCTCTGATCCCGCTCTCCGCCTGCTCCGTGAGATGTGCGCACGCAGTCCGGCTCTTTCCAAACAGAATCACACCGGACGTGTCCTTGTCGAGCCGGCCGACGCTCCGCACCTCGTGCGGCTCTCCCCGCTTGATATAGTAATCCGCAAGAAAATTCGAGAGCGTGTCCGAGAAATGCCCGTGCGACGGATGAACGACAAGCCCCGCCGGCTTATTCAGGGCGATCACGTCCTCATCCTCGTAGAGAATGGCAAGCTCTCCCGGAACCGGCACGATCTTCCCCGGCTCTCCGTCCACCAGCTTCACGCGGACGACATCGCCGGCCTCAAGCACACGGTTCACCAACGCATCCTCCCCGTTCACCGTGATGCCGTGCTCCGTCCTGTACTTCGCCGCGGCGATATCATGCGCAACCATGCGGAAGTCATGCCGGATCACATCCCGCACGGCCCTACCCTCGTCCGCATGTCCCGCTGTATATGTAAGAATTCTGCTCATCCGTCTGCTGTTCCTTTCCCGCTGCCGTGATTTTTGCATTTTCATTGAAGTTCGTGTAAGATAATGGTAATCTTTCTGACCATCTCTTGTAAACATATAGGTGTATAAAGAACATGGAAATTTCACAGAGCAATGCTAGAGTATAAGCAGGTTAATAAAGGGTTTTATAGTAAGAAGGGGATTATGAATGAGACTGAAGAACTGGACAATTCAGGATGACACGATCAGCGGCTACATCTATAACAGCAGACGCTATCCTGACGGCACCTATGTGCGGACCTCGCGTATCATCGCGGCAGCTTATGACGGGGAGATGCTGCTCGTGCACACGCAGAATTCCGTGTATGAATGCCATGAATCAGACTACAAGGGTGATCCGGAGAAGCTGCTGGCCTTCATCCGCACAATGGCGGATGATGACGGCGGGACGACTCAGGTCATGTTCCACCACTGAAAATGAAGGGTGCCGCCGTCCGGCAGCACCGGACTGGCCTCCGGGCATAAAAAAAGAGACTGCAGAAAACAGCCTCTTTTTTTCTATGTCCGGATCTTATTTCCTTTATCTTATCCGAGAATCGCCTGGTCATTCGAGAATTCCTTGCCGGATACCTTCTCGAACTGGTGAAGGAGGTCCTCCACCGTGAGCGACTTCTTTTTCTCTCCGCGGATGTCCAGAATGATCTGGCCCTCGTTCATCATGATCAGACGGTTGCCATGCGCAATCGCATCGCGCATATTGTGCGTGACCATCAGCGTCGTCAGATGGTCTCTCGCGACGATCTTCTCTGTCGTCGAAAGGACCTTTTCCGCCGTCTTCGGGTCGAGCGCCGCCGTGTGCTCATCAAGGAGAAGAATCTTCGGCTTCTGCAGCGTCGCCATGAGAAGCGTGAGTGCCTGTCTCTGTCCGCCGGACAGGAGACCGACCTTTGCGGTCAGCCGGTCCTCGAGACCGAGATCGAGAATCTTGAGCTTCTCCTTGTACTCCATCCGCTCCTTGCTCGTGACGCCCCAGCGGAGCGTGCGGCGCTTCCCGCGTCTGGCCGCGAGCGCCATATTCTCATCGATCTGCATATCGCCGGCCGTGCCCGTCATCGGGTCCTGGAAGACGCGTCCGAGATAGACGGCGCGCTTGTGCTCACTGAGACCGGATACGTCCTGCCCATCGATGATGATCGAGCCCGAATCAACCGGCCACACGCCCGCAATCGCGTTCATGATCGTCGACTTGCCGGCTCCATTTCCTCCGATGACCGTGCAGAAATCGCCGTCCTCCAGCGCGAGGCTGACATCGATCAGCGCACGCTTCTCATTAATCGTCCCTGCATTAAAGGTCTTGTAAATGTGCTTTAACTCGAGCATCACTCCGCCTCCTTATTCTGCGCCGCTCTTGCCGCCTTCGCGTTGCGCCGCGCAAGACCGCGGAACGAATTCTTCCTGTGCTCCCTGTAGTTCGGGACCGCAAGGAACAGCGCGACGACGATAGCCGTCAGGAGCTTCATGTCGTCCGCCGGGAACTTGAGCCAGAGGACCAGTACGTAGACGAAATAGTAGACAATACCGCCGATCACCGTGAAGGTCAGCCGCAAAATGAAATTCAGTCTCTTGCCGAGGATGGCCTCCGCAAGCACCTCGCCGATGATGACAGCCGCAAGACCGATGACGATCGAGCCCTGGCCCATCTTGACGTCCGCGAAGCCCTGGTACTGGGAGATCATTGCCCCGGAGACAGCGATCATGCCGTTGCTGACCGCGAGCGCGACAACCTTCATCAGCTTTGTGTTGATGCCCTGCGCGCTCGACATATGCGCGTTGATGCCGGTCGCGCGGACCGCGCTTCCGATCTCGGTTCCGAGGAACCAGTACAAAATTCCGATGATCGCCGCGTCAAAAATGAACGTCAGCGTGATCGTCTGGCCGAGCATCGTGATGTTCGATGTGAACGGCATCTGATGCGTGCCGACCGGAATAGCCTGGTTGGCCTTGCCCATGATGTTCAGGTTGATCGAATACAGCGCGATCTGTGTCAGAATTCCGGCCAGAATGTCCGGAATCCCCATCACTGTGTGAAGAATGCCTGTCACAAGTCCCGCTATGACGCCGCAGACAAATGCAATAAGAAGCGCCACAAACGGATTGACTCCCCTGATAATCATCATGGCGCAGACACAGCCGCCGAGTGCGAACGAGCCGTCGCAGGTCATATCCGCGAAGTTCAGGATGCGGAATGTCAGGTACACACCGAGTGCCATGATGCCCCAGATCAGGCCCTGTGCCAGGCCTCCCGGCATGGCGTTCCAGAGCGCTACAGGACTCAGGGATGAAAAATAAGCTGCTAGCATTGAAAGCCTCCCGTCACTCAGGACTCTGTCGAGCTCGCGGAGGAGTCGTCAGATCCGATTGCCGTGTAGCCGTCCGGCATTGTGAAGCCGATCGCCTTGGCGTAATCTGCATTGTATTCCTTTGTCGTCGCAGATGCGTACTGAATAGCCATTGTCGACGGGTCCGTGCCGTTCTCGAGGATGTCGATCGCCATCTTGCCTGTCTGGTAGCCAAGGTCATAGTAGCTGATAGACAGCGTCGCGAGACCACCGGCCTTGCACATATTCTCCTCGCCACAGATAACCGGGATCTTCGCCGGCTCCGTGATGTTCTTGACAAGTGTCATATTGGAGGCCGCCGTGTTGTCGGTCGGGATGTACATAGCGTCGCAGTCAGACACCGCGGACTGAACGACAGACTGAATATCGTTGGAATCTGCAAATGTGTACTCCTGATATGCGATTCCGTCGTCCTTGAGGTAGCCCTCGATCTTCTGCGCCTGGAACTCGGAGTTCGCCTCCGCGGAGCAGTAGACAATCGCAACCTTCTTTACATTCGGGACAAGCTCCTTGATCATAGCCTCCTGCTGATCGAGCGGAGCCAGATCGGATGTACCGGAGACATTGAGACCCGTTGTTCCGGAGAAATTGTCCATGGAAAGAGCCGTGCCGTAATCTGTGACCGATGTGCCGAGGATCGGAATCGTCGATGTCGCGGATACAGCTGCCTGAAGAGCCGGCGTTGCATTTGCCATAATCAGATCATAGTTATTGGAGACGAAGCCGTTGACGATCGTCGCGCATGTCGTGGAGTCGCCCTGCGCGTTCTGCAGATCGATCTTGACGTTGTCGCCGAATTCCTTCGTCAGGGCGTCCTCAAAGCCCTGTGTCGCGGCATCGAGCGCGTTGTGCTGAACCAGCTGGCAGATACCGATCTTGTAGGTCTTGCCGGATGCGCCGGAAGCTGCCGACGTCGCATTTGCCGATGACGAAGCCGTCGATGAAGAGCTGCCGCATGCCGCAAGTCCGACTGCCATCGCGGCTGAGACAGCCGCTGCCATAAATCTTCTCATTTTCATAAACAAACCCCTCCTTTTTTGCCGGGCGGGCGCGCCCTCGGACCCTCCGTCCGCTCTGACCGCCGCGCAGCTTCGCAAATGCAATGCTTTAAAGTGTACTGCGTTGC
>ONQW01000131.1 GCA_900320025.1 uncultured Lachnospiraceae bacterium
CGATGTCGTCTATATCGAGAGAGGATACGAGGATTTTCCGGAGAAGCTGCGGTCTCTCGGCGCGGATATCCGGGTGCTCGACACGGATGATCCGGACGCGGAGCGGAAGGCGCACATGGGCCTTGCGGTGTGAAAGACGGATGCCGGAGAAATGAGATACAGAACCTGATTCGAAAGAAAATCTTTCCGGACAGGTTTATGTCAGAGTATAATCATTTTGACTAAAGGGAGTAGCTGGCAGCAGATCCAAAGGGAGATGCTGTATCTGTCCTCGTCATGACGGTCATTCGGCCCGGGGGCAGATCCTGATCAGGAATATCCAAGCGGCGAGACTTTATCATAGCAAAGGCTGTGGTAGGGTCCCGCCGCTTTTGTGTTGAAGAACCGGGCCCGGCAGTGTGACGGATGTCCGGCACCGGGGAAGAGGCGGGCTGCTGCATGGTATCCGGCCTGAGATATGGAACCGGGCATGGTGGAGTGTCTGTCCGCTGATGACGGATGAAAGAGGAGGAAATGGCACAATGTTAAAAACGGCAGCGATTATTTTGTTTATCGCCATGTATGTTCTGATGGTGGTCCGGACGGAGTGGCGCACCTGGGCGGCGCTCGGAACAGCGGTGCTGTTCATGATTCTCGGGATCATTCCGATGAACGAGGTGTTCACCGCGATCGACTGGAACGTCATTCTGATGATCTCCGGCACGATGATCGTGGTAGATTATTTCATCGAATCGAAGATGCCGAACCGGATCGCGGATATGCTGCTCGACCGGTCCAAAAACGCCATGATGGTGGCCGTGTACATGTCCCTGTTCGCCGGCGTAGTCTCGGCGTTTATCGACAATGTGGCGACGGTGCTGATGGTGGCGCCGGTTGGCCTTGCGATCTGCCGCAAGCTGAAGATCAACCCGGTGCCGATGATTTTGTCGATCGCGGTCTCCTCGAACCTGCAGGGCGCGGCGACGCTGGTGGGCGACACGACGTCGATCATGCTGGGCGCCTATGCACACATGGATTTCACCAAATTCTTCTGGATGAACGGCAGGCCGGGCATCTTTTTTGCCGTCGAGCTGGGCGCGCTCGCGACCGTGCCGGTGATTATGTTTCTCTTCCGCAAAGAGAAGGAACCTGTCTCCTGCGAGGAGAAGACCCGCGTCGAAGATTATGCACCGACTGTGTTTCTCGTGGCGCTGGTGATCACACTGATTCTGGCCTCGTTCGTTCCGAACAAACCGGACATCACAAACGGCTGTATCTGCTGCATCTATGCTGTCATCGCTGTTTTTGCACATTTTGCAAAATACCATCATTTCGGCGGTCTGCAGCACGCGGTCGAGCAGTTCGACTGGCAGACGATTCTGATGCTGGTCAGTATCTTCATTGTCATCGGCGGCGTTTCGCATGTCGGTGTGATCGATGATCTCGCCGCATTTATCGCAGGTCTCGGCAGGGGCAATCTGTTCCTGCTCTATACGATCGTGGTATGGATGAGCGTATTGATCTCCGCGTTCATCGACAACATCCCGTATGTCGCCACCATGCTGCCGGTGCTCCGGAGCATCTGCGCGGGGATGGGAATTGAGCCATATCTTCTCTACTTCGGATTGCTGAGCGGCGCGACGCTCGGCGGCAATCTGACGCCGGTCGGCGCGTCCGCGAACGTGGCGGCGACCGGTATGCTGAAGAAGGAAGGGTACCAGGTATCTTTCGGCGATTTCTGCAAAATCGGCGTACCTTTCACGCTGGTGGCGGTGACAACAGGGTATCTCTTCATCTGGGCGGTCTGGCACTGAGAGAAGGAGGCAGAGATCGCGAATCTTTCGCAGAAAGATTGGGTAATACGTATGATTCAGGATATCGGTCCGGAGGTGTTCCGGAATGAATACAGCAGGAAAAGAGAGCCTGAGGAAGAGGACCGGGTCTTTCTGTTCCGCGGCAGAAACGTGCTCGTCAGGACAGGGTTGGAGGGGGCTGGCACTGACATCACGGTTCCGATGGTGAAGGAGGTAAAAGCGGCCGGTCTTGAGGGCGCGTTCCTGCAGTATCTCTTCACGATCGAGGAGACGGCCTATTATCTGTGGATGAACAGGGAACCGGGCAGCGCGGCGCAGGAGCCGCCGGTGATCCCAGGGTATGAATATGGACGGCTGTCGCTCCTCCGGCACAGCAGGCCGAGGGATCTGAGCTTTGCCGGAGAGACGGCGTATCAGCTCTACGGCTGGTATCGGGACAACCGCTTCTGCGGACGGTGCGGCGCTGTCATGCGCTTCGGAGAAAAGGAACGGAATATGGTCTGTCCGGTGTGCGGAAATGTATCGTATCCTAAAATCATGCCGGCGGTGATTGTGGGCGTGACCGACGGAGACCGCCTGCTGATGACGAGATACCGCGGCAGAGAATACCGGGGAAGGGCCCTGATTGCCGGATTTTGCGAGATTGGGGAGACCGGCGAGGATACGGTGCGCCGGGAGGTCATGGAGGAAGCCGGGCTGCGGGTGAAGAACATACGCTATTACAAATCGCAGCCCTGGGGCTTTGACTCTGATCTGCTGCTGGGCTATTATTGCGAGGTGGACGGTGATACGGACATCACGATGGAGGAGGATGAGCTCTCCGTCGCGGAGTGGGTGCGCCGCGCGGAGATCACGGAGACGTTCGAGAATATGAGCCTCACGAACGAGATGATCTGCCGGTTCCGGGACGGGGCAGGCGACAGGAGGTATCAGGATGACAAAGCATGTGATTTTGTGGCAGTTAAAGGATGAGCTTTCCGCGGAGCAGAAGGCGGAGGTGAAGAAGCAGATCAAGGCCGGACTCGAGGGTCTTGTCGGAAAGGTACCGGGGCTTCTGGAGGTGCATGTGAACATCGATGGTCTCGCCTCGTCGAATGCGGACCTGATGCTCGACACAACGCTGGAGAGTCCGGAGGCACTGAAGGGGTACGCGGTTCATCCTGCCCATCTCGCGGTGGCGAACGGCGTCGTCCGTCCGAACACGAAGAACAGGGTGTGCTTTGATTTTGAGATCTGAGGAATCATGGTGAGCCGGCAGGCGCGAGGGCGACAGCCGCAAACAAAACCGACGGGTATGGGAGTGGCAGAATCGTGCGGAACCGGGCATCATCTTTCTAGTCCTCTGGTTTCAGAAAGGTCAGCGCAATGGCAAAATATCAACTGATCAAGGGGCGTCCGACGGATCTGTCCGGGCGTCTGCCAAAGGAAATCCGCTGCTATGATCTGCTCGACGAGCTCGGGATGGAGTACTGGCATGTGGACCATCCGGACGCGCAGGCATACACAATGGAGGCCTGCCTTAAGATCGATGAGGTTCTGCATGCGCAGGTGGTGAAAAATCTGTTTCTCACCAATCGGCAGCACACGGATTATTATCTGCTGTTGATGCCGGGAGACAAGAAATTCAAGACGAAGGAGCTGTCCTCTCAGCTCGGCTGCTCCAGGCTTTCCTTCGGGACGCCGGAGGAGATGGAGGAGCTGCTGGACTGCGCGCCCGGATCCGCCAGTATCATGGGATTGATGAATGACAAGACTGACAGGGTGCGTCTTCTTGCGGACCGGGATATTCTGGACAGTGAATTTATCGGCGCGCATCCATGCATCAATACCTCGAGTCTCAAGCTCCGCACGGCAGAGGTGTTCGGCCGGTATCTCGAGGCAGTGCATCATTCCATGACGACCGTGACGCTGGTGGGGGCGGAGTGAGAAAACATAAGTAAGGACTATTTAGCCACTGCATCATTGGAGAAGTCTTTGCCCGGCTGGGGGTATCGGTCCGGACTCGACGCAACGGCGCCGTCCTTTGACACGGTGACATAGAGCGTCGTGTCGTTGTCTTTCAGGGTCACAAAGTAGTAGTCACTGTCGGCAAATTTGTCCGTGATGTCAAATTTCTGGCTGTGATAGAGGAGGTACATCCGTCCGTCGATGGTGTCCGTGGCGACCTCGTTTGCGAGGTGCTCTGCGATCTCCTCCGCGGTCAGAGGGCGTCCCTTCCCATCCGCATCAATCGAGACGCCGCCTCCTCCCTCGATCATAGTTCCATTCTTGTCGGTTATAGTATAGGTTCCGGCGGTTTCATCGACCGTCAGCACCGCTTCGGTCTGATCGCCATGGAGCCAGATCTGTATGGCACGCTGGATGCCGCCGACGTTTGCCGCGTAGGCGGTGCTTCCGCCCACCATCACCGCGAGCAGGATGCCCGCGGCGGCCAGTGCTCTGCGCCATCCAATTAAACTTGATTTTACCTTCATAGTTTCCTCCAGTCTGCATGAAAAGCGTTCCGATGTGTGCAAAGAGGAAAACGCCCTCTTGTAGTTTTCTCTATTCGTCATCTGTCCATCCCTCCTTCAGCGTCTGCCTAAGCAGCTTTCTGCCTCTCAGAAGCCGATTTTTCACGGCAGTCTGTGAGAGCCCCAGTATCCGGCTGATCTCTGACACGGAGTAACCCTCGTAATAGTACAGGTGAATGACAATCCTGCAGGAACCGGGCAGCGCGAGAACGGCTTCCACGAGAGTCCGATCCTGCGGCTCACGGAAGGGAACCTCCGCCATATACTCCTCGAGGGAGGTCCGGTTCCTGCGCCAGAACGCCTTCACCATATTTTTGGACTGGTTGACCGCCGTCCGGAGAAGCCAGGCCCGGATGTGTTCCTCACTGTCAAATTCCTGCTTCGTGTGGAGATACTGCAGGAAAGTATTCTGTACAACATCTTCTGCGTCCTCCCGATTCCGGCAGATGCTGAATGCGGCACGAAAGATGTTTTCCTGATATTTTTCAACCAGATATTCTGCCGATAATCTCATTCCATTG
>ONQW01000231.1:0-2226 GCA_900320025.1 uncultured Lachnospiraceae bacterium
GCCATCAACGATCATGGGAAGGAGATTGTCTTTGAGGACAATAACCATGGCGTGATGGGACCGGTGCTTCAGAAGCTTTACGATACCCTGACCGGCATTCAGATGGGTACCGTGGAGGCGCCGGAAGGCTGGATCTGCAAAATTGACTGATGACGCGGAAGCGTCACGGCGGGCGGATGAAGCGGCCCGGCGGGAGAAACAGCGAATCTGATCAGCCGGATCGGCTGACTGCGCGTCATCGGGTGAGAAGCACGAGATGACGGCGGAGCCGCCGAATCGGACGGGAAAGAATTGACCGGCTATGCCTGATTGGAGGACTGTTGCAGAATTATCTGCAGCAGCCCTTTTCTTATTCCATCAAATATAAAAAGTGCTTGCCTTGCGGCAGGATTTGTGTATAATCAGAAGCAACTTCAAAACATACAATAAAAGTAGGAATTGGATAATATGTCCTCTGATGTCATACAATTGTTAATTCAATCTTTCCCGCGCATTCTTCTTCCGGGATTGCTGATGACCATTCCGCTGACGCTGATCGCGTTCGCACTGGCACTGGTTATCGCGGTTATCACGGCGCTGATTCAGTATGCGCGTGTCCCTGTGCTGCGTCAGATTGCCCGGTTTTATATCTGGATTATCCGGGGAACGCCGCTGCTTGTGCAGCTGATGGTCGGCTATTACGGCCCCTCCGCGTTTGGCTTTCACCCGAACGGGTTCACCGTGGCGGTCGCGGTCTTTGCCATCAACGAAGGCGCATACTGTGCCGAGACGATCCGCGGCAGCATCGAGGGCGTTCCGAAGGGACAGCTCGAGGCGGGCAGCTGTGTAGGCATGAGCTACATGCAGATTATGTGGCATATCGTGCTGCCGCAGGCCTTCCGCACGGCGTTCCCGGCCCTGTCCAATTCCATCATCGGCATGGTCAAGGATACGTCGCTTGCCTCAAACATCACGGTCACGGAGATGTTCCTCGCGACGCGGCAGATCGCGGGAAGGACATATCAGTTCCTTCCGCTTTATCTGGAGGTCGCGTTCGTTTACCTCATTTTCTCCACGGTTATGACATGGATCCAGAGATGGGGTGAGAAGAAGCTCAGCCGTTATGAGGGCAGGCAGCCCGTTGCAGCGCGCCGGAAGCGGAGCTGAGGCAAAGTTTCAAAGCGGCGCATGCGGCGAAAGGCGGATATTTCGCGGAGAAGAGAGCAGGCAATGGCATTACTGGAAGTAAAAAATATTCATAAGACCTTTGACGAGCTGACCGTTCTGAACGGCGTTGATCTCACGGTGAACAAGGGCGACGTGGTCGCGATTCTCGGTCCTTCCGGCTCCGGAAAGACGACGCTCCTTCGATGTATTAACTTCCTGGAGCGGGCGGACGGAGGAACCATGGTGTTCGACGGCAGAACCGTTGACATGGCGCACGCGGATAAGAAGGAAATCCGCGAGATCCGGAGCCACACAGGATTTGTCTTTCAGAATTACAATCTTTTTTCCAATAAGACCGCGCTGCAGAATGTGACGCTGGGCCTTCAGACAGCCAGAAAGATGCCGAGGGACAAGGCGGAGGAGATCGGCATGGAGATGCTGCGGAAAGTCGGCATGGCGGACCGGGCGGATCACTATCCGTCGCAGCTCTCCGGCGGACAGCAGCAGCGCGTCGCGATCGCGAGAGCGCTTGCCGACGATCCGGAGGTCATTTATTTTGACGAGCCGACCTCGGCGCTCGACCCGGAGCTGATCGGCGAGGTTCTGGAGGTGATGAGGAGCCTCGCGGCATCGGGCATCACGATGGTTGTGGTCACACATGAGATGACGTTTGCAAGGGATGTGTCGAATCACGTCATCTTCATGGAAAAGGGCAAAATTGTGGAAGAAGGCCCATCGAAGGAGTTCTTCGCCCATCCGAGGGAGGAGAGAACCCGTACCTTCCTGCGGATGGTCGGAAATCGCACCGCGCCGAGTGGCACGGGTATTGTTTCATAGCACAGTGGAACTGAAACTTTGACAGACAAGGGTGCCGCAAAGAGCGGCGGGGAGTAGAAAATGAAAAAACGTACCGTATCCATTTTGATGACAGCGATTCTTGCAGCGGGCGTGCTTGCCGGCTGCGGCAGCGCTTCCAGCGGAGCCGCTGGCAGCGCCTCCACCGACGAGACGGCGCCGGCTCAGGAGACGACGGCGGCGGGCAGCACCGTGCAGATGGATGCATCGGCTGACGGCACGGCG
>ONQW01000231.1:2233-3965 GCA_900320025.1 uncultured Lachnospiraceae bacterium
ACGGCGGAGAGCAGCGCGGCGCAGATCACGGTTCAGCCGAACGGCGACGATCATCTCGCCAAAATTCTTGCCGCCGGCAAGATCACGGTGGCGACAGAGGGCGAGTGGTCTCCGTTCACGTATCACGATGCGGATACGAACGAGCTGGTCGGCTTTGACGTAGAGGTGGCGAAGGAGATCGCATCCCGCCTGGGCGTCGAGGCGGAGTTCAAGGAAGGCGATTTTGACGGCGGACTCACCGGCGTGAGCCAGGGCACCTTTGACATGATGGCGAACGGCGTCGATGTCACGCCGGATCGGGAGCAGACGTTCGATTTCACCGATCCGTATGCCTACGATCACGCGGTCCTTGTCACGAAGAGCGACAATGAGGCGATCAAAACCTTTGATGATCTGAAGGGAAAGACGACAGCCAATTCTGTCGGATCCACCTATGCGGCGATGGGCGAGCAGTATGGGGCTACCGTGGTCAATGTGCCGACCCTCGGAGAAACCATGGAGCTGGTGCTGAACGGAACGGCGGATGCCACAATCAACGCCAACACCTCGGTGCAGGATTATTTCAACACCACGGGGGAGAAGGGACTCAAGGTCGCGGCGACCGATCCGGAGACGACCTCCTATGCGATTCCGCTGAAAAAGGGTTCTGACAATGACACGCTCCGGGAGGCAATCAACCAGGCGATCGCAGCGATGCGGGCGGACGGCACTCTCGCGAAGATTTCCGAGAAGTATTTTGGCGCAGACATCACGGCGGAATAAAGAGCAGGGTCGATCATGAAAGATCCGGCGTTTGAACCTGGCTGCGGGAGGCGTGGGATGACAGAGAGAGACAGCAGGGAACAGGAAAAGATCGGGAAGCTGACGGAGATGGTCCGGGCGAGCAGCAATATTGTCTTCTTCGGCGGCGCGGGCGTGTCGACCGAGAGCGGGATCCCGGACTTCCGGAGTCAGGATGGCCTGTATCATCAGAAGTATGATTACCCGCCGGAGGAAATTCTGAGCCATACCTTTTATGAGCAGCGACCGGAGGAGTTTTTCCGGTTTTACCGGGACAAGCTGCTTCTGCGTGGACAGCCGGAGCCAGAGCCGAACACGGCACACAAGGTGCTGGCGAAGTGGGAAGCGGAGGGACGTCTTCGCGCAGTGATCACCCAGAACATTGATGGTCTGCATCAGAAAGCTGGTTCCAAACATGTCCTTGAACTCCACGGCAGTACGCTCCGGAACTACTGCGAGAGATGCCACGCATTCTATGGTGCGGATTTTATTGCGAATTCGGAGGGCGTTCCGGTCTGCCCGAAATGCGGCGGAAGAATCAAACCGGACGTGGTGTTGTATGAGGAGAGCCTGAATTATGCGACGCTGGAAGAGGCAGTGAAGGATATTTCGGAGGCGGACATGCTGATCGTCGGCGGCACCTCTCTTGTCGTCTATCCGGCAGCAGGGCTGATTGATTACTACAGCGGACACCGCCTGGTCCTGATCAACAAGTCCGCGACTTCCCGCGACAGTCAGGCGGATCTGGTTATCTCCGATTCCATCGGGAGAGTGCTTGGAGAGGTGGACGCAGCGCTGTGACGCGATGCGGCATGGGAAAAACGGGCTTGCATAGATTTGCCCGAATATGATAATATGAAAGTCCGTGGGACATTTCTGTCCGCGAATTCCTTGCTCTTCACGGTGGAAGGGCCAGAGACCATAAGGAGGTAAAAGCATGAACAAGTACGAG
>ONQW01000172.1 GCA_900320025.1 uncultured Lachnospiraceae bacterium
TCACCTACGGAAGTCTGGACGGATACACAAAGGAGTGGAGCGTCAACGGAGAAGCGGTAACACTGGGGGTCAGGAAAGTCTGAGGGAGGCAGCATGGATAAACATTTTGATAAAGAACGGTTCAAGGAAACGGTCAGGGACAATGTCCGGAACCTGTTCCGCAAAACTCTGAAGGAAGCGACGCAGCAGCAGCTTTTCCAGGCGGTGGCCTACGCGGTCAAGGATGTCATCATAGACAACTGGATGGCGACGCAGCAGGTCATGGACGAGGAGGATCCGAAGATTCTCTACTACATGTCGATGGAATTCCTGATGGGCAGAGCGCTCGGCAACAACCTGATCAACCTCACCGCCTACAAGGAGGTGAAGGAGGCGCTCTCGGAGATGGGCTTCGATCTGAACGTGATCGAGGACCAGGAACCGGACGCGGCCCTCGGCAACGGCGGCCTCGGCCGTCTCGCCGCCTGCTTCCTTGATTCGCTCGCGACGCTCGGTTATCCGGCGTACGGCTGCGGCATCCGTTACCGCTATGGCATGTTCCGTCAGAAGATCGAGAACGGCTACCAGGTCGAGGTCCCGGATGACTGGCTGAGAAATGGAAATCCATTCGAGCTCAAGCGTCCGGAGTACGCGAAGATCGTGCGATTCGGCGGCTATGTCCGGGTCGAGTACGACGAGCAGACCCACAGCAACCGGTTTATCCAGGAAAATTATCAGTCTGTCCGGGCAGTCCCTTACGACATCCCGGTCGTCGGCTACAATAACAATATGGTCAACACGCTCCGTGTCTGGGACGCAGAGGCCATCAATGATTTCCAGCTGGATTCATTTGACAAGGGTGACTACCAGAAGGCGGTCGAGCAGGAGAACCTGGCGCGCAACATCGTCGAGGTTCTTTACCCGAACGACAACCACTATGCCGGCAAGGAGCTGCGGCTCAAGCAGCAGTACTTTTTCATCTCCGCGTCTGTTCAGGAGGCGGTTGCAAAGTACAAGAGAAAGCACAGCGATATCCACAAGTTCTATGAGAAGGCAACCTTCCAGATGAACGATACGCATCCGACGGTCGCTGTCGCCGAGCTGATGCGCATTCTGCTTGACGAGGAAGGCCTGGGCTGGGATGAGGCGTGGGAGATCACCACGAAGACAGTCGCCTACACAAACCACACCATCATGGCAGAGGCGCTTGAGAAGTGGCCGATCGAGCTGTTCTCGAGACTTCTTCCGCGTATTTATCAGATTGTCGAGGAGATCAACCGCCGCTTCATCGCGCGGGTGCAGCAGCAGTACCCGGGCAACCAGGACAAGATCGCAAAGATGGCTGTCATCTATGACGGACAGGTGAGGATGGCGAACCTGGCAATTGTCGCGGGCTACTCTGTCAACGGCGTTGCTAAGCTGCACACGGAGATCCTGAAGAAACAGACGCTGAAGGACTTCTACGAAATGATGCCGGAGAAGTTCAACAACAAGACGAACGGTATCACGCAGCGCCGGTTCCTTCTGCACGGCAACCAGCTTCTCGCGGACTGGGTGACAGACCATATCGGGGACGAGTGGATCACGGATCTTCCGCAGATCGCGAAGATGAAGCTCTACGCTGACGACCAGAAGGCACGGCAGGAGTTCATGAACATCAAGTATCAGAACAAGGTTCGTCTGGCGAAGTACATCAAGGAGCACAACGGCATTGATGTCGATCCGAGATCTGTTTTCGATGTGCAGGTCAAGCGGCTCCATGAGTACAAGAGACAGCTGATGAATATCCTGGATGTCATGTACCTGTACCGTGAGCTGAAGGAGCATCCGGAGAGACCGTTCTATCCGGTCACCTTCATTTTCGGGGCGAAGGCGGCTGCCGGCTACAGGCGGGCGAAGCTGACGATCAAGCTGATCAATTCCGTCGCGGATGTGATCAACAATGATCAGTCGATCAACGGCAAGATCAAGGTGGTCTTCATCGAGGACTACCGTGTCTCAAACGCGGAGCTGATCTTCGCGGCAGCGGATATCTCCGAGCAGATTTCGACTGCTTCCAAGGAAGCGTCCGGAACCTCGAACATGAAGCTGATGCTGAACGGCGCGCTGACACTCGGCACGATGGACGGCGCGAACGTTGAGATTGTGCAGGAGGTCGGAGAGGAGAATGCATTCATCTTCGGCCTGTCCTCCCAGGAGGTCATTGATCATGAGAACAACCATGACTATGATCCGACCTACTACTTCAACAATGATCCGGATATCCGTACAACGCTCATGGAGCTGATCAACGGCAAGTATTCGGGCGGGGATATGGAGCTCTTCCGCGAGCTGTATGACTCTCTGCTGACCACAAAGGAGGGACCTGCGGACCAGTACTTCATTCTGGCGGACTTCAAGTCCTATGATGCGGCGAGAAAGAAGGCCATCGAGTATTATCAGAGTCAGGGAGACTGGGCGAAGAGCGCGATTCTGAATATGGCGTCGAGCGGAAAGTTCTCCTCAGACAGAACCATTCAGGAATATGTCAGGGACATCTGGAAGCTGGAGCCGATCAAGATCACGGTCGATCCGGAATCGTTTGAGTAAGAGCTTGTAAGAAACAGAACGGCCAGACTCCGGTGCGAAGGAGTCTGGCCGTTAAAAAAAGGGAAGTGCTGACAGCTGCCGGCACTTCCCTTTATGTCCGATGTTATGCTGTAAGAACGCTGCCGATCATGGAGCAGTCGGAGCACCAACCGGGCAAACCTCTGCGCAGGTTCCGCACTCAACACATGCGTCTGCATCGATTACATACTTGCCGTCTCCCTCGGAGATTGCGTTGACCGGGCACTCCGGTGCACAGGTTCCGCAAGATACGCAATCATCGCTGATTGTATAAGCCATCGTGACACCTCCTTGTATACTTAGTCATGACTCATTACCTGAGTCTTTTCTGTATTCTAATACCATGCAAAAGGTTTAGACAAGCATAACTTCGGGTAGACAGACGAACAAACAGGAGCAGGCAGCAGAGGCACTGAAAGGATCGGTTATGGAATCGGTATGGAGAGCTGCGAAGCGGACAGGGCAGGAGAATGACAGAATATCGGTTATCATATGTAATTAGATTGTGCAAAATATATCTTGTGTATTTGCAGTCTGCATACTATAATCGTGGATACGGGATTCAGTTCGCTGAAAGAACGGATGTGTTAAGATCCGTGTATACAAAAAAGGAGGTCACAACATGGCTGAGGAAGTGAAGAATACAGCAGCAGAGAATACGACAGAGCGGATCTTTAACAGTTGAATAACAACAAATCTTTTAGAAACCGCCTAACGGCGGTTCTTTTTATGTCAAATTTCTCACTATTTTATGTTGTATGCATTG
>ONQW01000177.1 GCA_900320025.1 uncultured Lachnospiraceae bacterium
CTGTCCTTCTCCATGGACAGCGTTCTGTCCTCCGCATGCCTTACCCGGTGGGTCGGTCTGTTGTCTGTCATAGCTCTCCTCTGTGCCGTTCCCTGCGGCACATCTCCATTGCTCCGCGTCGCTGCAATTCTGTTTCAGTCTCAATAACTTTCCACCGGCTCATGGTCCTGCGCCGTGCAGGAAATCGTGATGGTTTCCGTGTCCGGATCGTAGAGAATGGTCCAGGTGCCGTCCCCGCTCCGGCAGATCCCGGAAACTGGCTCGCCGAAGGCGGACATGGACGCTCCGAAATGCTCCCGCAGGCTGTTCTGCACCGCCAGGAGCGCCATCTGCTCCGTTTCCTCTTTTCCCTGCGCCCCGCTCTGCTCCTTCGCCGCCTGATAATCGAGGACCACCGCAAACCGGGCCTTCCAGCAGGTCTCCCTGTCCTCGCGCCGCATGTAGCTCTGATACCAGGGCGCGAGGCCCCACAGGAACAGCAGCATGGACACCACCGCCACGATGGCCACCGTAAAGCGGCCGAATTTCTGATTGAGCAGACCTGTGACATGGATTCTTGGCTCCGTGCCGGCAGCGGCGCCGCGAAGGCCCGGGAAATGCCTGATCAGCATGATGATGCTGAGAATCCCGGAGACCGCCGCAATCTCACAGCCCACCGAACCGCCAAACGGCGCGTAGCTGCCCGCGAGCGGAGCGCCGGATGTATCCACCGCAGCCACGCCGCGGAAATACAAATATCCAAAGAGTGTAAAGGCCGACGGAATCAGCACCGCACCGACCGGCAGATACTGCGTCCGGAATACGGCGAACATCCCGACAATCATGGCAAGCAGCCCCCAGAGCGGCTGTACGCAAAATATTGCCGCACAGGTGCATGCCACGCCTTTTCCGCCGCGAAACCCATGCCAGCAGGGGAAATTGTGCCCCAGCACGGCGCCGAGTCCCGCCCAGGCCGCCGCCATGGCGCCGGCCTCCGGGAACAGAACAAACCGGGCGAGAACACAGGCCAGCACCGTCTTGCCGAGATCGCCGGCAAGCACCAGCATCCCCGGCCCGAACCCGCACTGTGCCATAACATTTGCCATCCCCGGGTTGCCTGTCCCGATGTCAAATACGCTTTTCCCCTTCTCCCTGCGGACAACCCATTCCGCCGTCAGAAAGTTTCCCAGCACATACCCGATCAGAATCGAAAAAAGCCGGAACATTCTTCCTCTTCCACCTCTCCTCTTTCTGTTCCTCTCATGGATATCCTGCGACATCCTGCAGAAGCTCTTCACTGCGTCATCTCTGAACCGCCGACTTCCCTGTTGCCGTCTCCCTCGTCCTCATCAGAGAACGCCATCATAAAAATCTTCCCGGTCGTGGGAACATAACGATAAAAGGCCTCGAACGAAGAGTCCGACTCCTCTGCGCGGACGCCCAGCTTCATATAAATGGCTGTCACCTTTCCGGTGTCATCCAGTTCGAATCCCTCCATCTCCGTGGATTCGATCTGCCCGCTCAGCCCGGCTTTCACAAAGGCCTTATGGACACTGAGTGAGAGCTGATCCCCGGTATATCCGCTCATTTTCAGCGCCTCACGGGCTGTAATCGCCGTGTCCGTCTCCGTATCGTACGCGAGTGTCATCAGATCGCCCCAGGTGCCGTACGTAGGATATTCGCAATACGTGGTGGTCACCTGCAGAAATCGGGTGGTGGGCATGATGTAGCTTCGGATCTCGACAAAGCTGACACCGTCGTCCTCCTCCTTCACCTTCTCATAAAGCTCCTGCAGCGGTTCCGTCTCCGCGTTGAGATCCTCCATCGCCCGGGTGCTCTCTCCCGACTCCGTGACAAACTGCGGAATTTCCACGATATTCCTGCCCGTATTGCCAAAACTCATCAGTTCGATCTGTGCATCGATGGCCCTGGTCTGTCCGGCGCGCTGCTCTTTATTTTCCTGCAGCGCCGTCCCGGCGCCCGCCTCTTCCTGCCCTGCCGCGGACTCGCTCTCTGCCTCGAGGGAATCCTCAGTGAGAAAAGCATCCGCGCCGGCGCCTTTGCCCTGCTGCCGGCCAGTTCCACAGCCCCCGGCCGCCACCGCAGCAGCAAGCGCGAAGCAGAGAAAAATTGTCCTGCCTGTATATTTTTTCATAAAAACAATTCCTGTGCTCTGTAAATCATCCATAACTGGAAGACAGATCCTGATATACCATACCCCCCTCTCAGTCTGTCCCGATTCTAACATAAGTTGCACATGCGTTGAAGCCGCCCTGGTTTTCTTGTAAAATAGGGTCCCGGCGCGGTAGAAGGCAATTCCGGCATTCTCCCGTGAATGCCGCGCAGAATGCGGCGCGGGATAAGGAATCAGAATAGTGAGGTTATGAGGAGACGATATGCGACTACGCAATATCCCGGGTTCCAGGGAATATCTGGCAGCCAGCCCGTATACAATCCATGATCCGGGTGCACAGCGCGGCACCTGGAGGGAGTATTTTGGCAGCAGCCACCCGCTCCACATCGAAATCGGCACCGGAAAGGGCGGGTTTATCATCGCCATGGCCGCTCTCCACCCGGAGATCAATTACGTCGGCATCGAAAAGTATTCCAGCGCGCTCTACAAGGCCGTAAAGAAGGAGGAGGCACAGAAGCTGCCGAACGTGCGCTATCTCCGCTGGGAGGCGGAGCTGCTTGCGGACGTATTCGCGCCGGGCGAGGTGGACCGGATTTATCTGAATTTCTCCGACCCCTGGCCCAAGAAATCCCAAGCTCAGCGGCGGCTTCCCAGCCGCCAGTTTCTCCGGCTCTACAATCAGCTCCTCGCGCCGGACGGAACGATCGAATTCAAGACCGACAACCGGGCTCTGTTTGATTTTGCCGTCGACGAGGTGCCGGAGGGCGGATTCCAGATTGACGCGCTGACCTATGATCTGCACAACGACCCCGCGATGAACGAGGGCAATGTGATGACCGAATATGAGCGCAAATTTTCAGCCATGGGAAACCCGATCTGCAAGTACATTCTCTCCAGGAAGACACAGTAGGGCGCGCTATCACCGGCATTTTCACTCCTGCCTTTTCTGCCGCTTCGGGCGCGGCGGATTGTGGGTGTGCTTTCACCAAAATTTTACATTCCTGCCAGCCCGCTATGGTACAATAAGGCTGTTCTGAAACCGATGGCAGGTCCTGATTTGGAAACGGAGTGTCTATGAAATTTACAACATCAGATTTTGAACAGGAACAGCGCGACCCCCGTCATGGTTGATTTCTATGCCGACTGGTGCGGTCCCTGCAGGATGATGGCGCCTGTGGTGGAGGCGCTCGGGCAGGAGTACGCAGGTCGGGTGAAAATCGGCAAGGTCAACGTGGACGACGACCCGGATATTGCGGAGAAGTACAGCGTCATGTCCATCCCGACGTTTCTCATCTTCAAGGATGGAAAGCCGGTGGAAACCGCAATCGGAAGCGTTCCGAAGTCGACGCTTCAGGAAAAGCTGGAAAGGGCACTGCATTGAA
>ONQW01000133.1 GCA_900320025.1 uncultured Lachnospiraceae bacterium
CAGAGAGGAATTGCCGGTAAACCTGACATGGAGTTTCACGGAATAGTGCGCTATGATAGTTTGAATAAGGTTGTTGGCAGGAATTGTCCCTAACGAGTTTAGCTTGTTTGGGACAAAGGGATGGGAGGAAGGATATGAAAAGGGAAAATCTGGACAGGGGCTGGGAATTCAGGCTGGGGGCAGGCAGTCCCTATGAGGGGCTGACGCCGGGAGATCATGGGCAGGCGGTGGATCTGCCGCACGATTACATGATCGCGGCTGATGTGGACCGGGATGCGCCGGCGGGAACTGCCAGCGGGTTTTACAATGCCGGAGTGGCGCATTACACGAAGAGGATCCACATTCCTGCGGAGTGGGATGGAGAAAAGGTTCTTCTTTATTTTGAAGGGGCGATGATGAATGCCACGGTGGAGGTGAACAGCTGCCGGGTTTGTCTGCAGCATTACGGATATGCGCCGTTCTGCACGGATATCACGCCGTATCTTTATTTCGGAGAGGAGAATGATCTGTGTGTCACGGTCAATCCGAGTATGCAGCCGAACTCGCGCTGGTATTCCGGTGCGGGCCTCTTCCGGAGTGTCTGGATGCTCCACGGGCCGAAGCTGTCCGTGGTGGAGGATTCGCTGTTTCTGTACACGGACCGGATTGAGTACCGGGCGGACGGCAGCGCGCAGACCGCTTATCTGAAGGTGCAGGCGGAGGCGGCCAATGACACAGACCGGAATCTGGAATCTTCTTGTGGATGTGACGTTTGTCTTGTCGGAGGAGAGCAGCGGCAGGGAGGTGGTTTCGCGCAGAACCAGGATTCAGGTGAATCCGCATGCGCGGGAGGTGGCAAAATACACGCTGACGGTGGATGATCCGGCGCTCTGGAGCGCGGAGCAGCCATCCCTTTACCGTCTCAGGGTCCGCACGGAGGCGGTGGGGGAGTTCCGCACGCATGTTCTTCCGCTGGCGGAGGGAGAAGCGTTCTTTGACGAGACTTCGGTTCTCACCGGCATCCGCACGATCACGGCGGATGTGCGCCATGGCCTGCAGATCAACGGAAAGACGGTCAAGCTGAAGGGCGGCTGTCTGCATCATGACAACGGTCTGCTCGGCGCGGTGTCGCTGTATGACGCGGAGGTCCGCAAGCTCGAAAAGCTCAGGGAGAGCGGCTATAACGCGGTCCGCACGACGCACAATCCTCCGTCACCGGCCCTGATTGAGGCCTGCGACAGGCTGGGGATCTATGTATTTGATGAGGCGTTTGATGCATGGCACATGGGCAAGCAGCCCGGCGATTACAATCAGTATTTTGACACGGACTGGGAAAAGGATCTCACGGCGTTTGTCCGGCGGGATCGTTCGCATCCGTGCGTCATTCTATGGTCCACCGGCAATGAGATCACGGAGCGGGGCGGCCTCGGGAACGGATACCGCATCGCGGCGCAGCTGGCGGGAAAGGTGAAGTCTCTCGATCCGTCGAGGCCGGTGTCGAACGCGATCTGTTCGTTCTGGAACGGTCTTGACCGGAAGACGATGCTGGAGGTGTTTCAGAAGGCACAGGAGGCGGGCACAGCCGCAGGGCAGAACGCGGATCTCTCCGGCGGCACGCTGTGGGAGGACTACACGGAGCCGTTCACCAATGGTCTCGACATTGTGGGATACAATTACATGGAGAGCCGCTACGCGGGAGATCATGAAAGATATCCGGAGCGTGTGATGCTGGGCAGTGAAAATTTCCCGAAGGAGATTGGGATTCACTGGCCGATGATCGAGAAGACGCCTTACGTGATCGGAGATTTCACCTGGACGGCGTTCGATTATCTCGGAGAGGCCGGGATCGGCAAGGCGGTGTCCGTGGAACCGGATGATCCGATACTGCAGCCGGGGTCGAATGCGCTCTCCTCGCAGGCATCGGTTTATCCCTGGAGAACTGCGAACGACGCGGATTTTGATATCACGGGAATGCTGCTGCCGCAGGGCGCTTACCGGCGTGTGGTCTGGGGAGACCGCGGGACGTATGTATTCAGCGCAGACCCGCAGAATACAGGAAAGGTGGAGGTCATCAGTCCGTGGGGCTTCCCGGATGTCAGAGCAAGCTGGAACTGGCCGGGGCAGGAGGGCAAGGCGGTCCGTGTGACGGTCTTCTCCCGCGCGGAGGCAGTGGAGCTGTTCGTGAATGGCAGAAGTGTTGGCGTGAAGAAGCAGGGGGAGAGCCTGAACGCAGGTTTGCCGTGCTCCTTCGTGTTTGATACGGTCTATGAACCCGGAAAGATTGAGGCGGTCAGCCGGAATGTCGGCAGTGCGGAGGCGGCCTTTGGCGGCTGTGAGATTTCGCACGGTTCGCTGGAGACAGTCGGTGCGCCGGAGAGGCTGGTGCTGCGCCCGGAGCGGACGGAGGCACAGGCGGATGGCCATCATCTGTTCTATGTCGATGTGGAAATTCAGGATGCCCTGGGCAGACTGGTGCCGGATGCGGCAGTATCGCTCACGGCGGATGCAGAGGGAGCCGGAAGGCTGCTTGGCTTTGGCAGCGGCAATCCGGTGACGGAGGATAATTATACGAAGGGCGCCTGCACGACATTTCGCGGCAGGGCACTCGCGGTTGTCCGCGCGGGCTATGAAACGGGAGAAACCACGCTCCGCGTGGAGTCGGAGACGCTGGGCGCGGCGGAATGCGTACTGATGGCCGACTGAGCGCTGCGCGGCTCCCACACGCGGCAGGAAAGGTCTGCTTTCAGCGCAGAATGAGCTGAAAGCAGACGGAGTATTTTTGCCGGAAAGAGGGGCGGGGCCTCACTCCCGCACGACCTGAAAGATATAGAACTTCAGATAGTAAGATTCCTCGGAATTCCACAGGATCGGATGGTCCGGCGCCTGGGTGCGGAATTCCACCTGGCGGAGTCGCACATGCGCGTCATGGGCGGCTTCGCCGATTGTTTTCCGGAAGAGTTCGGGATCCATGAAGTGGGAACAGGAGCAGGTGACGAGGAAGCCGCCGTTTCTGGTGAGCCGCATGCCGCGCAGGTTGATTTCGCGGTAGCCGCGCACGGCGGCCCTGATTGAACTGCGTGATTTGGTGAAGGCGGGCGGATCGAGGATGACGACGTCGGCCTGTCTTCCCTGTGCCTCAAGTTCGGGCAGCAGGGCAAAGACGTCTGCGACCTGGTAGTCGATGCGGTCCGACAGTCCGTTGAGCGCGGCGTTTTCCTTTGCCTGTTCAATGGCGAGCGCGGAGGAATCCACACTGAGCACGTGTGCAGCGCCGGCCATGGCGGCATTAAGGCCGAAGGAACCGGTGTGCGTGAAGAAATCCAGTACATCCGCACCGGGACACAGCCGCCAGATGGCCTTCCGGTTTTCCTTCTGGTCCAGGAAGAAGCCGGTCTTCTGGCCGTTTTCCACATCCACATAATATTGCACGCCGTTCTCACGGATTTTGACCTTGGTATCAAAGGGCGCGGTCAGGAAACCGCAGGTGCGGGGAAGCCCCTCCTTCTCGCGGACCTTGGCGTCGCTCCGCTCGTAGATGCCGCGGATCCGGATGCCGTCCGCGGCGAGCACGGTGCAGAGGGCCTCGAGAATGAGGCCTTTCAGACGGTCGGTGCCGAGTGCGAGCGACTCGATGACCAGAATATCCTCATATTTGTCGATGGTGATGCCTGGCAGGAAATCCGCCTCGCCGAAGACGACGCGGCAGGAGGAGGTGTCAATGACTTTCTTCCGGTACTCCCAGGCGGCATGCACCCGCCCGGCGAGGAAGGCGTTGGTAATTTTCTCCTCTTCGTGCCGGGAGAGCATCCGGATGCGGATGGCCGACCTGCGGTTGATGAAGCCATATCCGAGGAAATAGCCGTCAAAATCGCGGACCGTCAGGATGTCGCCGTCCTCAAACGAACCCTCCACCCGGTCGATTTCGTTGTCATAGATCCAGAGTCCGCCTGCCTTGAAAAAGCGGCCCTCCTTCGGGCGGATATAGGCGGTGGCGCGGACGCTGAGATCGGTTTCGTCGCTGAGATCATAATCCATGCGGATGGACATAGGGTTCCTCCTTATATTCTGTGGCCTGATGTGACGGACGGTGCTGCGTGGCGCTCTGAGCCACCCTGAGCCGGCCGACAGGATAAGTATACCGCAGTCTTTTTCAAATCTCTCTCTATCTGTGGTAAAATCAGCCTGAAGTATGTGGGTGCCGCAAAACGCGGCGCGGGGAATAGAAATGAAGCAGGGCGGTATGGCAAAAAGTCTGATTGAATACTCGGATGTTCTGAACAGGCCGGTGGAGGCGGGAATCTATGATTCCGAACAGGATGATTATCTTCCGGTGGCGCCGCACTGGCATTACTATATGGAAATCATTTTTATTGAGGCCGGGGCGATCCGCGTGGAAAATGACGGGGAAATTTACCACTGCAGGAAGGGAGATCTTCTGCTGGTCCGCCCGGAGGCAGTGCATGCGATCTACGCGGAGGGGGAGGAACACACCGTATACCGGTTCGTCAAATTTGACGCCAACTGTGTGCAGTCCGCCAATTCCTATGTGCCGAAGCTGGATGTGATTCTGCGGAACGTGGACAACGGACAGCACGCGCCGATGCTGCTGCGGGAGGAGACGATCTACCCCCTGCATTTCGGGGAGCATCTCGCACGGGTCCACCAGGAGCTGCAGGAGCGGCGGTACGGCTATGATCTCATGGTCCAGAGTTATCTCGGACTGCTTCTGGTCAAAATCATGCGCATCTGGCGAAGGGCCGGCATTGACATGGATTCGGCTGTGCTGGCGGATTCCGATAAAATCACGCTGCACAATATCACGGCGTACATTGACGCCCACGCGGGCGAGGAACTCCGGGTGGAGCAGCTGGCCGGACTGTGCAGTATGAGCTATTCGTATTTTGCCAAGAGCTTTCACAACCTGTATGGACGGTCCTGCAAGGAATATATCGAGTTTATCCGCATCAGCAAGGCAGAGGAGCTTCTGCTCTTCACAGACTGCGATCTGTCCTATATCTCGCAGGAGACGGGGTTCGCGGACAGCTCGCATCTGATCAAGACATTCCGGCGGCTCAAGGGGATGACGCCCAGACAGTATAAGCTGCACAACCGGTCGAAGAAGGTTACTTTATAGAGATGGGGAGGCGTCGGGATGAAGCTGCTCAGTGCTATCGTTCCCTGCTACAACGAGGAGGAGAACGTCCGCTGCTTTTATGATGAATTTATGAAGAACAAGCCTTTCTTTGACCGTAAGGGACTGGATTATGAGCTGATTTTTGTGGATGACGGGTCGGGCGACGGGACGGCACAGGAGGTCCGCGGGGTCATCGCGGAGGACAGCCGGGTGCACCTCATCTCGTTTTCCAGGAATTTCGGCAAGGAAGCGGCCATGTACGCGGGAATGCAGGAGGCAAAGGGGGATTATGTGGCGATCATGGA
>ONQW01000158.1 GCA_900320025.1 uncultured Lachnospiraceae bacterium
GTGTTCTGAATGATGACATTCGTGAACGTGAGCTGCTGGCCGTTCATCCCGTCCACCTGCTTCTTCCCGTGAAGCGTCTTGCGGTAGACTCCCTCCGCCGCGTCATAGTACAGCGCGCTCCTCGTGTAGCTGAACACCCGCGAGAGATCGACGGTCTGCGCGCTGACTGCCGCAGCGCCGTACTGGGAGAGATCGTTCAAACCATTTTTTACAAAATTAAAATGTCTCCTGTTGTAATAGTCCGCCCGCAGGGTCAGAGGATACCCGAGGCTTGCGCAGGCACGGTCGATGCCTGCCGCGGAGATGTATGCGTTGTGCGGCGCCGTCCGGTCCTTCGTGCGGTAGAAATACCCCGCGCCCGGTGCCGCGCCGCCTGTGCCGTATTCATAGGTGCCGGAAAGGTTCGTAATATCGCCGGCATCGATCGTCCCCTTCATATATGCGACACCGCCAAAATGAATGAGAATAGGGTCCCACTCTCTCGCCGCATACAGGTAGTACAGCCGGCAGGATCGCAGATTTCCGATGCGCGTCAGGTCCTGCCAGTCCGGAATAATCGCCATCTGGCGGGAGATTCCGCCCTCCTCCATGATTTCATAGAGCACATCCGCCCGGCTGATGCCATAGGAGGGCTGTGCCGCCTCGTCCGTCGGCATCATGACCGCGAGCGGCCGCTGATTGGCCAGCGCCGCCGTGACCGGAAGGCCCGTGTAGACGCTGGTGAGGCTGTTGCTGACATAGGTCTGCCCGGTCAGCTGCTGCCCGTACGCAGCCGGCGAGAACTCTCCCTCGCTGCCGGCCGCCGTTTGTGCCGCGCTGCCGATGGCGGTTCCCGCTTCCGCGGCCTGCTGCGCCACAGCATTTTCCGAAATGCCGGTGTCGGACGCCTCCACATACCGTCCCAGATATCTGCCAAAATAATTGGCATAGCTGTAGCTGTATTTTGTCCCGAGCTGCGCATCCACCGTGGCCGCATAGGCGCGCACATCAAATCCGGCGCAGCCCTGCCGGCCCTCCGCCACTCCGACCTCTACGAAATGCCGTAGCAGCTCCGCCGGATCATTTCCGATTTTGCTCCGGACGTCGCTGTAATGGCTGTAATAATAGGCGGCGTCAAATACCTTGGAATAATCTCTTCCGTTGTATGTCGACGCCGTCACCTTCGCCTTCGGCTTATTCAGAAGATAGGGGCTGCCCAGGCAGTATACCAGCGTGCTGTAGAACTCGTCCGGGTCAAAGGACTCCGGATCCTCCGTTCCCGCTGCGGCCTGCCCCGCCGCTGCTTTCGCCTCTTTCTTCTTCGCGATCAGCTTCTGCCGATAGGACTCCGTGTAGTCCGCCAGCGCCTGATAATCCAGCGTGTAACCGCAGTCCAGCAGCATATCCAGATTCCGGTACGCATTGACCGCAAGGCCGATCGTCAGCGCCGTACTCCCGTACTGCGACGCGTCGGCAAAATTCCAGTAGCTGCTCTCCACCACCGTGGTGTATCGCGGAGACCAGTCCGCCGTACTTCCGGCCCCAAGTGCTTCCTTCATCTGCGCCATGGTCGTGAACGCCGCGTTCCGGACCGTCCCATCGGGCGCCGTCACGGTCGCCGCGCCCTGCTCCGCGGAGAGCGCCGCTTTGTTGTCCTTCCCTGCCGCCTGTCCGGCCAGAGGCATTCCGCCGCCCAGCACTCCCGCCGCCAGAATCCCGGCAAGCAGACCAGTCATCCATCTGTTCGTTCTCATTCGTGTATTTCCTTCTTTCTTCACCGGCACTCTGGTTTCCGCTGCGCCATGCGCCTTGCTCCGTCCTGGCGGAAAATGCCAGAAATGGCACAGCAGCGAAGCCTGTGCCGGACACCCGCCCTGTGCCACCTGTGATCTCATTTTCGTTCTGGATTTTGATCCGCTCACACAGGCTCGTCTGTGGCAGATTCATGCTTCACGAGACGGAATACAATCAGATCCACCGCCACAACATAGATCAGGAAGATCACGCCCGCCTCCGTCTGCTTCGACATCGCGCAGGCGTCGTAGAAGCCGTGGAAGAATACCGCGGAAAGCACCGCCGCCCACTGCTCCGCCACACTTCTGGCGTGATGCCCGGCGTCCTCCCACAGCTTCGCCCGGCCGTAGAAATATCCCATGAACACCGCAAACCCGAAGTGTCCCGGGATTGCCAGCAGCGCGCGCGACGGCGCTACCGAGAGACCATACCCGGCCACATACTCGATATTCTCCAGCGCCGCGAAGCCGAGCGAGACAAACACCGCGTAAACAATGCCGTCAAAGCGATAGTCAAAATACGGAGACCGCCAGGAGAATTTCCGGAGGAAGAAGAATTTTGATCCCTCCTCCGCCACCGCGACCACCAGAAACGCCAGCACCACGGAATAGAGCGGACTGCCCGGATCGATGAATTTCGTGAGCAGCGGCTCCCCGACCGATTCCAGGATCATCGCCGGGATCGCCGCGAGGCATCCTCCTCCGATCAGCTTCATCAGAAGCGGGAGCGGCTCCCGCTCCACCTTATCCTGATTGTATATGACAGCCATCAGCGCAATGGCCGGTCCGACAGTCGCGATGAAATAAATCCAGAAAATTGTATCAAACAAGGTTGCCAGAAACATCGCCTCAGTCCTCCTGAATCACCTTCTGTGTCTCCTCTTTGAGCATGATGAAGATCATCTCGCCGCCATGCCCGTACCGCTCAGGAATCCGGATGCAGATCTCCTCCAGGTCCTCGCGGATCCGCTTCCTCTTCGCCTCTCCCCTTGCCATCACCAGGCCGGCCAGACTCCCGTACCGCGGGTCCTCCTCGCTGATCACCCGGTACCGGAGCACCGCGTTATACAGCTCCTCCCGCAGCGCCGCCGTCTGCGCCGGGCTTCCGCCTCCGTCAAAATCTGCCATCAGGTCCGCAGCTGCGGCCGCAAAATCCCGCTCCGCGCTGCGCCTGCCAAAGAAGCGTCCGGGTGTCCGTCCCCTGTAGAAGGAAAGCCTTGTCAGCGCCCGGATAAACCGGTCGGGCCTCGTCCCGTCCTGCTGCCGTCCGGCAAACCGCGCGTCAAAGAGCTGCCGGCGGAGCTGATTCATCTCCGTCTCCCCTTGCTCCGCGACCAGTGCCTCCAGCAGTTCCTCCCTCCGGTCCGGATCCACTTCCTGCAGATAACGTTCCTCCAGCTCTTTCATCCTTTTTTACCCCTCTCGTTCTCTGTTTCCTATACCCTGATTTTCCGTCCCCGATGAACTCCCCCGGAACTCATGAAGCTGCGCCTCGGCAGCCCGGAAGCACCGGGCTGCCGAGGCGCCCATGCCTTTCTGTTCCATCCGCCGCCTTTTCTAGATCAGACCTGTGATCAGGATGATCAGAATCAGCACCGGCAGCACAAAACGGAAATAGGGCAGCAGCCCTGCGGAAATTCTGAGTCCCTTGCCCGTGTTTGCTTCCTTCCTGTAGTTCTCAAAGCCCCAGCCTCTCCTCGAGGTGCAGAAGAGCAGGAAGACCAGGGAGCCACCCGGAAGAAGCAGACTGCTCACCACAAAATCCTCGAGATCGAGAATGTCCTTTCCACCCGGCGTGTGAAAGCCGCTCCAGATATTGTATCCGAAGACGCAGGGGAGACTCGCCGCCAGCATCACGATCATGTTCACCGCAACCGATTTTGACC
>ONQW01000134.1 GCA_900320025.1 uncultured Lachnospiraceae bacterium
GTACACCTGAAGCGCCTGGATCGTCGGGGCGTTGTAAATGTCGATTTTACTCTCATCGTCTCCGCAGTCACCGCCGACTGACATCGTGTTTCCGATGAAATAATAATTGTAAAACAGATCGTTGACGTCCCAGTTGAAGATGCTTGTCACATTCTCCGGCGCGTTATACTGATCGGCAAAGCGCAGAATATCCTGAATCGTCTTCGGCACAGCGGCACTTTCCGCATCAGAAGCCGCCCCGCCGCTCTCCTCTGCAGATGCGGACTCTTCGCCGCTGCTCTCCTCCGCGGGCGTGGTCTCTCCACCACTGTTCTCCTCCGCAGACGCGGACTCATCGCTGCTCTCCTCTGCCGCCGCGTCGCCCGCGGAGGCATCCGTTCCCTGCAGATAATCCTCGTTGTAAAGGAGCGCCGCTGTCTCAAAATAAAACGGATACGCGACAGTCTTTCCCTGATACGTCACCGCGTTCCGCGCAGCCGCCGGATACACCACATCATCTGCAAAATCCTTCCCGTCCGTGATCTCACTGGCAAGTCCGGCCTCGTAGGCGCGGCCAAGGCTGGAATCCTGCAGAATGTAAATATCCGGCATATTCTTATCCGCCGCGACCGACGCCTTATTCACCGATTCCAGAAATTCCACGCCGTCCACCAGCCGTGGCTCCACCCGGTACGTATTGCCGGAATCGTTCCACGCCACCGCCACCTCATTCAGATAATCGGTCAGCGTATCGTCGCAATACCAGAGATTCAGAGTCCTTCTTGCGTCGGAAAAGAGCGATGTCCTCGCAGATTCGTTCTTTCCTCCGATTGTGCTATCCCGAAATGTTGTCCAAACAAAAACGCCTGCCAGTGCCAGCACAAGCAGCACCGACACCAGTCTGGAACGAAAACTCATAAACTACTCCTGTCGAACGATCAATAATCAGCCTGTGTACCGCCGCATCTTCCTCTTCTGCGGCCGCCATACACGCCATTTGCCGCAGCCGCGGTACACCCTTCCGGTCTCTCTGTTCATGTCTGTATACCGCGCTCCATCTGATGCCATCCGGCGCTGACCGCGGCAGTCCTCATTCTACCCTCATTGCCTATCCGGTGCAATTGACTTCCGTCACGCATCCATCTGCACTCCCGTCACTCATCTGGGGTTCTCCCATCATTCGCTCAGGCGGCATCCATCAATTTCCGTCACTCATCCGTCCACTTCCACAATTTTCCGGACAGAATGTCGAGCGGCTCCTCAAACCGGTCGAAGAGCGCCGCATCGTCCAGCAACTCCGCCCCCTTATTTCCGCTCATGTCCTCATTCCACATGTAGTACATCGCGCCGAGCATATGAGAGGAATACACCGGAATTTCCTCCGCGCCGCGCTCTGTCGTGAACACATTCGGTTCCCAGTCCTTCGCCAGATAGGACAGATCGAGGCGGTCATATCCCGCGCCCGGAATGATGTAGAGGTGGCTTCCCTGTGTGTTGATGATGTCAAATCCTGCCTCCGTCATCTCCTCCGCATCCGCCCAGGTGAGATCCCAGATTTTGAGCTGGACAGACCTCGGCACACTGCTGTAATCCGCACCTTCCCGGGTAAAGCTCCCCCACGCGCGGATGATTTTGTCCGGATCCTCAGCCTGAATGGTGCCGGCAAGCTCTGTGAAGTACTGCACAAAATCTCTGGCATTTCCAAAATATTCGTCCATGCCCATGCTGACGGCTGCCGCGTCGGCAAAGCAGCCATTCTCTCCCAGATACTCCTTCCAGACGGATTCTCCGAGCTTCCTTGCGCCGTCCCTGGACAGGTCCAGCTCATCCGCCGCCTCCGGCGTATCGCTTCTGCCGTACTCCGGAAACGCCCTGGTCAGCGCAAGGCAGTGCGCCGGCGTGTCAATCTCCGGCACCACATCCACGCCATACACTGCGCCGAACCGGATGAGCTCCGCAAACTCCTCCTTTGCGTAACTTCCGTCCTCCGACGTGATACTCTTCCCGTCTTTTCCCCTGAGATCCGATTCCAGGCGGAACGCAGCGGGGAGCTGTCTTGCCCCCTCCACCGTCCCGTCATAGCTGCTCTGTGCGAGAATCGCATTGTCGTTCAGATGGACCTCCAGCGTATTCATCCTCGCGCGCGACATCCTCTTCACAATGTCCTTCAGAAAATCCAGTGAAAAGCTGCGTCTCGCCACATCGATGCCGAAGCCGCGCACCGCGTAGGCCGGATCATCCCTCGCATATCCGCGCGTGATGGGTCCGCTTCCAAGATTCTCCAGCTCCACGCAGGCCCATCTGAGTCCCTGAACCGTTGAGGCAGTCAGGACAATATCCGGGCCGTCCGCGCCGAGGTCCATGACAAATCCCTCCGCTCCCGGCACCGGAATGTCGGAATTTTCTCCGCTTCCGCTGAGCCGCAGAATGATATTCACAGCGCCGTCTTCACGCTGCGCGCTTTCCGCCCCTTCCCGGCCTTTCTCGCTGGCCTCACAGGTTCCGACAGCCAGACTTCCTCCCGCATGAAGGGATGTTCCAAGCTCCTCCGCGAGCAGTGCTGCCTCCTTCTTCACATCTTCCCTGTCCGTGCTGTCATCAGCCGCAATCAGAACGCGAGAATCCTTCGTCAGCTGCAGCGTGCCTCCTGTGGGCAGCCACTCCGCCGTGTCCGGCGCCCGGCCTGTCTCCGGATTACCTTGGTTTTCAGATACTGCCTTGTCCTTCCAGCCTTCCGATGCCGGAATCGTCACCTTCATGGCCGGCAGACTGACCGTGACGCCGTCCGCCGACAAAGTATACCCGACGGGGACCGTGACATCCGAGAGCGTCTGCGTGCAGTTCCCATCCTCATCGATGTAGGCTTCCGGCCTCGCCCCGGCAAACGTCAGAGTAAACCCGTCCGGCACATCGGGCGTGACGAGGACCCGTCTTCCGAACCGTTCCTGCGCCGCTGCTTCCTTTTCAGACGAAATGATTTCTGTATCATCCCGTTCCTGCTGCCCTGTTCCTGCCTGCTGCCCGCCTTCTTTCGTCTCCCGGACGACCGGAGTCCGGATGACAAAATCATCCCGTATGCCGGAAAAAACCTCGAATTCCAGAACCGACACATTCTGGTAGTACAGGGAGAGGTCGCTCTCCTCCTGCCGCACATCCGTCACATGGAGCCGGACATATTTTGCCTCCGCCGGTGCTTCCAGAACCACATCCTGCACCAGGCTCTCCGGTGTGCTGAGCTCTGCCGCCGTGCGCCAGTCCCGTCCATTTTCCGAAACCTCGACCGCACCTGCTGTCATATTCGTGCGCTCCCAGACGATCCGTACAGCGCCGACCTGCGTCCGTTCCGGAAGAATCACCTCAAGCCAGTGATCATGATTTTCCGTGGTATTTGCCGAGGACCAGCGGTCCGCCGGATCGTCGGCTACGCCGTTTCGCGCAAGAGAAGCAGGGAATTTCCTGCTCTCCGTGCTGTCCGCCCTGACCCGCACCCCCGCTTTCAGGCAGAGATTCTCACCGACCGTCCGCACCCGGAGTCCCTCCGGCACCTCCTCTGTCTCAAATACCTGCCAGGACGCCTGCGGCACAGCAGTCGTCCGGAATGCCTTTCTCCCCATGAAGAACAGAAGTCCGGCTGCCGGAATGAGATAAATCAGGACCAGCCCTGCCATAAACAGGAGCCGGTATATCTGCCGCCATGCGCCGCCGGTGCCAAAATCATTCTGACCGCAGCGGCGCTTCGTCGCCTTCACCCCTGTGTCTGACCTGCCAAAATACAGCAGAACAAGCAGCAGAACACCCGCGGCGCCGCAGAGTAATCCAGCTGTAATTCCTGCAGGCCGGAACCAGATGCGGATCTCGCTCTTACCCGCGCTGACAGGAATGCCGAGAAATCCTCCGAACACCGGAGATATCTGAACGGCCTGTCCATTGATCGCAGCATGCCAGCCGGGCTGGAGCACAAGAGGCAGAAATACTGTGCTGCTGCGTTCCACACCGGATAAGGTTACAAGGAACTCACTGCTCCGCGGCACAGCCGCGATCTCATCCGCTGTCAGTGTCCTGCCGGAGCCTGCCTCACCCCGCAGTGCCTTCTCTTCATAATAGGTATCTTCCGCAGCCCGGGAAGCCCCGTTCGCCTGCGGGAATTCTGCCGTCTGTTGAGCATTTTCCGTCTGCTTCATGCCGCCGGATATTTCTCCCGCCGCGGTCACATCTCTGCGAATCGCCTGAACTGCCTTCTGATGCTCCTCTGTGCTTCCGCCCTGGAACGCATAATCCTCCGGAGAACCGGAGAGAAGAAGCGGCGTCTCGAGGAGCCAGTCTGTGTCTTCTGTACCTCCCTCTCCATCCGTTGCAGTCCAGTAGGTCTGATATCCGAGGCTGGAAAGCGCCGTCTGCGCTGCCGCAGAGAGCGTCGGAAAATAGCTGGTCAGCGAGCTTGTCCCGGTCACCAGCGCCGCATCGCGCGGCAGGTCCTCTGCACCGGTGAGCATTGACGCCTTCAGTGCCTCTTCCGCGCCTTCCCCTTCATTCGCCCCCGCGACCACCGCCGACAGGTTCTCCTCGTCGCTGCAATATTGGAACAGGTCTGTTCCCGTCTGTCTTCCGCCTGACGGCAGACCATGCTCCGCGGCGTATTTTGTCATCGTGGCATACGCCTCGTCGTTCATGGCACGGATGGACAGACTCCCCGGTATAAATACACAGAACGCAAGGCACAGAGAGGAAAGGCACATCGCGGCATAGGCTCCCCATGCCTGCCCTGCTGTTTCCAGCCG
>ONQW01000137.1 GCA_900320025.1 uncultured Lachnospiraceae bacterium
GGGTCTGCTGAAGATGGACTTTCTGGGCCTTCGGACCCTGACGGTGATTCAGAATGCGGTGATTTCGGCCGACAAAGCGATTGACCGGGCGAGACAACTTGCCGCGGAGGACACAAACAAAGGCGTGGACCCGGCCGGCGATCGGCGGATCCGGCCGACGGTGCTCCGGTTTCTCCGGAAATACCCGGACGTGGAGCACATTGACATCGAGAAAATCGGCGACGATGATGCGGAGGTGTACGCCTCGATCGCCTCGGGGCGCACGGACGGCGTGTTCCAGCTGGAGTCGGGCGGCATGCAGAACTTCATGAAACAGCTGCAACCGGAGAATTTTGAAGATATCATCGCCGGTATTGCGCTGTACCGCCCGGGACCGATGGAATTTATTCCAAAATATATAGAGGGCAAGAAGAACCGCGCCTCCATCACGTATGAGACGCCGGAGCTCGAGCCGATTCTGCGGTCGACCTACGGATGTATCGTGTATCAGGAGCAGGTTATGCAGATCGTCCGCGATCTCGGCGGATATACGATGGGCAGGTCGGATCTGGTGCGCCGCGCCATGAGTAAGAAGAAGCAGGCGGTCATGGAGGAGGAGCGCCGGAATTTCATATACGGCAATGCGGAGCAGGGCGTTCCCGGCTGCATTGCGAAAGGTATCAGTGAGCGCCGGAATTTCATATACGGCAATGCGGAGCAGGGCGTTCCCGGCTGCATTGCGAAAGGTATCAGTGAGGAGCATGCGAACCGCATCTACGACACGATGATTGATTTTGCCAAGTATGCGTTCAACAAATCGCATGCGGCCTGCTACGCGGTGGTGACGTATGAGACGGCCTGGCTGAAGTATTATTTCCCGGCGGAGTATATGGCGGCGCTGATGACCAGCGTAGTCGACAACACAATCAAGCTGACCGGGTATATTTTGACGGCACGCACGATGGGCATTCGGCTGATGCCTCCCGATATCAACGAGGGGGAGGCCGGGTTCTCGGTGACCTACGAGGGCGGCGGAGCTGCCATCCGCTATGCGCTCGGGGCGGTCAAGGGCGTCGGCATGAGCGCCGTGCACGCGATGGTGGAGGACCGGACAAAATACGGGCGGTTCCGGAATTTCCAGGATTTCTGCGAGAGAATATCGCGGCTCGGGACGGAGGTCAACAAGCGGGTGATCGAGAATCTGATTAAGGCCGGTGCCTTCGACAGCATGGGGAATACGAGGAAGCAGCTGCTGCAGGTCTACGGGCGGATTCTCGACAGTCTCGAGGCGTCGCGCAAGAACGACATGGAGGGGCAGATGAGCCTGTTTGACTTCGCCCCGGAGGAGACGAAGGCGCAGTACGCGATCACGATGCCCGACGTCGGGGAGTACCCGAAGGAGATGAAGCTGGGATTCGAGAAGGAGGTGCTCGGCATTTATGTCAGCGGGCATCCGCTGGAGGATTACGAGGGCCTGTGGCGGGCGCATGTGACCAGACGGGCATCGGATTTCTACCGGGACGACGAAACCGGCGCCTGCGGTGTGGAGGACGGCGAGACGGCCACGATCGGCGGGATGGTGGCTGACCGGAAGATCAAATATACGAAGAATGACAAGGTTATGGCATATGTGACGCTGGAGGATCTGACCGGCTCGGTCGAGGTCATTGTGTTCCCGCGGGATTATGAGACAAGCTCGGCCCTGCTGGCGCCGGAGAGTAAAATTTTCATCTCCGGCAAGGTTTCGCTCGAGGAGGAGAAGGACGGCAGACTGATCTGCCAGAAGGTCACGGATTTTGCCTCGGTGCCGCGGCGCCTGTGGCTGCGCTTTCCGGACCGCGGATCGTATGACAGGGCAGAGCAGGAGATCCTGGCGATGATCGAGCAGCACGGAGGACGGGATCATGTGACGATTTACATCGAGAATCCGAGGCAGAGGCGGGATTTCGGCGCGGGATACGGCGTCCGGGTGACGGAGGAGCTGCTGCGCGGACTGCGGAGCCGGTTCGGCGAGAAGAACGTGGTGCTGCAGTGATTTTTATAGATATACCCGGTATAGAGACATGAGGCGCGATTTGCGATAAAATGGAGCCGACTCCAGAGGAACAGTAGATACGGAACAGGGTATCGGCAGGATTTTGACGGGAAATCGATATCGGACATCGGAGGTGAATGGAATCATGGAGAAGGAGATCAAAACGATCGGGATTCTGACGAGCGGCGGAGACGCACCGGGCATGAATGCGGCGATCCGTGCGGTCGTGCGGCGCGGCATCGGCAACGGGCTGACGGTCAAGGGAATTCTGCGCGGATATATGGGCCTGCTGAATGAGGAGATCATCGATATGGACAAGCACAGCGTGTCCGATATTATTCAGCGGGGCGGCACGATTCTCGGCACTGCGCGGTGCGCCGAGTTCAAGACGGAGGAAGGGCAGCAGCGGGCGGTCGAGGTCTGCCACAAGTTCGGAATTGACGGCATCGTCGTGATCGGCGGCGACGGATCGTACCGCGGCGCGCAGGCGCTGTCGCGGCATGGCATCAATACGATCGGGCTGCCGGGCACGATTGATCTGGATATCGCCTGCACGGATTACACGATCGGCTTCGATACGGCAATCAATACGGCGATGCAGGCGATCGACAAGGTCCGCGACACGTCCTCGTCTCACGAGAGATGCTCGATCATCGAGGTGATGGGGCGGAACGCCGGTTATATCGCGCTCTGGTGCGGCATCGCGAACGGCGCGGAGGACATTCTGCTGCCGGAGAAGTACGATTATAACGAGCAGCGGATTATTGACAATATTATCTCAAACCGTAAGCACGGGAAGAAGCATCATATTATCATCAATGCCGAGGGAATCGGGCATTCCACGTCCATGGCGCGCCGGATCGAAGCGGCGACCGGCATTGAGACGCGCGCGACGATTCTGGGCTACATGCAGCGCGGCGGCTCGCCGACCTGCAAGGACCGCTATTATGCATCCATTATGGGCGCCTATGCGGCAGACATTATCGCGGCAGGCAAGACAAACCGTGTCGTGGGATACCGGGATGGGAGATTCCAGGATTTTGACATCGAGGAAGCGCTTCAGATGACGAAGACGATTCCGGAGTATCAGTATGAGATCAGCCAGGCGCTGAGCAGATGACAGGGCACTGGTGTCGGCGGCGCCAATGATCCGGCCCGTGGGAGGGTCCGCAAGGGCATTTTCTCCGCGGAAGCCGCAGAAAGCGTGGTGCGGAAAGAAAAGTGATGCAGCTATCGGAAATTTCGTCAGCTTCCAACGCGCAGATCAGACGCGCGGCGGCCCTGCTGGCCAGATCAAAAGCACGCAGGGAGGAGCAGGCCTTTGTCATCGAGGGCCTGCGCCTTTTTATGGACACGCCGCAAAATCTGATCGAAGCGGTGTTTGTGGACAGGAGCGCCGCGGCGCAGATGGACCGGGACGGTGGTCGGCTGGCAAAGCGGCTGGAGGCTCTGGCGGCGCAGGGCGCTGCCCTTTATCAGATCCCGGACGGGCTGATGGCGAAGGTATCCGACACTGCCGCGCCGCAGGGCATTCTGGCAATTGTGAGGAGGCCGCAGTGGACGTTCGCGGATCTGCTTGGCGGCGGTATGCGGATGGCGGGAGTGCCGGACAACAGCGCAGTGCGAGCCGTGGAAATGGCGGGACGGCGGGCGGATGCAGCGATTGCTTCGGCATCCGGACAGCCGGAATCAGAGATGAATGACGGCGGCGCGGCGCATCGAAATCCTCTTCTGCTGATTCTGGAAAACGTGCAGGATCCCGGTAATCTGGGGACGATGTTCCGGACTGCGGAGGCGGCCGGCGTCAGCGGGATTCTGATGAACCGGGGCACGGTGGACGTGACGAATCCGAAGACAGTCCGGGCGACGATGAGCGCGATCTTCCGGGTGCCGTTCCTCGTCGAAGAGAGCACGGATTTTGCGGGTGCCCTTGCAAGGCTGAAGGCGGAGGGAGTGCGGCTGTATGCGGCGCATCTTGACGGCACGGCGGCGTATGACAGATGCTCTTATATAGAAGGAAGCGGATTTCTGATCGGAAACGAGGGGAACGGGCTGACGCCGGAGACGGCCGCGCTGGCGGACGAGCTGGTGAAAATCCCGATGTGCGGACAGATCGAGTCGCTGAATGCGGCCATGGCGGCGGGAATTCTGCTGTTCGAGGCGGCGCGTCAGCGGCGGCAGATATGACGGAAATCGCGAAGTCTGCGGGAGAAGGCTGGCTGCGGCGGCAGATATGACGGAAATCATGAAGTCTGTGGCAGAACCTGGCTGCGGCCCGCGGATTCCTGAGGAAGTGCGGCAGCGGCGGCTGCGATTTTGACAGAAGCAGGGAGGCGAATAGATATGGTTCTTGGCTTCATAGGGCTCGGCAACATGGCAAAGGCGCTGATCGGGGGGATCCTCGGCAACGGCCTGGTGGCACCGGAAGATATCATCGGTTCGGCGGCGACGCAGGCCACGCGCGATGCGGTGGCGGCAAAATACGGCATTAACACGAGCGAGTCGAATGCGCAGGTGGCCAGAGACGCGGATATCATCCTGCTCGCGGTCAAGCCGCAGTATATATCGGTCGTGCTCGAGGATATCCGCGAGGCGGTGGAGGCGGCGCCGGGCAAGCTGCTGATCAGCATTGCAGCAGGGAAGACGACAAAGTGGATTGCGTCAAAATTTGACCAGCCGGTGAAGATCGTCCGGGTGATGCCCAACACGCCGGCACTGGTGGGGGCGGGCTGCTCGGCACTTTGCCGGAACGAGAACGTCACGGACGAGGAGTTTGCTTCGGCGAAGAAGCTGATGGAGTGCTGCGGCATGGCGGAGGCTGTGCCGGAGACGCTGATGGATGCGGTGTGCGGCGTCTCGGGCAGTGCGCCGGCCTTCGTCTTTGTGTTTATCGACGCGCTTGCGGACGCCGCGGTGAAGGGCGGCATGACGCGGAGACAGGCATATCAGTTCGCGGCGCAGACGGTTTACGGCTCCGCAAAGCTGATGCTGGACACCGGCAAAATCCCCGCGGAGCTGAAGGATATGGTGACATCTCCGTCCGGCACGACGATTGCGGGCGTGCAGGTTCTGGAGGAGGGCGCATTCCGCGGCATTGTCATGGACGCGGTGGAGGCCGCGATCGAGAGGTCGAAGGAGCTGTAGACCGGATGCGAGTCGAAGGAGAAGGTCTGATGCGGGGCGAGGGAACTGCAGACCTGCTGTAGTATGGAACCTGAGACTGAGCAGAAGCAGATGAATTAGAGAGAT
>ONQW01000142.1 GCA_900320025.1 uncultured Lachnospiraceae bacterium
GACAAGGTTTCGCGGCGGGAGCAGAAGCTCTCCTACCGCCCGTCCGCGGAGACGGCTGCAAAGGGAAGAGTGAAGGCGGACCAGCTGAAGATCGGCGACGCCGTCAAAATTCTGTCCATGGGCCTGTCCGGTACGGTGGAGAAGCTGCCGGACAAGAAGGGCATCGTCGGTGTGCTCTGCGGCATCATCCACACCGAGGCAAAGGTGTCCGACCTGGTCTGGGACGAGACGCCCGCCGGGACGGAAGATACGCGGCAGCAGGTCAAACCGTCCAGGCGCTCCTTCCAGCCCGGCGCGTATGGCTCTGATATGCAGGAGGCGGACAGAGCAGGGCGCGCGCGGATGCTGGAGACGGCGGCGCGGAACCGGAATATTGAGATGGACTTCTCCCGCGTATCGTCGATCTCCGCCGAGTGCAATCTGCTCGGCATGACGACGGACGAGGCGATCAACACTCTGGACAAATATCTGGACGATGCGCGGATTTCCCATCTCCACCAGGTCCGCATCGTGCATGGAAAGGGAACCGGCGCGCTCCGGAAGGCCGTGCAGGAATACCTGCGGAAACAGAAGTGGATCAAATCGTACCGCGCCGGAGATTTTGGCGAGGGGGACGCCGGCGTCACGGTTGTGACGCTGGATTAGCGGCGCCCGAATATGTGCGGCGGCATTCTGCCATGTTCGGCCGGATGCCGCCGCGGAAATCGTGAAGAGAGCGGCTGTGCAGCCGGAATCGTGTCATCGGCTCACCGGCAGCGGAAATGGCACCGCGGAAGGGATGATATGCCTGCAGCAAAACAGAAAATTCTTATTGTCGACGACGACGCCAACATCGCGGAGCTCATTGCCCTGTATCTGACCAAGGAGTGCTACGACACCATGACGGTCGGGGACGGGGAGGCGGCGCTGGAGGCGGTCGGAACATACAAGCCGGATCTGATGATTCTTGACCTGATGCTGCCCGGCATGGACGGGTATCAGGTCTGTCAGACGGTACGCAAAACAAGTCAGCTGCCGATCATCATGCTGAGCGCCAAGGGCGAGGTGTTTGACAAGGTGCTCGGTCTCAAGATGGGCGCGGACGACTATATGGAGAAGCCCTTCGAAAGCGCCCGCGGCCAGGGAGAAGGAGAAGCGGGTGGATTACCCGGATCTCTCCATCAATCTCACCAATTATTCGGTGCTGTATCAGGGAAAGCCGCTGGAGATGCCGCCGAAGGAGCTGGAGCTTCTGTATTTCCTGGCGTCCAATCCCAACCGTGTCTTCACGCGGGAGCAGCTCCTGGATCAGATATGGGGCTATGAGTACTACGGCGATACGCGGACGGTGGATGTCCACATCAAGAGGATCCGGGAGAAGATCTCGGATCACACCCACTGGCGGATCGCGACGATCTGGTCCGTGGGATACAAATTTGAAGTGATGGAGTAGGCGGGAGAGCCGGCGGATGCGCTTATGCATAAGACACTTTATCTGAAGATTCTTCTCGGGTATCTGGTATTTGCGGTTTTCGGCTTCATCGTGGTGGCGACCTTCATTGCCGGGATGACGCAGGAGCACTGCCGGCGCGACACCGCGGACAAGCTCTATGAGGAGGCCACGCTGATTGCCGATACCTACGCGACGGACCTCTACAACACGGAGATGTCGCTCGACTCCGTGCAGAAGCAGATCCGGGCGCTTGGCACCTTCATGGATGCCGATATCTATATCATCAATCCCTCCGGCCGCATGGTCGTCAATTCGTTTACCGCGCCGGATCCGACAGGGGAAGTCTATATTCATGATTTCGACCCTTCCGTCACAGCGGGGGGAAGGAATTATTTTGTCGATCATTTCTTCGGGGAGTACGACGAGGACCGCCTGTCGGTGCTCGCGCCCATTTCCAGCGATTACCGCGTCCGCGGCTATGTTTGCATCACAAAGGATTATGACGATGTGAACGAGGAGGTCTATCAGCTCCTCAACATTTCTTATCTCGAACTGGTCGTGCTGTTTCTGCTCTCCATGATCATTCTCATTTTCTTCACGCAGCTGGTCTATGTGCCGCTCCGGCGCATCACGCGGGCGACGGAGCAGTACGCCGCCGGAAACATGAAGTATAGGGTGAGTGTGGATTCCGAGGATGAGATGGGATACCTCGCCGCTTCACTCAACTACATGGCGAGCGAGATCGACACAGCCGAGGAGGATCAGAAAAAGTTCATCGCAAACGTATCCCATGACTTCCGCTCTCCGCTGACCTCCATGAAGGGTTTTCTGGAGGCGATGCTCGACGGCACGATTCCGCCGGAACTGCATGCAAAATATCTGCAGGTGGTGCTGAACGAGACGAACCGGCTGACGAAGCTCACAAACGGCCTGCTGATGCTGAACAATCTGAGCACCGGCGGCATGCTGCTGTGCAGGACGGATTTTGACATCAATGAGGTGATCCGGAATGTCGGCGCTTCGTTCGAGCAGACCTGCCGGAGCCGGAAGATTGCGATTGAGCTTGTGCTGACCGGGAAGACGCTGCATGTGAACGCAGACAGGGACCGGATCGAGCAGGTGCTTTATAATCTGGTGGACAACGCGATCAAATTCAGCCACGCGGACTCGGTGGTCCGGATCGAGACGACCGTGAAGCGCAGCAAGGTGTTCGTGTCCGTCAGGGACTCGGGCATCGGCATCCCGAAGGCGGATCAGAAGAACATCTGGGAGCGGTTTTACAAGACGGACCTGTCCCGCGGGAAGGACAAGACCGGGACGGGGCTGGGTCTTTCGATCGTCCGTGAGATCATCCGGGCGCATGGGGAGAACATCAATGTGGTCTCCACGGAGGGGGTCGGCAGTGAATTTATCTTCACTCTGCCGCTTGCAGAGCAGCAGGATGAGGAGGAAGCCTGAACGCGGCACGGTTATCACGATAAGGGATGCAGGCAGGAAAAGAGCGATGAGAGACGCAGGCAGGAAAGAGGTGCTGTTCCGGAGCTGACGGAGGCTCAGGCAGCAGGACAGGAGGACGCCATGAAACAGGACAAGGAGCTGAAAATCGGGAAGCTGGACGATACTGTCTATGACCGCGCCATCCGGAAGCGGCTGGCCACAGTCTGGGCGCACGCGGAGGCGGAGGAGATCTCCCGCACGCTGTCGCTCGAGGGGGATGACCTGAGCTACGTGCTCCGCAGCGTGAGCAGAATCTCCTTCAGCGCGGCGCGAGGGCTGGCGGGAAAGCTTGCACTGCTGCACGCGGTGGACACGCTGGCCGCCAAGGGAGCGTATCCGCGTCTGGCCGGTGTTTCCATCATGCTGCCGATGGGCACGATGGAATCGGAGCTCCGGGCGCTCGTCGATCAGCTCTGTGATACGGCGGAGGAAGAGGAGGTGCAGATCGCGCAGGTGCGGACGGAGATCACCAGGGCGGTAAACACGCCGCTCGTGGAGACCGTGTGTCTCGGCGATCCCACGGACGAGAAACATGAGAAAATCAGTGCGGAGGATATCCCTGGCTTTCATCTGATCCTGACCCGATGGATCGGGCTGGAGGGCACGGCCGTGCTCGGCATCCGGAGGAGGGAGGAGCTGCTGGAGCGGTTCCCTGCCCTCTTCGTGGAGACAGCGGCTGAGGCGATTCATCACCTCTCCGTCCGGAAGGATGCGAGGCTGATCAACGCATTCAGCGACCGCTGTGCGATGGTGGCGCTGGGAGAGGGCGGCCTCTATGCCGCGCTGTGGTATATGGCAAATCTGTGGCAGTGCGGTCTGACCGTGAACTGGGAACGGGTGCCGATCCGGCAGGAGACGGTGGAGATCTGCAACTTCTATGACCTCGACCCGTGCTGTATGTGGTCGACAGGCAGTCTCCTGGCAGCGGTACCGGAGGACGGCGTGGCGGAGGTTCTCGCGGCGCTCCGGCGCCAGGACATTCCGGCCAGCGATATCGGCGTGCTCACCCGCGGCAGAGACCGGGTGATCCGCCATGACGGGGAGGAGCGTTTCCTCGACAGGCCGCAGCCGGACGCGCTGCTGCGGTTTGAGGATCTGTGAGGGCGGCAGGCTGATTTTGTGGGCAATTCAGAAGCTGGCCCGTATGGTGTGAAGGCAGAATGGAAGAGGACAGGACAAGACAGGAGCAGGAGCAGAAGAAGATGGCAGGGCGCCCGGAGACACAGCAGAACAGCCCGCACAGCAGGCGTCTGCCGATGCCGGGAGGGAAAGACCCGGACCGCGGGGAAGAGGAGCAGGAGCCGGTGGTGGATACCGGCTTCATGCAGGAGAAGATCAAGGCCCGCCCGGTGAATCACAGGAAGATTCTCAGGCGGACGCTGGGAACGGCGGGTCTTGCCGTGCTCTTCGGCGGTGTGGCCTGTCTTGTGTTTCTGGTGATGGAGCCGGTGATCAGCCGTCTGCTCTACCCGGATGAGCACAAGGTTCAGGAGGTCACCTTTTCAGAGGACGGGCAGACCGCGGACAGCGCAGCGGGCAGCAGTCTCGAGACAGAGGAGATCAATCCGGAGGATATGATCCAAAATGATTCGGATCTGGCCTCCAGCGCGGCCTCCGCGGCCGCGGAAAAGGCAGCGGATGAGGCTGCACGGAAAGCGGCAAAGGCAGCCGCGGAAGCGGTCGATGCATCCGGCGAGAATCTCGATCAGGAGATCGGGCAGGTGATCGACAGCCGTGCATATACCGCGGCGGATTATCAGAAGATTTACGGCATGCTGAACGACACCGCCACAGAGGCATCCAAATCCGTGGTGGTAGTGACCCGTATCACGGCAGATTCGACCTGGTACGGGGAAGAATATGAGAACAGTGGCAAGGCGCCGGGCCTCATAGTTGCGGAGCATGAGAAGCAGATCCTGATTCTCTGTGAGGACCAGGCGGTACAAGGCGCGGATGAGATCACAGTCACCTTTCCGGACGGGACTCTGATGAAGGGACAGGTGGTCGGGATAGATACCGTCAGCGGCTATGCCGTTGTCGGCGTGGACGGGACCAAAATCTCGGATTCCGCAAGGCAGAATTTTGCCGTTGCGGAGCTCGGGAGTTCCAAGCAGTCCAATCTCACCGGCACACCGGTGATCGCGCTCGGCGCGCCGGCCGGGACAGTCGGCTCCGTGTCGTACGGCATTGTGACAAGCACATCCACCTCGCTGGATGTCATCGACGCTTCCTATAAGCTGCTGACTACGGATATCTACGGCAGCAGTGCGGCGTCCGGCGTTCTGATCAATCTGAGCGGGCAGGTCCTCGGCATCATCGACATGGACTATAACGGCACGGACATGAAGAACATGATCAGTGCTGTCGGCATCACGGATATGAAGCCGCTGATCGGGCAGCTCTCAAATGGGGAGAAGCCGGCGTATCTCGGCATCCACGGCGCGGATGTGCCGGAGAACGTCACAAAGGAGCAGGGGGTGCCGCAGGGTGCCTATGTCCGCAAGGTAGAGGAGGGATCGCCGGCCATGGCAGCCGGCGTCATCAGCGGCGATGTCATGCGATGTCATCACGGAATTTGACGGCGCACAGATTACCTCCTGGAGCGAGTTTCTGACGAAGCTGCGCGCACATCAGCCCGGGGACGATGTGACGCTCAAGGTGCAGCGGACGGGAAATGACGGATATCAGGAGGAAACGCTGCAGGTGTCGCTCCAGGGACAGCCCGGGAAGTGACGGATGTGGTATCATGTAGGGCGGCAAAAGAAATGATTCGAATATAGGAATATAGTTTGAATTTTGATTTTAGTTAGAACTTGGAAAGGAATCTGACCGGGAGCATGAAAATTCCGAATGAGGTGTTTGAAGAGCTTGCGGCGAGCGGAATCGAGCGGCACGATGTCCGGGGGCGATCCGGACGGGACAGAGCGCAGAAAAATGACAGAGGGAGCGCCGGGAACACCTGGAACAGGGATTCCAGAGGTGCCGCGCAGGGCCGCAGCGGGCGCGATGCGGGCCGGGGCGCGGCAGACTCGCCGTACCGGAATATCACAGCAGACAAAGGAGCAGGAAGAATGCATTTTATAGCAGATCTGCGGGAGGGCGATTCCGTCCGCGACATCTATCTGTGCAAGAAGAAGCAGGAACTCAGAACCAAGGCGGGCAAGTCGTATGACAGCCTCACCCTGCAGGATAAGACGGGGACGCTCGACGCCAAAATCTGGGATCCCGGGAATGCGGGCATCGGAGATTTTGATAATCTGGATTATGTCGAGGTGACGGGAGATATCACGTCGTTCCAGGGCAGTCTGCAGCTCAACGTGAAGCGGGTGCGCCGCGCCGCGGAAGGGGAGTATGATCCGAAGGACTATCTCCCGGTTTCGGACCGCTCCATCGACGAAATGTGGACAGATTTCACCCGGTACATCGACAAAATCGAGGAGCCGCACATGAAGGCGCTGCTGCAGGCGTTCTTTCTCGAGGACACCGATTTTGCCGCGGCGTTCCGGGGCTCCTCGGCAGCCAAGACGATGCACCATGGCTTCGTCGGCGGTCTGCTGGAGCACAGCCTCAATGTGACGAAGCTGTGTTATGCGTACTGCAGTCTGTACCCGACGCTGAAGAAGGACCTGCTGGTTCCGGCGGCGATGCTCCACGATATCGGCAAGACGCGCGAGCTGTCCGCGTTTCCGCGGAATGACTACACGGAGGAGGGACAGCTCATCGGCCACATTGTGATCGGAGTCGAGATGATCGACGAGAAGCTGAAGGCGATACCCGACTTTCCGCCGATGCTGGCCCTGGAGCTGCGGCACTGTATTCTCGCGCACCACGGGAAGCTCGAGTTCGGCAGCCCGAAGGTGCCGGCACTGATGGAGGCGGCAGCGCTGAATTACGCGGACAACACAGACGCGCATATGGAGATGTTCAAGGAAATTCTGCAGGGAAACAACACCGATCCGTGGGCTGGCTATCAGGCACGCGTCGAATCAAACGTGCGGCGCACAGAGGTGTAGAACTCTGCTGCTATTGTGTATAGTGGCCTGGAGCGCAGTGGATGGCCGCAAAGGCAG
>ONQW01000144.1 GCA_900320025.1 uncultured Lachnospiraceae bacterium
AGGAGCGCCGATTTGTGAAACAGGGCAGCCAGCAGCACCAGACAGACAAACGGCGCGAATTCCCTGCGCAGCAGATACCCGGAAGCGAAGAGCACCAGAGCCAGGGCAAAATAATAGCGGACCGTATTGTAGGTCTGAAAGTAATAGCCCAGCATCATGAACAGGAAAAACGAGGCTGCGAAGTCATCCGCCTGCTGCCAGATCGCCGCCAGGAAAAGCGCCAATGTCGCCGCCGCGATCAGGGCGAAGACAAGCAGGTAATTTTCAAAGCCGCTCAGCGCATACACCGCGCGGACAAAGGCATTGAACCCCGCCTCCGTCGGCACATAGGCATGACTGCGGATCAAATGCATGAAATCTACATATTTTGCGTAGTCGTTTCCCGTATTGACCCGCAGCGCGAGCGGAAGAAACAGCGCCGTAAACAGCAGAACCATCGCGATCCGTGAGCAGCCCTCTGCCCGGGTGCGCCGGCATGGCCCGTCAGACGCCGGGCGCCGCCTCTGTACAGCGCCATCCGCGTGGAACAGCCGCCCCGGAAGCGGGTCCGGAGACAGCACAAGGCAGGCTGCCGCCAGCGCCAGAATGGTAACGATGAGATACAAAATCATGGTGATACCCCATGCCGCATCGGTCTGCGGCATCCGCACGAAAGTCCTTATCCCCGCGCTCATGGAGCAGAGCAGATACGCGGCATCCGCGCGGGAAACAGGCGCATGGCCTTTCCCGCTGGTCAGGCTGCCGGTGTGCCGGCACCCCTACGCCTCCCGGATCCCCTTCCGCATCAGGGCAAATGCCTGCCGCGCCGGGATCTCCCGGCACATTTCCCGCCGGTACGCCAGAAGAAAGCGCAGGGAAAAAGGCACCGCCATGCAGCCATACAGATAATGATACAGGACACCTCTGTCATAAAAGAACTTCTCGTTGAAGCCATGAAACCAGGTGGAGTCCATTTCCTCCCGCCTTCTCTCACGCCCGATCGTCACCGGCACGGCGTAGAGCCGGAGATGCTTCCTGAGACAGTCGTGAATAAACAGAGAATCCTCCCCGTTGCTGTATTTTGCGCCTCCCCCGAACAGGAGGCTGAAGGTGACGTTGGCCTTCCGGAGACTCTCCGTCCGCGCGCACATGCTGTAAGTCGGATAGCGGCCGTAGTTGTACCACCGCACACGCTTGTGCCGGACATTCTCGTAGGTGCGTCGGCTCTCCACCGCCCGTACATTGAAAAACAAAATATCCGCGCCGGGATGCTTCTCAAATTCCTGAAGAATTCTGGCCTCGTAGCCATCCTCATAGACGATATCCTCGTCTGAGAAGAGCACAAATTCCGCTTCCGCGCGCATCAGCGCGTTGTTCCGGTTGAGGCCGACGCCGCGCTCATTCCAGTTGAACACCCGGATGGTCCGCCCGTTCCGCTCAAATTCCTCCGCGCTGTAGATGTGGCACTGATTACAGATGATCGCCTCCGTCTGCAGATTCATGTGATCCGCCAGCATGATCGGATTAGCATCCACGGCCGCGACAAGAACCTCTATCCGCTTCTCCGCCATGGTCAGTCTCCCTCCGTCCGCCGCTGGTTGTCCCCTGAGTCCGGGCGCCCGGGTTCTTCCCCGCCGGCCGGCTTCTGCGGCCCGGTCTGGCTTTTCTTCAAACCAGCGCGGTAATACGCCTGCAGAAATCTGGGATCAGCGCCTGTAAGCAGCAGCCCTCTGGTCTTCACATCCTGTTTCCGCAGATCCGAGAGATACGCCTCGACCCGTGTTCCCATCCGGACGCCGAAGGGAATCTCCACCATGACGCCCGCAGCGCTGCGGAGCGCCGCAAAATCCGTATTTCCGATCGCTGTGCGGACGAGTCCGCCCTGCACCGCGCCGCTCTGAATCTCCCCTCTTGCCGCAGGAGCCTTTTCCTCTGTGAAACTGGCACCGGCCACCGCAGGATCCGGTTCCGCCGGTCCACCCGCGCCGCCCGCCGCAGACTCCGCCCATTTCTGCGTCAGATAATCATAATTTCGTTTCGTCGTGCCATAGAAGGTGCCGTCCCGGAGCAGCACACCGGCCACCGGCAGGCCGTACCGGCGCTCCATGTCCTCCGGCACATAGGCCGCGTCATCCAGCGTTTCCGCCAGAAGAACCCAGAAGAATCCGCCGGCTGCACCCAGCAGCAGTCCCAGCACCGCCGCGTTCCGCGTCCGGTACGAGTAAACCACCAGCGCGGCTGGCCGCGTGGACAGGAGCTCAATGCTGGCAAAAATATCAGACTCTCCGCCGAAATGAACCAGTGCCCGGTCGACCGCCTCCAGAATTGCCTCCGCCCTCGCCGGATCGGCATCCTGAACGGTCACCGTCATCAATCTGATATCCGTGAGAATCTCCGCGGTTACCTCTGCCCGCACGGTGTCGAGGTCGGTGCCGTCCGGCAGACTCTGCGCGATGACATCCGAGATCGCCGGATCCGCGGTGAGAAGATCCGTCCAGGTCGCGCCATTGTAGTACACCTGCGCCTCGTCCTGTCCAACCGCAAAGGTCAGATAGAGCTTGGACTCCGCACGGTAAGTGCGCGCCGGCCCGAACGCGGTCATCGCAACGGTATAGATCAGAACACAGAGCAGCGCGCATGCCGCGGCGGCCGCGGGAATCACCCACATCTTCCGCCGGATGCGAAGCCAGCGTGCCCTCTCGTTCAATTCCTCCTCCAGGTGCCGATTGTCCATGGCCTTCCTCATACTCCTGTCATCAGGCGCCGCGGCCGCCTCTCCACGTTACTGCCGAGATGCACTGATTATCTGTTTCGCCGCGCCGCCTCTCCGCGCTACTGCTGAGATGCGCTGATTATCTGTTTTGCCGCGGTCGCAGGCTCAATCCGTCCTCATGCACTACTGCCGGTCAGACTCATGCTCCTTCAGCGCCGTCGTCTGCCCGTCTGCCACACCCTCCGTGCTCTCCGGCTGCACCAGAATTTTGAGAGTGAGCAGCATCAGCTTCAGGTCAAGACCCACCGAGTAATGCTGTATGTAAGTCAGGTCCAGCTTCAGCTTGTCATACGGCGTCGTGTTATACCGGCCGTACACCTGTGCATAGCCGGCGAGTCCGGCCTTCACGCGGGTGCGGAACGCAAATTCCGGCATTTCCTCGAGATACTGCCGGATGATCTCCGGTCGTTCCGGCCGCGGTCCGATGAAGGACATCTCTCCCCGGAGAATATTGATGAGCTGCGGCAGCTCGTCAATGCGGCACTTGCGGATGAAACGGCCTACCGGCGTGATACGCGCATCCTCCTTCGAGGCCAGTCTCGCCTTTCCATCGCTCTCCGCGTTCACCTTCATACTGCGGAACTTGATGATATAAAACTCCTTCATATCCCTGGTGCAGCGGACCTGCTTATAGAAGACCGGACCGTGGTCATAGGCCTTCACACAGATTGCCGTGACGAGAAAGATCGGTGACGTCAGTACCAGCAGAATCGCGGCACAAACCAGATCAATCGTCCGCTTCCAGAACCGCTGCCCGAAGGTCAGCGCATATTCCTTGGTCAGATAGAGCGTCGTGTCCACCACATGGATCTGCGTGGAACCATTCATCAGAACATCCGGTATTTTGGGCAGCACATACATACGGACGCCGTGTCCGTAGCAGTACTTGATGAGCTCATTGCGCTCCGGCGTCGGGATCTCCCACAGCACGACCGTGTGGTAGTCTTCCTCCTCAATCGTCCTGATCACCGCCTCTGTCCCCTGATCGGCGGAGCAGCTGCCCGTGATCCGGTAGCGCTCCGGGTGCGTGGCGAATTTTGCGAGCATATCCGCAGACGGCCGGTCCCCATGAATGAACAGCATGCGGCGGGGCGGGAAAACACGCCGGTAGACAAAATCTGACAGGTACACCCAGCCGATCGCCACCAGGATCTGCAGAAGAAAGGTGCGCAACATCGGCCAGACCGGAACGACCCAGTTCCGCATCAGCGAAATCTGAAAATACGAGATAAAGTCCGCCGTGAAGAGCGTGAAGATCTGAGACAAAATCACATCGAACGGCTTGCTGTACCCGACGTTGTTACCCTCCCACGTGCGGGAAAAGAACACCAGCAGCAGCAGATAGATGATGAGAATCAGAGCATGGCCGCGCTGATAAAATTTCAGCTTCAGCCGGACCAGCGGATAGTACATCTGGAACCACACCCATGCGTAGAGACAGGTCTGCAGAAGCAGGCCGAGAAAGCTCATCTGCAGCGCCGCGATTTTTT
>ONQW01000146.1 GCA_900320025.1 uncultured Lachnospiraceae bacterium
GCAGGCTCCTCCGGCACATCGTTCATGCCTGCCACGAGATCCTTGATCGGCATGGAGGAAATGACAACATCCCCTGTCTCCGTGAAGCGCTTTCCATCCTGCTCGTAGGTGACGGAGTCGATGACGTTCTGCGCGTTCCTGTGAATCCCAACGACCTTCGCGTGCATAACAATCCTGCCGCCAAGCTTCTCCACCTCGGCAGCCGTCACATCCCAGAGTTCACCGGGGCCAAGCTTCGGATAGGAGAATTCCTCAATGAGCGAGGTCTCGATCTTGCGGTCCTTTCTGCCCTCTTTTTTCTCGATGGCATTCTTGAGGACAGCCGAGATGGATACGCCCTTGACACGCTGCGCACCCCAGGACGGGTCGATCTGACTCGGATGGCGTCCCCAGAGGTTCTCCGTATAATGCTCAAAGAACATCGAATACAGCTTCTTGCCAAAACGGTTGATGTAGAAATCCTCGAGAGAATTCTCCTTCCGCTTATGAATGCAGGAGGCAAGATAGCTGAATCCCGTCTCCATGGTATTCAGAAATCCCATGTTCCGGAACGTCTCAGCCTTCAGCGTAATCGGATAGTCGAAGAACTTCTGGTTGAAAAAAATACGGGATACGCGCCCTCTGCGCAGCATGACGCGGTCCGTCTTCTCCGGATCAGGACCGCCCGGCACCATGCCCGGCGTGCGTCCAAGCATCAGATCGTCCTTTGCCGGGGCGCCCTGTGTCGGCAGCATCTCCTGCCACCACTGATTCACCTCCGGAACCTTGGAGAAGAAACGATGCCCGCCCATGTCCATCCGGTTGCCATGATAATTCACCGTGCGGGAGATGCCGCCGAACGCGCCGCTCTCCTCAAACACGACCACATCATATTCCCCGTTACCCTTTTTCAGAAGCTCATAAGCGGCGGTCAGGCCGGCAGGACCTGCTCCGATAATCAACGCTTTTTTCATTCCAATACCTCGCTGAGACAAAATCCGCGAATGCGTTTTTGCCGAATACAGCAGCCGTCATCCTTGCGGCGGCACCCATGCAGGAAATAACCGGATCTTGTCCCGACCAATCGGGGCGCCGGAACCTGCGGCATTTTCCGGGACGCATGACTTATCTTCATGAATCATTTCATTGTAACACGGCAAAACTTATTTCAAAAGGAAATAGATACCCACATACACCACAGTCGGAATACAGCACACTGCCGACCTCAGCAGAATACGCCATTTTCTGTCCGCCACCGCGATGAAAAGTCCGCACAGACCTGTCAGCATTGCCGCCAGAACAATTGCCATGGACGAGCACAGCCCGGCCGCCAGATTGACGCAGAGAAGCATGCACCAGTAATATTGGCGCGACCGGACATCCAGTCCCTTTTCCACCCGGTATATTCGTAAAAAGAGCAGAAAGACAGCAGGCACGATAAAATTCACGAATACAGATTTTCCCTGCCACGAGCGCATCATCAGAAACGTCTCCGGCGTATAGATTGAAGTGTTCCCCCAGATCTGCAGCACCGCACACAGAATCATGAACATCGGCAGCAGCTCCCGCCGGAAGCGGCGGAACTCTCCGCCCTCGAACAGGCTGCTCGCCGTCTGAAACAGAAGCAGATCGCTCAGCGCAATCATCAGCATCGGCAGGAAAGAGTGGGCGACCGCTGTGGGATGCATCGTGGATATCCGCGCCAGATACGCGACCCACATCGGGAACATCGCCATCGCATGGCGTAGATCCAGTGAGGTGCTCCCGCCGGTATATGGCAGATAATGATACATCGTATTGGTTTCCCAGCTGATAACTGACTGCACCACATAATAGGCATCATCCCCGTCAAAGAAAAGATGCGTATACGCCATGAAAAATTCGTAGAGCAGCAGGCAGAGAAATCCTCCCCACAGCACCGCCGGAATCACCGGAGAACTCTTCGTCTCCTCCCGGAGTGTCTTCAGATCCACCACATCCGTATCCGCTTCCAGACCACCGGACGGTCCTCCCAGAAAGGCAGTCCAGTTCACCCCGCTGACACCGCCTGTGAGCACATACCCCGCCATCGCCATCGCGGCAGCGAGGATCGTGTACAGCAGCACCAGCAGCGGGAAATTCCCGGTTTTCGTGAGCAGCAGCACCGGAAGACCGACGAGCTCAAAGACGGCATATGAGACAAAATATCCGGACAGCAATATCATGCCCGGCGTGCGCCGCTTCTGCGGCAGCAGGGAACATGGCAGCATGCCGATCAGAAACGGCACCAGGATGGTCCAGCATACCAGTGCAAAAGCCTTGATCACATATCCCATAAACACCCTTTCCGGCCCGATGCAGCAGTCATCCGCCCAGTCCCCAGTATAGCCGATTCATGCCGCTGCTGTCTGCCCTCATCGTCTCCGTCAGCTCAGGATCGGGACATTGGTGCCAGCGGCACCAATGTCAGTTTGAAAGTGACGTATCAACGTCACTTTCAAGCCATTACTTCAGCTCATAGACATAGATGGTATACGGCGATGTCTCATCCGACCATTCGCCGCGCAGATACAGGTGCTTCTCCGCCGCATTGGTGAGCCGGATACGGGAGAAAAGGTAGCGGCATCCCATATCCCGGAGCGCCGTCCCGTCGATGGCGATCTGACTGCTGATTGTCTGATAATGCCGAACCGCCTGGACAATGCCGTCCTCATCGCCGGAGTATAGATAGCACCGCGCGCCCCACGCGTCAAAATTCACCTCGCTCGCGGGTCTCCTGTCCAGAGCCGGTGCGATGGCCGCGCGGAATACATCCTTGTAGCTCTGATTGTAGAAACCGAGATATCCATCGAGCGTCGCAATCCCATTGTACTCCAAAACAGCCGGATGAAGTCCGTACGCCACAGCCCAGTCCGTGCCCGTGGCCCCGGAGGCCTGAAAGCCCTGCTCCGCCACCGCGCGGGCCGACGCTGTCCAGGCAGCCGGATCATCCGCCGTGCCATCCAGTGGATTGTCCGTATGCATATCCCGCTCCAGATCCCCGAACTGTTCCTCCGCCTCCTGCTGCGGCGTTCCCAGTGTCGAATCGAGGTTTCCGGAAGAATACCCCAGGTCTTCCCTGATTTTAGCAAACAGCTCCGGAGAATAAAATTCACGCCAGGACAGATCGTCTGTCATCTGTCCCTGCATCTTCTCCTTGACGGCCCCGCGCAGCGTGGCATTAAGATCATTGTATGTGTTCGGCGTCGCCAGCACCAGAGCGGCGCTGAGCATTGGCAGCAGAATTGCTCCCGCTGCCGCGGCACGGCTCTTCCTCCGTCCCGCGGCGCTCATCAGGCGCAGAGCGATCAGGGTCATGGCCGCATACCACAGAAACGGACTGAAAAAAATGGTTCTGTTGAACTGCCACCCCTTGAGCGGCGGTACCAGCCTCTCGACCATGGTGCGGAACGGCCGGAAATCGTACAGCCCGTAGATCGCGACGTTGAATCCGAGCAGCAGGGCGATCAGATTATAGAGATCGTGGAAGATGCGCTTTCCCTGTCCGCGCACCACATACCGCACATTCAGGAAGACAAAATAGAAGGCGCAAACCGGCAGAATCAGCTTCTTCTGAACGCCGTCCGCGTGAAAAATGTTGCTTACAAAGACATCCCCTATCTCTCCCAGAACCTGCGCCGGTGTGAAATCATTCTGTACCATGGTCTCCCGAATCGTCACCGCCCCGCCGCCGAGCATCGTCCGGAACAGGCGGTATTCAAAGAATACACAGCCGACCGCCATAGCCGCGGTCCCGGCAACGAGTCTCAGCGGAAGCCGCCGGTCCCGGATCCACATCCAGAGAATGCCCAGGACCGAGTAGGCGAGCAGAAACAGGCCAAAATAGGAAAAGTAAGAGACAAACGGATAAGCAAAAAGTCCCGCCAGATAGGGAAGCTCTCCCCGCACACGGCTGCGCATCCTCTCTTTCCCGTGTCCGTTTTCCCCCGAGCCAACCCGGTACAGCCGGATCATTAGCCAGACATACAGTGGAATTGAGGCAAAACAAATGCCATAGGCCGGAAAGACATTCAGAATGCCGTATGCGAAGCCGCCGAGCAGCGCGATCGCCTTCCCGCTTCTTCGCCTGACCGTCCTTTTGTCAGAAGTTCCCTCGTCAGCAGCCAGAAGCCTGCGATGGAAATCCCAATTTTCACGAAATACAGTGTGATGTACGCGGCAAACGGCGGGAGAAGCCAGTAGATAAGCCCGGTCAGAGAGCGCTCCGAGGGCAGAACGTCACGCGATATGCCCCCGAGGAACAGGGAAGCCGTTCCCTGAGAGAAAAACGAGCCCTGCTCCCGCAACATCTGATACTGCGCCACAAAGAGATCCAGATTGATCTGATACTGCGCCACAAAGAGATCCAGATTGTCGTGGACCGCAATGTGGGAATTCTCCCCGCATAGGATATAAAGAAAGGCTGCTCCTGCGAGGAACAGCCCGATCAGCACTTCGCAGACCCGCAGCAGCCGTTTTCCGCCGTCCATAGCGCCTTCTACCCCGCGCCTGCCGCCTCTGGCTCCCGGAGCATCTCCCCGCCCCTGTCTCAGCCTTCTTCCGTCCATGACGCCTTCTCCTCCGCGCCGGCTGTCTCTTCCCCCCGGAGCATCTCCCGGTATCCGTGATGCAGCATGTTGCGCTGCACCTCAAACTGTCTCCGCGTATTCCGCTCCAGATTGGAGAGAATCAGCCCGGCGAACAGAGACATGAACGCCGCCAGCATGACAAAACAGCACACAAACAGCGTCGGGAATTTTGCCACCAGCCCCGTCACGAGATAATCCCGGAAGACCGGGATGAAAAAGATCACCGAGAGCGCCGCGAGAATCAGGGAAAACCATCCGTAGAACTGCAGGGGACGGTAATTGCGGTACAGGTTGAAGATCGTTCCAAGCACGCGGAAACCGTCGCTGAACGTATTGAGCTTTGACGCGCTCCCCGCCGGCCTGTCCCGGTAGGTGATAACGACGTTGTCAATCTGCATGGCGTTGTAGACCGCGTGAATGGTCATCTCCGTCTCGATCTCGAAGCCATGGGACAGCACCGGAAACGTCTTGACAAAATCATAGCTGAACGCGCGGTATCCGGTCATGATATCACGGATATTGCAGTCGAACAGATGATTGATGGCGCTTCGGACAAGCGAATTGCCCATGTTGTGGAACGGCCGCTTATTCTCTGTAAAATATGTCGAGGAGAGCCTGTCCCCCACCACCATGTCGGCGTTGTGATGCAGCACCTTGTCCGCCATCTCCGGCGCCGCCTCCATCGGATAGGTGTCGTCGCCATCGACCATGATATAGCACCGGGCATCGATTTCCCGGAACATCCGCCGGATGACGTTGCCCTTCCCCTGCATATACTCATGGCGGACGACCGCGCCGGCTTCCGCCGCGAGACGGGCGGTGTCGTCGGTCGAATTGTTGTCATACACATAGACAACCGCATCCGGCAGCGCTGTCCTCGCATCCGTGACCACCTTTGTGATCGTCATCGCCTCATTATAACAGGGAATCAATACTGCTATTTTGTCCATCATCATACCCCGTGCCGCGCACTGCCCGGCACCTGCGGAAGAAAACCCATATCCGGTCTTCTCCCGGTTCATAACATCGGTGTCAGCGGCTCCAGTGCCTGTATAAAAGTGATACTCTGGCATCCTTTTCCATTCCGTCACAAGCTGCCCGCTGTTCTTCTCGTCGATTCGCTGCAATCAGAATCCCTGGTAGATAAATGCCGCGGAGCTGTATCCAGGCCCGTACTCCCCGAATATAATCACGAAGAACAAAAGGCAGAGCCAGATCAGCCACCTCACCGGCAGCTTTCTTTCCGCGATGCGGTCCCGCACACACATCACATTTCCGCGCCGATCCGGCAGCACGGACAACAGATCCACCAGAAACAGGACGAGCACCGAAAACGCGAGGATCACCATATCCTCCCAGTCCAGCCCCAGCGAGAGCAGGGAACCGTTCACCAGCACCTGCGGATTCCACCGGCTCACGCCGAGGCGGAGCATCGCACAGGCATCCTCTGCACTGGCCGCGTTGAAGAACACATTGCCGATATTCACCAGGAAAAAAGTCCGGGCAATTCGGAAGAAATCCGCGCCTTTCCCCTCCATCCGGATGTGGAGAGCCGGCAGCACCTTTTTCCAGAACGGGAGCGTCAGCTCTCCGGCCACAATATAAAACCAGTGAAGCAGACCGGAACCGATGACATACTTGATATCCCCGCCATGCCACAGGCCGACTGCCGTCCACAGGACGAACATCGCAAGAATGGTCGTGAACTGCTTGCCTGCCTTCTTTCCCCATCTCTTCCGGAGCGTCCGGGACAGCTGCATCATTCCCTTTGTCCGGAGCAGAGGATAGAACACGTAGTTCCGCATCCACACGCCGAGCGTGATGTGCCAGCGCCTCCAGTATTCGGAAATCGTCTTTGAGAAGAAAGGCTGCGTAAAGTTCTCCGGCAGACGGATCCCAAGCGCCTCCGCGGCGCCGATCACGATATCCATACAGCCGGAAAAATCCGTGTACAGCTGCATCGTGAACATCACGGCGCCGAACCAGATGTAGGCCCCCGGATACTGGCCATACCCCTGGAATATGGTGTTCGCGAGCACTGCCGCCCGCTCGGAGATCACCAGCTTCTTGAAAAAGCCCCAGACCATTCTCTGCAGACCGCGCGTCACCGTCCGGTAGTCCAGCCGGTGCGGCCTGAACAGCTCCGCGCCCGTCTCGCGGTAGGTCTGAATCGGTCCCGAGACCATCGTCGGGAAAAACATCCCGAACAGCAACAGCTTTGCCGGATTCCTCTGCCGCTCCGCGATGCCGTTGTAGACATCGATCGCGTAGCCGGCCAGCGTGAAGGTGTAATAGGAGAGGCCAAGCGGCACCGCCAGCGCCCGGACCGTGCCATCCGCCTGCTGCGTGCCGAATTTCAGATATTTGAGCAGCGC
>ONQW01000015.1 GCA_900320025.1 uncultured Lachnospiraceae bacterium
CGGATCACCACCGACGGAATCTCTTCCAGCCAGCCGGAATAAGCTGATACCGGCGCGAAATGAACATAGAGCAGCCGCCGGCCGTCCCGCAGCGCCTGCCGCACAAACGGCTCGGCGATATACCGGAACTCTGCCGGATGCGACAGTCTCCAGACCACGTTGTCGCCCAGACGGATGTTCTCCAGCGCCTCGTCCATCTCCGGAATACCCGACTGAATCCGGTCAAATGCTGCCATGCTCACCCCTCCCCTCTGGTGCCTTTACCTATAACTCCTCAGAATACCGGATGAATTCGCTCTCCCGGAGCATCTCCACCAGGCTGCTGCGCGTCTGCTCATCGGGCGCAATCACGGTCAGCGTCGCCACCGGTCTCTCCCCCTTGATCGAGCTCTTCGTGATATTGATGTTATCCACCTTGACCCGGTGTTCATGCAGCCACGAAACCAGACTGTTTATGTCATTGTTGCTATAAAACTCCAGGTACAGATCAATCGTCTTCGAATGCCTGTGAATGAATTTATCCAGACGATCCAGCACAATCAGCGTAAAAATAATCATCGCTGTCGCGATCACCGTTCCCTCGATAAACCCGATTCCGATCGCAATCCCCGCGCAGGCACAGGCCCAGAGTCCCGCTGCGGTCGTAAGACCGCGCACCTGCTTCTTTCCGGTGATGATGATCGTGCCGACACCCAGAAAGCCCACGCCGCTGATCACCTGCGCGCCAATCCGGTTGATATCCCCCTGACCCGGGAACGCGATGCTCACATATTCACTTGTCATCGTCGCAAGCGCCGAACCCACACAGACCAGAACATGCGTCTTGATCCCGGCACTCCGATTTTTAAGCTCCCGGTTCAGTCCAATGAGAATTCCGACGACTGCCGCAATGGCGAGCCGCAGCGTGATCGCCGCCCATCCCCATCCCTGTGTAATCCTGACAATCTCTCTCAAAAACGACATACTAATACCCCTGCCGCGATTTTTGCTGCTACAAATTTTTCTCTCCCCACGCCTTTAACTCAAGCAAAATCGGAATCATGGATTTTGCCCTGTCTGTCAGCGTATATTCCACACGCACAGGCATTTCTGCATATTGATGACGAAGCACCAGTCCGTCTTCCTCCATTTCCCGGAGCGACTGCGCCAGCATCGTGCTCGTGATCCCGAAAATTTCGCGCCGCATCTCGTTATACCGGACACTCCCGCGATCATCGATCAGGCACAGAATCAACACCTTCCACTTCCCGCCGATGATATCCAGCACCTTCTTGAGGCCGCATCCCTGCCCGGTGAGACTGCCGCACAGCGACTCCCTGCTTTCTTTCCCGCTTCCTGCTATTCCTTCCTCTTTCATATTTAAACATGTGCCTTTCTGCAAACCGCATCAAAGAGTGTTGATACCGTACCTCAGATTCAAATTGCTGCCTGTGCCGCGCCTCCCTCGCGGTACCCGCGTGAGAAACGCCCAGATGGACGGCCTTCTTCGTATCAGGGATTCCTCCCGCGGCACTTCCATTCTCCCCTGGCGAACGCCTGATACCATATTTTTATGCCACAGCTGGCATTCCCTGGTCAGCAATTCCTTACCTGCTTAGAATAATCTGCGTACTTGATAAGTATTCTGTATCTAATATAATGATTTCAGAGCCAAAAGTCCAAACACTAGAATTTAATCTATAAATGACTGGTAATCAGCACACAAGGAGGAACCATATGGAATACAAATTTACCAACGCCAATTTCAAACAGGAAGTTCTGGAGAGCAGCGTTCCGGTCATGGTTGATTTTTACGCGGAATGGTGCGGGCCGTGCCGCATGATGGGACCGGTTGTCGAGAAACTCGCCGGCGAGTATGAAGGCAGGGCCAAGATCGGAAAGGTCAACTCCGATGAGGAGGAAGAACTTGCAGGACAGTACAACGTCATGTCCATCCCCGACATCCTCTTCTTCAAGAACGGCAAGGTTGTCGACCAGGTCGTCGGCGCTGTCCCCGAGTCCGTCCTCAAAGAAAAACTCGACGCCCTGCTCTGATCACCCGCAGAATTGTCCCTAACGAGTTTAGCTTGTTTGGGACAATTTTTGTCCCAAACAAGCTAAACTCGTTAGGGACAAAACGGCCTCCCGGTCAACCCGGGAGGCCGTTTTCAATCACTATCACCAGCTATCACTTCAGCACCTTGCTCAGGAAATCCTGCAGTCTGGAATTCTTCGGGTGTGCGAAGAATTCCTCCGGAGCATTTTCCTCCTGAATGATGCCCTGGTCGATAAAGAGCACCTTGTTCGCAACCTTGCGGGCAAACGCCATTTCGTGTGTAACAACCACCATCGTCATGCCCTCCTCGGCCAGCTCGGTCATGACATCAAGCACCTCGCCGACCATCTCGGGGTCAAGCGCGGAGGTCGGCTCGTCGAACAGCATGACCTCCGGATTCATCTCAAGCGAGCGGACAATGGCGATTCGCTGCTGCATTCCGCCGGAGAGACTGTGCGGATAGGCGTCTGCCTTGTCCGCCAGATTGACGCGGCGGAGCAGCTGCAGCGCCTTCTCCTGCGCCTCCTCCTTGCTCATCAGTCCGAGCTTGACCGGCGCCAGCGTAATATTATCCATGATCGTCAGGTTGTGAAACAGATTGAAGTGCTGGAACACCATTCCCATCCGCTGCCGGACCTTATTGATATCCGTCTTCGGGTCATTCACCTGCACATCGTCAAGCCAGACCTCCCCGCCTGTCGGCACCTCCAGAAGATTCATGCACCGCAGGAACGTCGACTTGCCGCAGCCGGACGGACCGACCAGCACAATTTTCTGTCCCTTCTGAATCTCATAGTTAATGCCGCGCAGCACATGGTTGCTGCCAAAATCCTTCCTCAGGTCCTTCACCCGGATCAAAGCCTGCTCTTCTGCCATCTTCGCGATTTCCTTTCCTTCTCCGGCCTCACAGTGTCTGTCATGTCCACAGCGTCCCCGCGGACATCCGGCTCAGCGCATGTCGCTTTCCTTCAGCTTGTTCTCAAGAATGCCGAACAGGAACGACATCAGCTTGACGACGGCAAAATACATGACAGCGGCGCCAAGCAGCGGCATCATATACTGATACGTTGCACTCGACACCATGTCGGATGCGTGCGTCAGTTCGGCCAGTCCGACCGCCCCCGCGATAGACGTTTCCTTCAGCAGCGTTATCACTTCATTCATCAGAGAGGGGAAGCAGTTCTTGAACGCCTGCGGCAGCACGACATTTTTCAGCGTCTGGATTCTGGTCAGTCCAAGGGATCGCCCGGCCTCCATCTGGCCCGGATCGACCGACTGAATCCCGCCGCGGATAATTTCTGCCACATAGGCGCCGGAGTTGATGCCAAACGCCAGGCTCGCGACAAGAATTTTGTTCTTGGAGGCGGCCATGATCACATTCCACATGATGAGCAGCTGAATCATCGTCGGCGTCCCGCGAATGACATCGATATACACATAGGCAATCACCGATCCCACCGTGCGTTTGCCCGAGCGGCCCCGCTTCATATTGAAGAGACAGGCTAACGTGCCGAGAACAAGACCCAGAAGCGCGGCAAATAAAGTGACCTCCAGCGTGCTCCCAAGGCCCTTGATGTACAGCATCCATCGATTGTTCTTGACGAACGCCTTATAAAACTGTGAACTCAAGCTATCCATACATCCTGCTCCTCAATAAAAAGAGTGCCGGGGCGCCGTACCGGTGCCTCGGCCTTCCTTATCCTACCATATTTTGACCAGACGATACATCCTGCAGCCTTATTCCGCCTCGTAGTTGTTGATATACTGATCCAGCAGCTTGTCATACGTCCCGTCGGACTTCATATCCGCCAGCGTACTGTTGATCGCATTCAGCATCACCTCGTCGTCCTTCGGCATTGCGATGCCATACTGCTCTACGTCAAAATTGAACTCAGAGCCATCGATCAGCTTCAGATCGCTGTACTGCTTTGTGAACGCCTCGCCGGGAATCTGATCGATCACAACCGCGTCATTTTTCCCGTTCTCCAGATCAAGCACCGCCTGGTTGAAGCTCTTCACGGAGTTTACCTTCAGTCCGTTGTCATTTGCTACCGTCTCGCCGGTCGTACCAAGCTGGCACCCGACACTCGTGCACTTCTTCAGATCATCGAGCGTAGCCACCGTCGAATCGTTCTTCACCAGAACCGCCTGCGTCGCATCGTAGTACGGATCCGAGAAATTCACCGCTTCCTTCCGCTCATCCGTGATCGTCATGCCGGTAGCTGCCACATCCGCCTTCGTGCCGAGCGCCGGAATAATTCCGTCAAAATCCATATCCGCGATCTCGACCTTGACCCCGAGCCGCGTTCCGATCTCATTGACCATGGCCACATCGAAGCCTGTCGCATTCGTCGGATTCGATGTGATCGCCTTGAAATCATCCGTTCCGTCTCCGACATACTCAAACGGCGGGAACGTCGAATTCAGCGCAACCGTCAGCACACCGTCAGACAAATATTTTGAACCGGACAGATCCACCGCCGCGCTGTCGGTCTCCGTCGAGGCTGCCGCTGCCGCATCTGTGGATGCCGCCGCAGCAGCTGTCGATGCTGCAGGCGCCGCTTCCGTGGATGCCGCTGCCGCTGTCGTCGACGCAGCACCCGAAGCCGTCGTCGAACCACTGCTGCTTCCACATGCTGCAAGAGAAAATGCCGTCATTCCTGCAAGAACCAGTGCAATTGCCTTCTTCATAATATTCTCCTCCTTGCGCCGGACATCACATCCGCGTCCTGCTTGCCTTCATCTCTGAATTGACTGTATTATATGCACGGATTTTGCATAAATCAAGTATAATTTTTATAAATATACATTTTCCAGGCAATTGTCCCAAACAAGCTAAACTCGTTAGGGACAAAAATACCCCCGCGCTAACACAGACGCTCGCGCAGGGGTTCTGATCATGCTTTCTTATTCTTGGCCGCTTCCATCTTCAGGTAGGCGTTGATAAACAGGTCGATGTCACCGTTGAGGACCGCGTCGGTGTTGGCCGTCTCCGCATCGGTGCGGGTGTCCTTGACGAGCTGGTACGGCTGCAGGACGTAGGAGCGGATCTGACTGCCCCATGCGTTGTCCTTGACCTCGCCGCGGATGGCCGCGAGCTTTTTCTCCTCCTGCTCGAGCTGATACATATACAGCCTTGCGCGCAGGATTTCAAACGCCTTGTCCTTGTTCTGGAACTGAGACCGCTCATTCTGACACGTCACGACGATTCCGGTCGGGAAATGAGTGATACGGATGGCCGACGAGGTTTTGTTGATGTGCTGTCCGCCGGCACCGCTGGATCGATAGGTGTCGATGCGGATATCGTCCGGGTTGATTTCCACGTTGATGGATTTGTCGATGTCCGGCATGACCTCGCACGAGACAAAACTCGTCTGCCGCTTGGCCTGCGCGTTGAACGGCGAAATCCGCACGAGCCGGTGGACGCCGCGCTCCGATTTGAGATATCCGTAGGCATTCTCGCCGTTAATCTGGAAATCGACGTTTTTGATGCCGGCCTCATCGCCCTCCACCATGTTGACTGTCTCCATGGTGAATCCGTGCTTGTCCGCCCACTTGCTGTACATCCGGTACAGCATCGAGCACCAGTCGCAGGATTCCGTCCCGCCGGCGCCCGCGTTCAGCGACAAAATCGCGTTGCAGTGATCATATGGCCCTGTCAGGAGAGTTGTGAGCCGCATCTCCTCGAGCTTTTCTTCAAAATCATCGAGTTCGCCGCGGACATCCGGCACAATCGCAGGATCGTTCTCCTCGTTTCCCATCTCGATCAGGTCCAGAATGTCCTGATAAGATTTTGTGAGACCGTCCGCCTCGTCCACCGTCTTCTGCAGATCCTTGAGCTGCTTCATCTTATCATTGGCTCTGTCGGCATCATTCCAGAAGTCCGGTGCCTCGGACTCCCGGGATAATTCCTCAATGAGCTGCTTTTTCTTCCCCAGCTCGAGAGAATCAATCACTTCCGTGAGCTGATCCTTCCTCTGCTGCAGTTCTATTTTCATGGTGTCCAGTTCAACCATGGGTTCCTCCTGCTCTTTGGTTAGTCGTCTCCATCCATACTGTAGTACCCGCGTGCGATTTGTTTAAAACATGAATCTACGCTGACCGTTATCTGGATCAAACGACTTTCTCACCATCATACTGCCTCTCTTTCGCGAGGCTGCTCTGCGTGCGCCTGCTCTTCCCTCTTGCCCCCGTCACGCCTTTCCCTCTTTTGCGAGGTCGCTCTGCATATGGCAGTTCTTGTACTTCTTTCCGCTTCCGCACCAGCACGGATCGTTCGGATAGATCTTCTTCTGCGCCCGCTTCACCGGTGCCTTCGACACGGACTCATCCTTGTTTGTGCCGGTGACCTTCGCCACCTGCTCCCGCTCGACATGGTTCTCCACGCGGACATGCATCAGCAGACGGATGGTGTCCTCCTGAATGGCTGTGCTCATCTCGTTGAACATCTCATAGCCGGTCAGCTTATACTCCACCTTCGGGTCGCGCTGCGCATAGGCCTGCGTGCCGATGCTCTGCTGCAGCTGTGCCATGTCGTCGATGTGATCCATCCACTTCTGATCGATCACCCGCAGCAGGCAGACGCGCTCCAGCTCGCGGATTGCTTCCTCATTCGGGAACTCCGCTTCCTTCGCCTCGTAGAGCTTCACCGCCTCTTCCTTGAGCTGCTGCTTGATTCCGTTCTTGGACTTGTCAGCCAGTCGGTCGCTCGTAATTTTTTCCAGCGGAATGATCGGCAGAAGCAGCTCATTGAGTTCTGTGAGGTGCTCGTCGTCCAGTTCTCCCGCCTCGCCGATCGACGTGTCGACCGCGTTCTCGACGATATCCGTGATCATCTTGTAGATGGACTCGCGCATGGACTCCCCATCCAGCACGCGCCGTCTCTCCGCGTAGATAATCTCACGCTGTTCATTGTTCACCGCATCGTAGTCGAGCAGATTCTTGCGGATGCCAAAATTATTGGCTTCGATCTTCTTCTGTGCAGACTCGATCGCTCTCGACAGAGACTTGTGCGAGATCTCCTGTCCCTCCGGGATGCCCAGGCTATTGAACATGCTGATCATCCGCTCCGAGCCGAAGAGTCTCATCAGATCGTCCTCGAGGGAGATGAAGAACTTGGATTCGCCGGGATCGCCCTGTCGTCCGGAACGTCCTCGCAGCTGGTTGTCAATACGGCGGGACTCATGGCGCTCTGTGCCGACAATGTAAAGTCCGCCTGCCGCTCTCGCCTCATCGTCCAGCTTGATATCGGTGCCTCGGCCAGCCATGTTGGTTGCGATGGTTACCGCGCCGTGCCGCCCGGCCTCCGCGACAATGCCTGCCTCGAGCTCATGGTATTTTGCATTCAGAACGTTGTGCGGGATACCTTCTTTCTTCAGCATCCGGGAAATTTCCTCGGAAGCCTCGATCGTGATCGTGCCGACCAGCACCGGCTGTCCCTTGTCGTGGCAGGCCTTGACCTGGGCGATGACGGCGGCGAGCTTCTCCTTCTTCGTCTTGAAGACCGCGTCCTGATGATCGATACGGATGACAGGCTTGTTCGTCGGGATCTCCACGACATCCATGCCGTAGATCTCGCGGAACTCCTGCTCCTCGGTGAGCGCAGTACCCGTCATACCGCACTTCTTGTCAAATTTATTGAAGAAATTCTGGAACGTGATGGTTGCAAGCGTCTTGGACTCCTGCTTGACCTTGACATGCTCCTTCGCCTCAATCGCCTGGTGCAGTCCGTCGGAATACCGCCGCCCCGGCATCACACGTCCCGTGAATTCATCGACGATGAGAACCTCATCGTCCTTGACGATATAATCGTGATCCCTGTGCATCAGATAGTTGGCACGCAGCGCCAGAATGATGCAGTGCTGGATCTCCAGATTCTCCGGATCCGCAAGGTTCGAAAGATGGAAGAACTTCTCCACCTTGGCGACGCCCTCCGCCGTGAGGTTCACGATCTTGTCCTTCTCGTTCACCAGGAAGTCTCCGGTCTCCTCCTGCTCGATGCCCATGATGGCGTCGATCTTGGACAGGTCCTCGACATCCTTGCCGCGCTTCATCTGCTTTGCAAGAATGTCGCAGGCTTCGTAGATTTTGGTGGATTTTCCGCTCTGGCCGGAAATGATGAGCGGCGTTCTCGCCTCATCGATCAAAATACTATCCACCTCGTCGATGATGCAGTAGTGGAGCTCGCGGAGAACCAGCTGCTCTTTGTAGATTGCCATGTTGTCACGCAGGTAATCAAATCCGAGCTCATTGTTCGTCACATAGGTGATGTCACAGGCATAGGCCGCGCGCCGCTCGTCGCTGTTCATCTGATTCAGAACCACGCCGCAGGTCAGGCCCATGAACTGATACGCCTGCCCCATCCATTCGCAGTCACGCTTTGCCAGATAGTCGTTGACAGTGACGACCATCGCGCCGCGTCCTTCCAAAGCATTGAGATAGGTCGGCAGCGTCGCCACAAGCGTTTTTCCTTCGCCGGTCTTCATCTCGGCGATTCGTCCCTGATGAAGAATGATGCCGCCGATGATCTGCACCTCAAACGGCTCCATGCCGAGCGCTCTGCGGTCGCCCTCCCGCATCGCCGCATAGGCCTCCGGCAGAATGTCGTCCAGCGTCTCCCCCTCCTTCAGCCTCTTCCGGAATTCCTCGGTCTTGCCGCGGAGTTCCTCATCCGAGAGTGCGGCCATCTGATCGCGGAGTGCGAGCACCTTATTCACGATCGGCCGGATTCTCTTCAGCTCATGATCACTGTGTGTGCCGAAAATTTTGTCGACAATCCTTGCCATGCAGAAAACTCCTTACCTGTTGCTGACGGTACCACAGCCCCGTATTTGCGCGATGTTCCAGAGGCTGCTTTCCCGCATATTTCGCTATGAACAAAAAACTACACGGATAACTATCATAATACAATCCGCGCGTGCAAATCAAGAGCGCAGACACCTGCGCAGCCCGCTCACCGCTCCGACCGGCTTTCTTCTCTCATCCAGGCCTGCGTCATCAGGAATCATCTTCCATCCCGTGCTCCGCACTCAATGATGAGCGGTCGCCTTCCATATCGTGCTCCGCACTCGATGATAAGCGGTCGCCATAAGTCATGATTTGCAAGCAAGCTTGCATCATGACTCATGGCTCGTCGCCTTCACAAAGAATCCCTGCGGGAAGATATGCTTCCTGCAGGGATCCGCAAAATTCGTGCTGCCTCAGTATTTCTTTGCCTGTTCCTCGCCGTTCATCACGCGCAGTGCTCCCTGCGCCAGGGCGAGCAGCTCCGCCTCGCCGCCGTAAACCGTGACCGGAGCGATCCAGGATACCTTCTCCTCGATATGGCTCGTGATGTACTTGTCATATCCGATGCCGCCGGTCAGGATGATCTGATCCACCTTGCCGTTCAGCACCGCTGCCATGGCGCCAATGTTCTTGGCAATCTGATAGATGAAGGCATCTCTCACCAGGATGGCCTTCTCATTGCCCTCCGCACACATTTTGTCCACATCGCGGGCATCATTGGTGCCGAGATAGGCATTGAAACCGCCTCCGCCGATCACCTTTTTCTTCATCTCCGCGTAGGTATACTTGCCGGAGAAGCACATATTCACGAGAGAAAGCGCAGGAATGCCGTTTGCTCTCTCCGGAGAAAAGGCGCCGTCGCCGTTGAACGCGCCGAACACATCAATCATGCGCCCATGGCTGTGGCAGCCGCAGGACGTGCCGCCGCCCATGTGCACAATGATGAGATTGAGGTCCTCATATTTCTTGCCGACAGACTTCGCATAGCGCCGCGCCATCGCCTTCTGATTCAGCGGATGATCAATGGATACCCGCTCAATCTCCGGAATGCCGGAGATCCGGGCGACCGGCTCCATCTCGTCCACCACGACCGGATCGACGATATAACTCGGAATGCCGAGCGCATCGCCGATCTCCCGCGCCAGAATGCCGCCGAGATTGCTGGCGTGCTCGCCGTACTCCGCCTTTTTCATCGTCTCAACAATCTCGTCCGTCACCTCATATGTGCCGCCCTGAATTGGCTTCAGCAGGCCGCCGCGCCCGACACAGACATTCAGACTGGACAGATCAATCTGATTCTCCTTCAGCGCATCCAGAATAATCTGCTTGCGGAAATCCTTCTGATCATAAACACTTGCATATTTTGAAATTTCCTCCGTCGAATGACGAAGCGTCTTGTCCAAAATCTGCTCCTCATCGTCAAAAACACCGATCTTCGTCGATGTGGAACCCGGATTGATAATAAGACTTCTGATAGCCATCACACCGCTCCTCGCTTTTCATATGGCGCCCCGCGCCTGTATTGATCTGCCGTTCTTCCAATGTTGGGGCATTTACCGCTCCAACTTTCCTGCCCTTTGGCCTTACATCCCCTGGCCTTTCACTACCCGGAAGAATGCAGCGCAGCTGCATTCTTCCGAAGTTGGGGCGCCCCGCGCCCCAACTTCCCTTACCAGGGATTCTTCTTCAGATTCTCGGCTACCACAGCCGCTACCGCAATACTGTTGACCTTAACCTCAACAGAATCACTTCTGGAGGTAAGGACCACCGGTGCCTTCGTGCCCATCAGAATATTGCCGTTCTCGACATGGTCAACCATGTGCACAATGGTCTTGTATACCAGGTTGCCTGCATGAATATCAGGAAACAGAAGGATATCGGCGTCTCCGACGATCTTTCTGTCCAGAGCGCCCGGCTTGTGCTGCGCCGCCTCCGGCTCCAGGGCAAGATCCATGGAAAGCGGGCCGTCCACGATGCAGCCAGTGATGCGTCCCTCTTCGTTCCACTGTGTCAGCTGCGCCGCTTCCACCGTGACCGGCATCTTCGGATTGACCACCTCGACTGCCGCGAGCGGTGCAACCTTCGGATTCTCCACACCGCAGGCATTCGCGACCTTCACCGTGTAATTGATGATCTGCTCCTTCTCCTCGAGCGTCGGATACGGAAGGAACGCCACATCGGTCAGGAACAGCAGTCTCTTATACTTCGGAATCTCAAAGATGCAGACATGGGACAGCGTCTTGCCCGTCCGCAGACCGACTTCCTTGTTCAGCACACTCTTAAGGAAGGACTTGGTCGGAAGCTCGCCCTTCATATACATATCCGCTTCGCCGTCGTGAACCATCTTCACGGCCTTGAGTGCCGCCTGCTCATCGTCCTTCTCATCCACAATCTTCATGTTCGTCAGATCGATGCTGCACTCCGATGCGATCGCACGGATTTTGTCCTCATCGCCGAACAGGACCGGATTTGCGACACCCTTGGCCTGCGCCTGCTGCGCAGCCTTCAGGACATTCTCATCCTGCGCGACGCAGATAGAAAGAGTCTTGGTCGGAAGGGCCTTGACCTGAGCAATAATGTCTTCAAACGATGCACTCATGATGGATAGAACCTCCGTAAACAGAATTATAAATTTTCGGAAGACGCGGATGCGGCTCTGCCGGTGGGATTCGCCTTCCCGGAGCTGACCCCGGCATGTCCTGATCCCCTGTCCCGCACTTCTCATAACCGTGCAAAATCATAGCATAAATGGCGGTTTCACACAATGAATCCGCTGATCACGCATGATACCTTCTCAATCTTTCCGCCGCATCTCACCCTTCTTCCCCTGATTTCACCCTCCCGATCGCTTTCTGATAAAAGTCAGGGAAGTGCTTCCGCTGGAATTCCGCGCTGGCGGCGAGGTTGGTTCCGAGAAGAATCAGTACCCTTGCAAAATCATCGTTCATGTGGGAGATATCGCTCTCACTCAGCTCCTCAAAGCTTCCCCGGAGTGAAAATTCATCCAGCAGATGGAAAAGACCGCCCAGAAGCTGCGTGAAATCATCCTGATCCATCAGATTGTTGTTTCCCGACAAGGTGATGAGATCCTGCTTCTTTTCATTTAAAAAGGCTCTGATAAATTCATACGTGTCCCGGTCCGTATGCACGGCTGCTGCCGTGGAACGGATGATCTCCTGCTGCTTCTGTACGCTCATGCCTTTGCCGGAATATACCGGAATGGAAGGCTCGGAAATGGCGTTGATCTTCTTCATAAGGATGCGCCCGATGTCCGAGAAAAACATCGTCCTCAGCATACCGGCTTTTTCAGCCGCCTCCTCTCTGGATCGCCTTGCAACGATGTTGCCCACAACCACCGTCGTGATCGCAATCGAGATCGGAATAAACGCGAGATCCTGCATAATATAGAATTCTGTATTCCGGAGATCATGGAAGAGCAGAACCTGCAGTCCGTAAATGCACCCTGAGATCATGCTCAAAACCAGCACGGTAAAAATGGTCTCTTTTCTTGTCATTACTCCTTTACCTCCGTTGGTATCCCCTAGAATCAATGTCTGGTCTCCGCAGCCTCCGGCCGGCAGCGCACCTCTCACCAGTTCTTCCCACGATATGCTCCCGCGTCAGCGGTACTCCCCGCCCCGCCGTTTTCTGTGCCGGCATCCCGCAGCGTCTGCCGGCCGAGTGTCTCATTGTGCTCCTGCTGCGCGGTGCTCTGCTGCCGCCGAAGCTGCTGCGACAGCTCCTTCTCCCGCTGCGAGGAACTCTGCTTCTCCGAATCATCCTTCTCCTGATCCTGCCCGCTGCTCTGGCTCTGATCCGGATTCTCCGGCTCTCCCTTCCCGGCATCCGGATCGAGTTTTCGGATCTCCTCATCGATCTCTTCCTTGAGCTTCTCCGCGTCCGCGCTGTGGTAGGACGATGGATCCGCAGTCTGCCCGGACTCCGTCCAGCCGCCATCCGCGCAGCCCTCCTCAGTCAGGACATTCCGCGCCGCATAAAGCTGCACGAGCGCAGCCTGCACCATTCTTCTGTCCGCCTCTGCCTCTTCTTCCTCCTGTCCATCTTCCTCATTTATCTGCCCGGAACTGACTGCCTTCTCTTCCTCCTTCTCATCCTCATCATTCTCATCCTTATCATTCATCATCCCGGAGTCTTCCATCTTTTCCTTTTCGTCCTCAGCCCCTTCGGAATTCTTCGAACTGTTCTGCACGGAAGATGGTTCTGCCTGTTCCTCCGTTTCCTTCTTCCGCGCCTCCAGCCGGTCGGCAGCGGCCTCCGCACTGTCCGCGTCCACACTGTGCAGGAGGGCGAGCGCCAGATTGATGCGCACCTGGCACTCCGCGGGATGCGCGGTTCCCTTTTCGAGCGCACTCTCGTACAGCGCGGCAGCCTTCTCCCACTGCCCCTTTTCGGCCTCCAGATTGCCCAGGTTATAGTACGGGAGATAGCCCTCATTCCAGTTCATCGTGAGCAGTGTGCGCTCCAGCCCTGCCCTGCCGTTTCCCTGCTCTGCCTGCCGGACAAAATACGCGTTGACCGCGGCACGTCCTGTGAGAAGCACGCCTGCCGCGCAGAGAACAGCGCCTGCCGCGAGTACCATCAGCCACAGTGCAAAGGCCTCCCGCTGCCGCTTCTCTTTCCCGCCCATCACAGCCTCCTCTCCCGGATCAGCAGCACCAGTTCCCAGACAAGCAGCAGAAACAGCGGCACGGCAAAATAATAGTAGGTGTCCTCATAGATAACCGTCCTGCCATTTCCGCGGATGCTCTCTGCGGATGCCTCGATCATGCGCAGTTCCGCGTCCACATTGGACTGCTGGGTCTGCGCGATATAATCCACTCCGAGGTCCGATGCCAGCTGCCGGAGGCTCGTCTCGTCAATTCTCGAGACCGCCTCCGCATACGTCTCCGGATCCCGGATCGGATATCCGTAGCCGTCCGTCATTTTGCCTCCTGCTGCCGTGCCGTAGCCGAGCACCGCGCCGCCGTCCACGTACCGCGCGAGCGCAGCGTACGAGGACAGGCTCGTTCCGTCCGTGATCTCTCCGTCGCTCAGGAAGAAGACAAAACATTTGCGATCCTCCTTCTTCGAGGAAGAGAGCAGAAGCTCTTCCATATCCTCATACGGAACATTCAGAGAAGTGCCCTGTGCATAGTAAGAATCCGGCTGCTGCACCGCGAGAAAGGCGTCATTCACATTGTCCGCATCCTGCGTGAAGGGCGCCAGAATGAGGGACTGATTATCAAATTTGATAAGCCCAAAGCTTCCTCCCCCGAGCCGGGAGATAATGTGCTGACAGTCGGACACCGCGTCCGCCATGCGGGTCTTTCCGTCCCTTCCATCTTTTGCATACATGCTGAGTGTATCGTCGAGAACAAAGAGCACATCAATATTTCTGAACTCCGCATCCCGGTCCGGCACCGGCCGCTGTATCCGAAGATTCAGAAGAAACGCGAAGGCCACAATGCCAAGGATCCGCATAAAGCGCGGTATCCCCACCCGCAGCATCCCCCGCCGCGGCGCATAGGACACCCTTGCCTCCGCTCCTTCTCCCGACAGGAAGGAATTCCCCCGCCGCGGCGCAGAGGATTCCGACGGACCGGATCCTTCCGCTTCGTCCGGCTTGTTTTTCTTCCGCGGCGCAGAGGATTCCGGCTGACCGGATCCTTCCGCTCCGCTCAGCCTGTTTATCATCTGCGGCGCATCCGTGCGGCTGTCCCGCACCAGATGCCGCGCTGCCGCCGACACAGCGCCCGCTGCCAGCGCGGCGGCCAATGGAATTGGAAGAATGGGCTGCATCATCACGTCTTCATACCTTTCGCAGTACGGTACCGGCAAGCGCCGCGGCAGTCAATCCTGCCGCAAGCAGAAATCCCGGTATCTGCGGCTCGTCCACCTGTCTTGTCACCGAGACGGACTTCACGGTCATGGCCTCCTGCTTCTGCATGTCCGCCAGAATCTGATCCACGGAATATGTTTTGCTCTCCACATAGAAGCGGCCGCCGGTCGACTCCACCGCCTTCTCATATTCCGTGCGGTTTTTCCGGTAGTCCTCCTCGGAAGTAAGGCCGTCCACCTCCTCCGGCTGCGGATAAATTCCAAACACAACCGTCCCGTTCTGACGGCAAAGGTCTGCCGCCTCCGGCAGCTCCACCAGCGGCTTGCGGACCGCCTCCTCCATGTTGTCCGTCGCCATAAGGATGATCCGCGTCCGCTCGTCGGAGCGGATCCCGGGGAAGCTGTAGAGGCAGGTCGCCAGCCCCTCTCCTACCAGCGAGCTGCCCTTTGCCGCATTGTTCGTGACCGTGCCGGACTCCACCGGCTCCATCCGGTTTGAGAGGTCGATCAGCTCCTCCTGCTCCTCCGCGGACAGCTCCGTCCAGTCCTGCCGCCCGCCAAGCAATGTCATATACTGCTTCTGCATCTGAAAATACTGCTTCAGGGTTTCGAGCCGGCTGATGACAAAATCATAGTCGTCCGTCATGGGAACATAAGTGACCGTGCTGGTATTGTAGATCGAGATGCCAAACCGGTCACCCTGCATCCCTCCCACGACCTGCTCCAGAGAATCGACGATGTCGTAGTTCATCTGATAAATGGAGTAGGACACATCAAGGCACAGATAGATGTCCCGTTTCTTTACCCCGCTCGTCACTGTCTCGGTCCGGTACGGCCGCGCCATCAGAACAAGCAGGGAAAACAGACCGAGCAGCAGGCCTCCCTCGAGTATGCCCATCAGAATCCCATACTGCACCCGGCGCCTCCGATATTCCGGGAGCCCGCGGACAAAATCAGCGGCTGCCGTCTTCGTGCCGCCGCGGTACCGGTTCCGCTGCCCGTGCCCCTCTGTCAACTCCTGCCGTTTTCCCGCCGCCTTCCCGTCCGCACCGTTCCGCGCATCACTGCCCTCTCTCCGGATTCCGGCCGGATGGCGAAACACCGCAGGCAGGCCGCGCCACGCGCTGATATGGAGCACCGCTGCCGCAAGAACAAGGAGCGAAATGCCGATCTGCAGAATGCGTGGGTGCATCAGTTCCATCGCGAGATCATCCTCCTGGTTTTCGTAAAGGTCACAAGCGTCTCCATGCGCGACCGCGGGGCGAATTCCGGACCGTAGCAGCGCCGCACGACATCCTCCAGCCTGACAAGATTCGCGCTCCCGCCGAGGCGCTCCGGGTCGATCCGCCTGATTTCCGAGAGCGTCTGATGCATGGTCTCCACGCCCGTCGACTCGAAGACAAAATCTCTGACCAGTCCGCTGATTCTCAGGTGGATCTCCCGCTTATCCTTCTCTCCCGTCTGCCGCCATTCAGACTCCAGTCTGTCCAGCGCCAGCAGATACCTCGTCTGTACCTCTGACAATCTGCCCAGCTCTGTGCGGTAGGGTTTCTCTCCCCGCCTCTCAGGTACAGGCGGATGCCGCCGTATCCAGCAGAAAATCAGTACAACGCCTGCCGCGAGACAGAGAACACCGAGTGCTGTCCAGGTCCATGAGAACTGCGCCATCGGCTGTAGTGGAACCGAAATCTTCATTCTATTCCCGCTCCGTCCTTTTCACTGATATACCCCGTGTGTGCCCTTTGCCGCGTATTGAGCGGTGCCCGCCACTCGCGGAAGAAATTCCCGGATGAGCTTTCACCCCTCATCTTCCCGGAACAGCCCGATCGTCCGGTCCACAATCTCGCTCTCCCGCGCAATCGTGACAAGCCCGACATGATACCGGCGGAAGAGTGCCTGCGCTGCTCCGAGGAGACGCGCCCGTTCCCGCCGCTCCGCTTCCTGCAGGGCCCTGCTTGCCAGAAAGAAATCATCGACATACCGGTTTCTCTGTACATCGAAGACGTTCGCCCCCGTCAGATAAGCATCCTCCAGATCGACCACCCGCACATCGCAGCTCACCGTCAGCTTGCGGATCACCCGCTCATTTAGCTGCGCGATCCCGTGGAGATCCGTGATCAGGACGAGCACCATATGCCGGTGGAACCGGTCCACCGCAGCGCCTGCCAGCGCGCCGATATCGCTCTCTCCCGTCTGCAGCGCCTCCTGCCGGTACTGCCGGATCAGGTCCTCGATATGACTCTCTCCGCCGCAGAACGCAGAATCCACGGCTCCCCGCCTGCCGGCACAGGTCATGGCAAAATCCGCTCCCTGCCGGTCCAGCAGGTATGCCATGACGCCGAACGTCATCATGCAGAGATCGGATTTTGACTCACCGGCCGAGGTATCCGCCGTCATCTTCACGCCGCTGTCACACAGAAACAGCACATACTGCTTTTTCTCCGCCACATAGCGCCGGATCAGCGCCTTCCCGGCCCGGGATGAGCTCTTCCAGTCAATGTCGTGTACCTCGTCGCCGAACACATAGCCGCGCAGATCCTCAAACTCCAGACTCCGCCCGCGGTACACGGATGGGAATCCGCCCTCCAGAATGTTTGAGGTTTTCCGCCGCGTGGAGAGGCTCACCAGATGCTGAATTCTTGATAAATAATCTGCGTTCATATCATAACTGCCAGTATTTACAGGACTGTCAGAATTTACGGGCCAATCTGTGATTTTGCCTGAGAGCAGAGCTGTCCCCTGTCCTCAGGTCTCCGAAAACCTGCTTCTATTCATTCACGGCGTGCGCACAGACCCCGCAAGCGCATCCAGTACCGTCTCCACCGCCACATCGTCCGCCGCCGCAGCATAATTCAGCGCCACCCTGTGCCGCAGGACCGGATGGCACATCTCCTTGACATCATCCGGAATCACATACGTCCTGCCCTGCATCAGCGCAATCGCCCGCGCAGTCCGGAGGAACGCGATCGAAGCGCGCGGACTGGCGCCCATCCTGACATATCCCTGAAGATCCTCCGGAAGATGCTCATCCGCATGCCGGGTGGCATCCACCAGCCTTGCGATGTACTCCTTCACCGAGGCATCCGCATACACTCTGCCGGTGATCCGCTGCACCCGGTCGACATCCGCAACCGACAGCGCCGGAGGCTCCTTTTCCGGCGCATCCATGTCCATCCGGTCGAGGATCCGCACCTCCTCTTCCGGCGTCGGATAGGTGATGATCTCCTTGAGCAGAAAGCGGTCCGTCTGCGCCTCCGACAGCGGATACGTCCCCTCCTGCTCAATCGGGTTCTGCGTCGCAATCACCAGGAACACATCCTGCGGCATCCGGTATGTCACGCCGCCGATCGTCACCTGCCGCTCCTGCATTGCCTCGAGCATCGCCGACTGCGTCTTCGCACTCGAACGGTTGATCTCGTCGAGCAGGACAAAATTGGCGAAAACCGGCCCGAAGATTGTCTCGAACTTTCCTGACTCCTGATGATAAATCTGCGTCCCGATGATATCGCCCGGCAGCAGATCCGGCGTGCACTGAATGCGCGAGAATTTGCCGTCCACCGCATCAGAGATTGCCTTCGCCGCCGTCGTCTTGGCAAGGCCCGGCACCGATTCGATCAAAATATGCCCTTCCGCGAGAAGCGCCGCGATGAGAGAGGTCCGGAGCCGCGTCTGTCCCACTACTCTCCTGTCATAGTACGCCTCAAGCTTCCGGATCACATCCTGTGCGTAGTCAAACTCTTCCTTCGTCAGTCCCGTTTTTTCTGTCTGAGCCTCAGTATGCGATTTCTGTATCAAGTCAGTCCGGTCCATTCTTTCCTGCATTGCTCCTGTCCGCGTCATCGCTGTAAAGAAAAATGGTCCGGGCGCATTCCCGGCCCGGACCACCCGTCTGCTGTTCATCTATGATACCAGCAATTGATCAGTGCATCACCCCTTTTTCCGCTTCAGCAGGTACACTGCCGCCGCAAATCCCGCCGCGAGCGCGGCAAGGACAAGCCCAAGCTCCCATGCGCCTGCGGTATCTCCGGTGGATGGCGCCTTCCTGCCGACCGGCGTGACCGTGATATCCTCCGATACCGCGGATGGCTTCGCGGCCGTTTTCACCGCCTTTTCCACATAGACGGTCACGGTGTTGGTCTCCGCCCCAAAACTGTCACAAGAGATCTGTGCCTTGTTCGGGATTTCCTTCCCAACCGGCGTGTCTACAATTTTGACCCGGAAGCTCAGGACCTTTGTGGCGCCGACGCCCACCTTCGCCTCGAAGCGCACGGCTGTCCCGTCGAAGGTTCCGCCGTCCTCCGCGGAGAGGAACCGCAGGTTCCGGTCAAGCCGGTCTGTCACGCTGAAAATCTTCGCCGTGTTTGCCGGGTTCTTCACTGTGATTGAGTAGATCAGCTCCGTGCCGTCCCCAGCCTGGAACGTCTGCCCCTGCGCGTTCCTGCCACCCGCCGTCACCGCCTTGAGCGGCGCCTCGGGTGTCCAGTTCTCCACGAGATTGGTCCGGATCGTGCTTCGGTCCACTGTCACGAGCGCAGAATTGGGGATATAGCACCCTGCCTTCGCCGCCCGGACGCGGAACACGAATTCATAATCCTCCCCCGCGGGGATGTCCGAGACCCAGATGATCTCCCTGTTTCCGCTCCGCCGCGTCACCGTGTTCACCAGCGACGCATCCGCCCGGTGAGACGGCGAGACACTCCTGCCTGACTGCATGGATACAAAACTCGTGTTGTCAGGGATTTTGTCCGTGACACGGAACTGTCTGGTATCCGCCGCCGGATTGTGCACGGTGATGACATACACCAGCTCATCGCCCTTGTTCACCAGGAAGTCGTCGATATCCTCCCCGTCGGCATTCGTCACCACCTTCGACGGCGTGACATCGATCGGCGTATCTGTCGTATTGCCAGACGGATGCGCCTCATCCACCTCCATCACCGCCAGATTTTCCGCGTGTGCGTTTCTGCTGCCGCCGGTCACCCTGGCCCGGAAGTGCAGAATTTTCGTCTCTCCCGGAGTGAGCTCTGATTTCCAGACGACCGTCCGCTTCTCCTTCTGCCAGCTTCCGCCGTCCGCGGCATCCACGAATTCCAGATCCTGATCGAGCGGATCCTTCACCGTGAAGGTTTTGACCAGCTCTGACGTGTTCGCAATCTTCACCGCATACTCCAGCGTATCGCCGTTTTCTCCGAAAACCACGGCGCCGTCCATGTTCTGTATCTCGCCGGTGGAAGCATGCGTTCTCGAAACGGTCTTCTCCGGATCGCGCGGAGTCCAGTTGCGCACCTCGTTCGTGTCCCGCTCCGCCGGATGATCCGTCAGACAGACATGCGCCCGATTGGTGAACACCGACTCCTTCCGGTTCGGCCGGAACGTAAACGAAATCACGCGGCTCGTCCCGGCAGGAACTGTGACCGCCGCGGTGATCCGGCGCCCCTCCATCGTCACAGCGTCGGATAAGCCCGCCGCGGCTTCTGCAGACGCCGTGTCAGCCACTTTCACGATGGCTTCCTTTACTCCTCCCGCCGCAGCCGGCTGCTCCTGCAATGGTTCGCTCTGCTCCGTCCGTCTCTGCCTTTGTGCTGCCTCGCTTTGCCACCTCCACTTTCTTGCCGTCGATCTCCACATCCACGAGGTCGACCAGCTCCGTCACTTCATCCGTCACGACAAAATACTTCTCCCCTGCTGCCGGATTGGCCACGGTGACGGCATACCGGTAAAGATCACCGACCTGCAGCATGGCGTCATGCACGTCCTTTCCTTCGAGGGTCTGCACCTGCTTGACCGGATCCTGAATCGTGCCGTTGACGACCTCATTGCTCTGAAACTCAACGGCCTTCGGCGTAGGCCGGCTTGCTTCCGTCCCCTCTCCGCTCTCTTTTTCCTTTCCGGCTCCAGTTTCCTCTCCGTTTTCTTTCTCCTGCCCGGCTCCAGTTTCCTCTCCGTTCTCTTTTTTCTCTCCGGATGCCGTCTCCGGTGTCGGGACCGTCATGATGCCGATATTCCGGGCGGTCGTCCCGCGCCCCTTCAGTCTCACGCGGAACACATACTCTCTCACTTCCCGCGGTGCGAACGTCTCCGTCCACGTCACCTGTTTCTTTCCGTCTCCGTCGGCGATGTTTTCCAGCGCGGCGCAGTGAGCATCGTCGACCGCCAGCGCGCCAACATCCGGCATCTCCCGGATCACGCGTCCTGATCCCGCCGCGGAAACCAGCTCCGTATTCTCAGGCACCGCGTCCGTGACTGTGATCCGGTGCGTGCCGTCCCGCTTCGGATTCTCCCCCGCCGTGTCCGAATTGAACACATACAGGTGATAGGTCAGCTCCGTTCCTTCCTCAAACAGCACCCCATGGACATTGGTGCCGCTGCCGTCCGTAACTGCCTTGGCAATCTGCGGCACGAAGTTATGCATAATCTCCGTCTGCTTCGTGACGGACAGATCAGGCATCCTCTCCTCCGGACCGCTCTCGCCGGGTTTTTCGTTCTGTCCATCCTTCTCCTCTGGTCCGCTCTGACTTCCTTCCTCCTGCTTTGTTCCGTTCTGCTCCCCGCGGTTTTCCTCTGTTTCGCCCTGCTGCCGCACCGCGCAGTCCGGACATGACACGGCCGTGGCCTGATTGTCGATGTCGCCCGGCGCCTTCTCCTCAAGCACGCGGACGCGGAATGACACGGACACCGTCTCCCCCGCCCGGAACGGCAGATTCTTCCAGGTGATGACGCCGGATTTCTGATCATAGACACCGCCTTTCTCCGCATCGAGGAATGCCACATGGGCAGGGAGCGGATCTGTCACCGTGATGCTTCCGGAGATCCGGTGCAGCAGATTCTGCGCCGTGATTCGGTAGGTCAGCACATCCCCGGAATGGACCGCCCACAGATTGCAGGCCTCTCCGTCCTCATCCAGCACCGTCTTCCCTACTGTCCAGGCAAAATCCGGGATGCACGGCCAGACATCTGTCTGAACGGGATTGGTCATTCGGCTGTGCACCGCCTTTTCCGGATCCTGCGTCCGCTCCTCCTGATCCGGCAGGCCTGTCTCATATACATTCTTCCCATCCTCCCGCGCGGTCAGATGATTTTCCGGTTCCAGATAGGCAATATCCACCCGCGCCGCGTTGAAGTAGCTCTGCTTTGTTTCCGCCTCGCCGAGTGCCCGGACCGTGAAGCGGAAATCATATATTTTCCCGTAGACAGCCGGATCGCTGAGATCTCCGCTGTACTCCGCCAGCACGGTGTAGGATGGTGTCCTCGCCGGAACAACCGGCTGGATGCGCCCTGTCGGTGACGCCGTTTTCTCTGACTGCGCCATCGAGTCTTCATCTTCTGTCCACAGCATGGAGGTGAAAACCGCCTTTTCTGTATGCGGCGTGGAAGCCTGCTCCGCCTGTGACTGCACTGCCGCTGTATCCTCCGCAGCTTGTCCCATTTCGATCCCGGTCACCGCGATGCCGTGATTGCGGATCGTGAACCGGAACTTTTCTGTCACGTCCTCTCCGCCCGCCAGCACCCGGACCGCCGTCACCGCAATGCCTTCCGGCAGCTCGTCCCGCAGCGTAAACGAGCGGAACTGATCCGCCGGCAGCTCCGCCGGAATTTCCTGCAGAATGTCATACTGGAATACCTCGCCGAATTTCACCTGGTTGTGCAGATCCTGCTTCACCGTCGTCCCGCCGGACACCTTCTTGACCGGGTCAGGAAGTGCCGGAGGCTCGCGGTACACATTGAGAAAACCGGCCGGCCTGTAATTTTCCGCGATCTTCTCCTCCGTGTCATATACGCCAACGCCGGCGAGCGCCGCACTCGTCCCGCCGTAGAACGTCCGAAATGGCGAGGGAAACCGATTCCTCATGCGTGTCGCAGACATAGCGGTCCGCCGCGGCGAGCGCCGGGAACTGCTCCGAATAAGCCGCGTCCGTCCTCTCGACACAGATGAAATTCGCCTGTCCCAGATCTCCCGTGCCGGAGAACGTCAGCGCGCTGCCCGTGTTGCTGCTGTCAAAGACCACGGTTCCGCTCTCATCACAGACAGCGGTTCCGACCAGTGTCCGCTGCGCGCTCCCGCCCGATGCGTCCTCCGTGAAAGCCACGCGGTACAGATCGAACGAAAATCCTTTCTCCGGAATCGGGTGAAGACCGCCCTCCAACTTCTTGTGAAATTCCAGTTTTGCCTCGCCCGTCTTCGCCACATCCGGGATCACGATCTCCTGATCCTGGAAGCGATTCTCTGCGGTCACAGAGAACGGAAAGATCTCATCATTCTTCTGATATCCGGCGGGTGCCTCCACTTCCTTTAAATAATACTTCCCGAGCTGCAGCGCGTTCTCCGCAGTCTCCGCCCGGCCGTCCGGTCCACCTGTCAGGGTCGTCACGGGGTCATCCGCGGCATACAGCGTGACCGTGCGGTTTCCGTCCGCCGATGAGGCGGTGATGTCCTCCGCCGCATAGATGCCGAAGGTACCGCCCAGAATCCCGATTTCCGGATGCTCCGCGTCCACCTTCCGCATCCGGATGCCGCCTGCATGCTTTACAACCACCGGATCGTCCCGGAACACCATCTTTTCCCGCAGTCCTGTCCTGCTGCTGACACCGGTCTGCGTGATCACGCCGCTTAGCCGCACGGTAAAGGTATATTCCTCCGTGCACAGATCATAGCCATCCGGTGCCCTCGTCTCCCGGATCGTGTAGGTTCCCGGCGCAAGGCCGGACCGCTCGTCGCAGCGGCAAAGGCAGGCGATGCCGTCGCTGCCTGAGACAATCGGATCGATCTCCGGCGTGCTGCGGTCCGCGTCCACGGCGTTACCCGCCGCGTCGTAAATCGTGAATGCCGCGCCCATCAGCGCCGCTCCGGAGGTGCTGTCCACCTTTTTCACGCTGACGCCGCCATACTGTTGATAGGTGATGCCGTCCATGGCAACCATATGCTGCTGATGCCGCTGGGAGACATACAGATAGAGATGAATCTCCTGCCGCAGCGACGCCGGGATGCTGCCATAGGTACATCCGAACAGGGCGTCATAAGCCTCTCTCTGCCTGCCGGAGAAATTACCCCTTCTGCTGTAACCGTCGGAGTAATGACAGAGCACGTTCCAGGTGACGAGCGAATATGCCTCGTCAGATAGACCGTATTTTGCCTGTATATTCTGATCCCCGGACAGCTGCTGTCCGTTCGGATAGCCAAAATACAGCACCGTGATGATCGCGTCCCTGATGTTGTCCGCAGCCGGCGACGACTGATACTGCTGCCCGTGCAGAATCTCCGTCAGAATCGCGGGATCATCCACCAGAATTTTGTTGTACGGCCCGTCCGGCGGCGCCAGGTGCTGGGCAAAGCAATAGCCGTAGAACCGCTTGTCCGCGCTGTGCTCCTCCCAGGCATTGCCACCGGGCGTCGTGGCCGCCTGTCCGCGTGCAAAATACTGATGCGTCACCTCCTGTCTGACCCAGGTGCCCGCCCAGTCGTCCGCGTGCTGATTCCAGCGTCCCTCAAATGTGCCGGACAGCAGCGTGGTGTTGAACGTTTTCTGCGTCTTGAACGGCGCGGCAGACTCGCCGTCCGTGATCTCTTCGCCGTCCTTCTCCCAGGCGCCGACAAGGCCGCTTCCCTCGGTCGCGTAAGTCCCGGAGCTGTCGCTGAACCGGAAACGGTTTCCCAGCGTAAGCGCCTCAAGACCTTCCGGGAACATCGCCGTCGTATCTTGAAGAGACGACCCGTCAAAATGGGTGAGGTCCAGGCTGACCAGTCCGCTCATGTCCGCGAACATCCTGCTGCTGTCCGGATTCAGGCAGAGATCTGCTCCGGGGTTCTGCGGACTGTACAGATACAGAATGTGGCCCTCTGCCCAGGCATCGATGTGCGCAATGTGCGTCTCCTCCGTCATACCGCAGACCGGCTGGTCGTCCCGGATGCTGCAGGTCAGTGTCCGGTTCGGATTCCGATCCGAGGAGCAGTGCGTGCCGGGCACCTTCTCGCCATTGTCGTAGGCCCTGCGGACACCAAGATTTTTGCAAATCAGTTCCGTTCCGCAGTACTTGCAGTGCGTGTAGTACCACCAGCCGATCGGGCGGTCCGTATATCCCTCCACGTTATTGTCAAATTCCTCGATATGTGTCACCTGACCATCCGAGACGCACTCAGGCGTCGACCAGCAGCCGTCACCGTGCACATGGCGGCAGGAATCCTCATGCACATGCCGCAGTCCCACGTCCACGGTGGCCG
>ONQW01000110.1 GCA_900320025.1 uncultured Lachnospiraceae bacterium
CAACGCTCATGGTGTACCGTAATTGTCTGAATCGCGGAATGTCGCAGCAGGATGCGATTGAGATCTCGGGAATCTCAAAGGAGCTGCTGAGCACGATTGTGGAATAAAGCAGAAAGAGCAGATTTGTCAGGGCTGTCCTGAACAAAATCTGCTCTTTCTTTAATGCAAGGCTTCATTGCAAGTATTATTGCAAGCATGATGGCAAGCCCGAAATTGTCCCAAACAAGCTAAACTTGTTTGGGACAATTTGCTGTCAGGCGTTTTCGTCTGCGCTGTCGATGAGTTCGAGGCTGTGTTCCTCCACCATCTGATCGCAGAGGTCGAGGAAGCGGTCGATCGGGACGTTGTTCATCTGCTTGTTGCCGCGGATGTTGACGGAGACGGTGTTCTGCGCCGCCTCGTTGTCGCCGAGAACGAGGATGTAGGGGTCTTTGTACTGTTTAAATCTCTTGATCTTGGTCTTCATGTTGTTGTCGGAGTAGTCCGCCTCGACGCGAAGTCCGTTCTTGCGGCAGAGGTCGGCAACCTTCTTCGCATATGCGTTGTGCTCCGGGCGGATCGGGACGATCGCGACCTGGTAGGGGCTGAGCCAGAACGGGAAGTTGCCCTTGAAGTTTTCGGTGAGGATGCCGACGAAACGTTCGATGGAACCGAAGATCGCGCGGTGGATCATTGCGGGCATCTTCTGGGTTCCGTCCTGCGCGGTGTACTTCATGTCAAAATTCAGCGGCAGCTGGAAGTCGAGCTGGATGGTACCCATCTGCCATTCGCGGCCGAGCGCATCCTTCATCTTAAGGTCGATCTTCGGGCCGTAGAAAGCGCCGTCGCCTTCATTGATCTCAAAGCCGCCCTCTCCGAACTTGTCGATCAGGATCTGTTTCAGGTCAGCTTCCGCTTTGTTCCAGACGTTGATATCGCCCATGTAATCATCCGGGCGTGTGGAGAGCTCTGCGGTGTAGGTCAGGCCGAAGGTGCCGTAGATCTCAGTCGCAATGTCCATGATATCGCCGATCTCGGAGGCAATCTGGTCCTCGGAGACGAGGATGTGCGCATCGTCCTGGCGGAACTGCTGGACACGGAACATTCCGTTCAGCTCACCAGACTTCTCCTTGCGGTGGATGACGTCGACCTGCGCGATGCGGAACGGCAGATCCTTATAGGAACGATTCTGGGTCTGGTAGATTTTGATGGCATTCGGGCAGTTCATGGGCTTTAAGGCCATGGTGTCCGGATCGTCGATGCCTTCCGGTCCGGGAATGATGAACATGCCGTCGCGGTAGTGGCCCCAGTGGCCGGAGGTCTCCCAGAGTTCCTTCTTGGACAGGACCGGGCCGGAGATTTCCTGGTAGCCGTGCTCGTCGTGAATCTGGCGCCAGTAAGCGAGCAGAGCGTTGAACAGCCTCCATCCACGGGGCATCCAGTACGGCATGCCGGGAGCGGTGGGGTCAAAATAGAAGAGCTCGAGCTGCTTGCCGATGACCTTGTGATCGCGCTCCTTCGCCTCGCGGATGAGGTCCTTGTGCGCCTTCAGCTGTTCCTTGTCCGGGAACGCATACGCATAGATACGGGTCATCTGGTCGCGGTGCTCATCGCCTCTCCAGTACGCACCGGAGACGCTGCGCAGCTCGAACGCAGCGGAAAGCAGCTCCTGAGAATTGTCAACGTGAGGCCCGCGGCAGAGGTCGACATAGTCGTCACCGGTGTAATAAACGGTGATGGTCTCGTCCTCCGGCATCTCCTCGATGAGCTCGGTCTTAAACCGCTGATTTTTGAAGATATCCAGCGCCTCCTGTCTGGAGACTTCCCTGCGGGTCCAGTTCTCCTTACGCTTCAGAATCTCCCGCATTTTGTTTTCAATGGTTTTGAAATCGGATTCCTGGATCGTCTTCCCCGCGGGAAGGACAAAATCATAGTAGAATCCGTCCTCAATCTGCGGCCCGATCGCGTACTGGGTATCGCTGCCGTACAGCTCAAGCACTGCCTTGGCGAGGATATGAGCCAGAGAATGACGATATACCTGTAAATACTGTTCCTGTTCCATGAGGTTCTCCTTTAGACTGCCGCAACCAGCGGCGTCTCTAAATTGGCTGTTCCGGAACGCAGGAAATCCGGAACGATGATTTTGTCTCCGCACGGTCAAAATAAAAAACGCCCTGGTACTGCCTTAGCAGCACCAGGGACGTAAGAATTCTTCCTGCGCGGTTCCACCCTGCTTGACCGGCGACTGTCGCACTGCCTGCCGCCGACCACCGGTCCGCGGGACCGCAGCACCCTTGCAGCTGGTCCTCTTCTTCATGATGATAACGGAATCGCCGTGCCTGATTGGGGCCCCTCCGAGCTGGTCTTCGGCGGATCGTCTGTCAGAATACTTTCACCGGCTGTATTCCTCTCTGCGGCGTCGTGATCCACTTACTCGTCTCATCAACGGTTTTCTCTTGAATTGCCCCCATCATACCCTTGCATTCCCAAAAAGTAAAGGCTGATTATTTCTGCGATCAAGCATGAACTTAGTGACATTTTACAGTCAGATCATGCCGAGACTGCGGGCAAGCCAGATCCAGAAGGTCAGAGTGAAGGCGGAGACGATGGTCGTGATCATGACCGCGCCGGACGACAGCGCGCCGTCGTGGCCCATCTCCTTTGCCATGACAAAGCTGGTGACGGTGGTCGGGGACCCGAGCATGACGAGGATGGCGACCAGTTTTTCCTCGCGGAATCCGAGTAGCATGGCCAGCGGGAGAAAAAGAGCCTCGAGGCCGATCAGCTTGAAGAAGACCGCGGTCAGAGAGGCGCGCATCTGACCGCCGATTTTGTGAAAATCGATGCTGGCGCCCATGGCGATCAGGCCGAGCGGGCTGGCGGTTGCGGAGACGTACCCGACAACCTTCGCGGGGATGGCAGGAAGAGGAAGACGGAGCAGAGACCAGAAAAGGCCTGCCGCAATGCCGATGAGGATAGGATTTGTAAGGATGGAGCGCACGGTGCGGAGAATAAGTGAAGAACGATGCGCTTCGGGCAGAACAGCCGATCCGGAGGCGGGAATTGACTGTTGCGCAGGGGCAGAGGACATCTGCCGGAATTCTGATTGCGCGGTCTGTGCAGTGAGGGTCAGGATGACGACCGCCGCAATATTATAGAGCGGAACCGCGCCAATGATCATGAGCGGCGTCATGCCGGCATTGCCGTATATATTTTGAATATAGGCGGCGCCGAGGAGCGCGGCGCTGCTGCGGTAAGAGGCCTGGATGAATTCGCCGCGCGCCGGGATGTCCCGGATCGGCAGCGAACAGAGCGTGACGAGCAGGATGGAGAGGAGGGTGGCGGCGAAGCAGAACGCGACGTATCCGGGGTCCCAGACAGAGAAGAAGTCTTCGGTGGCGAGGTCCTGGAAGAGGAGAACAGGGAGCGCCACGCGGAAGACGAACCGGTTCATGCGGGAGGCAAAGACGTCGTCGAGGAGTCCGATGCGGCGCAGGAACCAGCCGAGGCACATCATAAGGAATACGGGCATTGTTGCGTTCAGACTGAAAATCAGATTTTGCATGGAATTCCGGCGTCCCGGGGATGCCGTCAGGGGAAGAAAAAGTGGCTCTCAGCGTCTGTCAGTGCACCAGGAACAATTCACTCAGAAAGACCGTCACACAGGAGCTGAGGGCGACGGTGAAGAGATCGCCGCGGACGAGGGAGACGACAACACCGACGATCAGCGCAAGGAGTCCGGACCAGGGCGAATCCGTGGCGGTGATGATGGCCGGGAAGGTCATGACTGCCAGAGTGACGTAGGGCACATAGTACAGGAACGAGCGCAGGAACGGATTGGTGATGTTGCGACGGAGCAGGACGAACGGCAGCGCCCGGATTACATATACGGTTGCGGACATGATCAACAGTGACACGAGAATGGAAGGCTTCATGGATGGTATTCCTTTCATTGCCGGAACAATGGAATGGCAACGGGAAAATGGCGCCCTGCTCTGCGATAAAGAGCATTCGGGCCTGCCCGGGCGGCGCCGCAGAGAACACGGCGCAGGAAGGACTATGATTTAGCCGGCGTGTCGTCGGGCTGAACAGGACGGACGAGGGCCGCGATACCGGCGATAGCCAGGGTGAGGAGGATGACCCGGAAGCCGGAGGAGATCGTCCGAAGGACGGGGGCGGCAGTGAAAATCCAGCTCGCTGCCATGGAGAGCGCCACCAGGCAGCCCATGAAGCGGCTGTGCTTCGCGGGCGGGATGATGATGGCGAGGAACATTCCGTACAGGGCGACGCTGAGCGCACTCATCGCCCTTGCCGGAAGAATATTGCCGACAACGACGCCGAGCACAGTGCCGAGACACCAGCCGGAGACGGAGACCGCGGTCGCGGCATAGGTGTAGGCCACATCCAGATAGCCGGGAACCGCGCTGGAAATGCCAAACAGTTCATCGGTCACGCAGTAGGCAAGGAGAAACCGCTTCCAGAGCGGCGTCTTCGGGTCGAGCTTCTGCGTGAGGGAGCAGCTCATGAGAAAGTAGCGAAGGTTGATCACGACGGTTGTCGCGATCATTTCGAGAACACCGGCGCCGGCGCCGATCAGCATAATGGCGGCATATTCCCCGGCGGATGCCACCATGCCGAGAGACATCAGAAAGCCCTGCACCGCGTTCATGCCGACATTCCGGGCGGCGATGCCGAGCGCAAAGGATACGGCAAAATACCCCATGGCGATCGGGAATCCGTCGCGGAAGCCGCGGAGCATCCAGCCGCGGTGATCGCCGATAGCCGGATAACGACCGGAAACGATTGAATTTTGCTGGCGCATGATAGAAGTCCTTCTTTATTGAAAACAATTGAAATCAAATTGAAGTCACCATCGCAGCGGATGGCCCTGACCAGGCAGGCATCCGGAATGTGTGGTATTGTAGCACACTTTGGTGAACATGGTAAAATGAAGCGAAGAGCTGGTTTTAAGCAAAAACCAAGCAAAAACATTCAGGGAGGACAAGTCCATGACACTGCCAAATGATCCGGCAATCCTTTACAGCATGCTCAATACAAAGCTTCGCGACCAATCCGTATCGCTGACGGAACTCTGCGACGATCTTGACATCGGGGAGCAGGAGATCCTGGACTTGATGACGGCGGCAGGATTCGTGTATGACGCCGGAATCAACCAGTTCCGGCGCAAGGGGTGAAAAGGCACCTTCAATCGACCAGCTTGATATTGACATCGAAAGGGAATTGTAAAATAATGGTTGAGGATTTTCACAGCATAGTGGAGCGTATCGACGAATGAGTGAAGAAGCAAGGCAAATAAGGCCCGGGACAGATGCCGCTGCCAATATGAATCGCGGCAGTCGGAGCACGAACACCACGACGATCGACCTTGTGGAAGTGTTTGGGGTGATCTGGCACTGGATATGGCTGATTCTGCTTGTCGCACTGGCCATGG
>ONQW01000147.1 GCA_900320025.1 uncultured Lachnospiraceae bacterium
CCGGTGCGGATCATCTTCCTCGAGGAGATCATCCGGCACAACATGCCGCAGCTGTTCCTCAACTACGATGTGGTCAGCGCCTGCCCGTTCCGCGTCATGCGGAACGCGGACCTCTCGATTGACGAGGACGAGGCGGAGGATCTGCTGAAGGAGATCGAGAAGCAGCTGAAGCGGCGCCAGTGGGGCGAGGCGATCCGGCTCGAGGTGGAGAGCGGGATTGACGAGCGGCTGTTGTCTCTGCTGAAGCAGGAGCTGCGCGTGCAGGACAGCGAGGTGTTCTTCATCGACGGGCCGCTGGACCTGACCTTCCTGATGAAGCTGTACGGACTAGAAGGGTTTGACGCGTTCCGGGAGCATCGCTACGCAAGACCGCAGGCGGTGCCGGAGATTCCGGAGGGGGCTGATGTGTTCGCCTGCATCCGGAAGGGCGATATCTTCATGCATCATCCCTATGAGACCTTCACGCCGGTCGTGAATTTTGTCGCACAGGCCGCCGTGGACCCGGACGTGCTCGCGATCAAGCAGACGCTCTACCGCGTGTCCGGCAACTCGCCGATCATCGCAGCACTCGCACGCGCCGCGGAGAACGGCAAGCAGGTCATGGTGCTGGTCGAACTCAAGGCGAGGTTCGACGAGGAACACAACATCGGCTGGGCGAAGATGCTGGAGAAGGCCGGCTGCCACGTCATCTACGGACTCGTCGGCCTCAAGACGCATTCCAAGATCACGCTGGTGGTAAGGCGCGAGGAGGACGGCATCCGCCGCTATGTGCATCTTGCGACCGGCAACTATAATGATTCGACGGCAAAGCTCTACACGGATGTCGGCCTGTTCACGTGCCGCGAGGCGTACGGCGAGGATGCGACGGCTGTCTTCAATATGCTGAGCGGATATTCCGAGCCGCGGCACTGGAACCGCCTCACGCTCGCGCCGCTGTGGCTGAAGGACCGGTTCCTGTATCTGATCGGCCGTGAGGCGGAGCACGCGAGAGCGGGAGAGGCCGCGCATATCATGGCCAAGATGAACTCCCTCTGCGACCCGGACATCATGGAGGCGCTGTACCGGGCGAGCGCAGCCGGCGTGCGGATCGATCTTGTGATCCGGGGAATCTGCTGCCTCCGGGTCGGCATTCCGGGCATTTCCGAGAACATCCATGTGCGCTCGATCGTCGGATATTTCCTCGAGCACAGCCGTATCTTCTATTTTGAGAACGGCGGATCGCCGGAGGTGTACGCAGCCTCCGCGGACTGGATGCCGCGGAATCTGGACCGCCGCGTCGAGATCATGTTCCCGCTGGAGGACCCGTCGATCGCGGCGAAGGCTGTGCATATTCTGAAGACGGAGCTTGCGGACACGGAACAGGCGAGTGAGATGAATGCGGACGGCGTCTATGAGAGAGTGGACCGCCGCGGCAAGGAAATCGTGAATTCGCAGCTCACCTTCTGCAACGAGGCGGTGGCGGCGGCCGCGGTGGCGGACCCACGGGATACGCGCGTGTTCATCCCGGAGACGGCGCCGGAAAACTGAGAAAATGAATGCCGCACTGACATTGATGCCGAAGGAACCAATGTCACGATGAGAAGGAAAGTACGATTTGACTTTTCTGTGATGAATGCTGCAATAGACGCGGCAAGAGGTATCAGTATGGAATTTGATGAAAAGGTACTGCAGTGCTTTCTGGATCAGCAGGGAAAGCTGTTTCCGGAGCCGGTGGCTGAGACCTGGGAAGAGGCGGAGGCATTTCTGGAGGACTGCGACGCACAGGTGGTGAAGAATGCGAAGCAGGTGTGGCAGTACTTTCAGGAGACCGGGGTTGATCTGGACGGTGCAGATGAGCAGACGATCCTGGATGAGGCGGAGGTTTTCGCAGTGGGGGACGGAAGATACCTCATTGTGGAAGGGTAATGGTTTTTCGGCGCTAATGCGCCGAAAAACGCAGAAGCCGCTGGGGCGGCTTCTGCCAGGTTAAACAGGCTGGTCATGGTTTTTCGGCGCCGGGGGCGCCGAAAAACGCAGAAGCTGCGGGGCAGCTTCTGCAGGGTATTGATAATCCGGCGCGTCAGCGCCGGACGTTCATGGCCTGTTCGAGAAAGGGCACGAGGCCGTTGTGGTCGTTATCTGTGAGGGTGACGGCGTCGGCGGCTTTTTCTATGTCCGGCATCTGCGGGATGCCGTTGCACATGGCGATGCCGGTGCCGGCGGCGCGGAGCATGCTGATGTCGTTCTCCGAATCGCCGGCTGCGAGGGAGTGAGAGACCGGAATGCCGAGCGTGCGGCAGAAGCGGGTAAGGCCCTGTCCCTTTCCGGCATACCTGGAGATGATCTCGAGGTACCATTCGTTCGACATAAACACGTCAAGCTTCTCCTGGTATTTGTCCCGGAGAAAGGCTTCCAGCGCTTCGATCCGCTCCGGATCATCCAGTTCGATGGCAATACACTTGCAGGGGTCCTGCGTGAGGACCTTTGTGATGTCTCCTTCGGCGGGGTTGGTCCGAGGATTCTCGCAGAATCCGCCGAACGCGGCGGGTGCGCCATCCTTTGTGAAGCGGACCGCACTGGCCGCCCGGCAGTTCGAAGGGTCCGCATAGTAGGTGCGCCGCGCCTCTTCATCCGCCGCGTCCGGTGCAAAATCCGAGTCTAAGGGCAGTCCGGCCTCGATGACAGTCATGTGATGATAGCGCTGGTAGAATTTTGTCTCTTTCCGGTAAAGGCGCACTGCGATGCCGCGGTCTGTATAGGTATGGACATAAACGCCGTGCGCGCGGCAGTCGTTGAAGAGTTCGCTCAGCATGGCGCGCGGAATGCCCTCGCGGTAGATGATCTGATGCGTGCTGCAGTCATAGAGGAGCGCGCCGTTGCAGGCCTCGATATAGACGCCCGGAAGCTCCCGGAGAGGGAGCTCTTCGAGTACCTGCTGGCAGTCATAGAGCGCCCGGCCGGAGCTCAGGACAAGGAGATTGCCTGCGGCGCACCAGCGTCTGAGCGCGTCCATGGTGCGGGGGGAGACGGTCTTCTCACTGTTCAGCAGTGTGCCGTCGAGATCGGCGAAGAACACCTGCGTCTCCTCATCGGTATGATAGAGCGTGCGGCGGAGCGCTGTGAGACACTGCTCAGGGACAAAGAGCTGACCGTAACCTGTTCCCATCTCTAGCCTCGGCTTGTTCGCGCCGTGATAGTCGGAGCCGCCGGTCACGAGAAGGCCGAATTGATCTGCGAGCCTTGTGAGCGCCCGCACCTGATCCTCCGGATAGCGTGAATAGATGCATTCAAGACCCATCAGTCCGGCGGACTTAAGGTGTGAGAGCAGCTGCTCCAGCTCCTCCTCCGGAAGTCCGTACTGATACGGGTGAGCGAGCACAGGAACGCCGTGAAAATCGAGAAGAAAACGCACCGCCATCTCCGGCGTGATCTTTTCGCGCGGGACAAAATACGGGCAGTCATCGCCGATATAGTGGTCGAATGCCTCCTCGCGGGAGGCGACGATGCCATGCTGCACCATGTAGGCCGCGAACTGGGCGCGGGTGACGATGGAACCCCTATTCTCCGCCATCAGCTCCTCATAGGGAACCGGGAACCCGGCGCTGCAGAGCTTCTCGCACATCCGCCGGTTCCGCAGGTCGCGCGCGTCGGCAAATTCCCGGATCCGCCTCTGGAAATCCTCCGCCTCGTAATCGAAGCAGTAGCCGAGGATATGAATATCCTTCCCGCGGTATTCAGTGCTGAATTCGATCCCGGGCACCACATCGATGCCCTCCCGGAGGCCGGCATGCACCGCCTCTGTCAGTCCCGCCGTCGTGTCATGATCCGTGAGCGCGAATGCCGTCAGCCCGAGTTCTTTTGCGTGATGCACGAGCTCTATCGGGGTGAGTGTCCCGTCGGAGCAGTTGGAGTGCACATGTAAGTCGATTCTGTTCATTCATCACCTCAGTATTTGGAAGACAGTATTTGGCAGAG
>ONQW01000150.1:0-4419 GCA_900320025.1 uncultured Lachnospiraceae bacterium
TCTTTCTCTGCCCTCCCGCCGCGCCTGCTGCTTTCTCTGGCTATCCCCTCTATTTCCGCTGATTATCCTGCTGCTTTCTCTGCTTCTCCCTCTGCCTTTCCATTATTCAGATAATGCTGATACAGCACACTCTCATCCGATCCGACCGCGCCGACAACATCTGGGTTTTTCTGCGCATAGTACTCCGCATCGAATACTCCTCCGTCCGGCATAACCTTCGGCGCGGCAGATGCTGTCATCCCAAGCATCATCGCTATCGTCAGAGCACAGACCAGTAACATCGACAAATCTCGGATTCGTTTCATCTACCCTTCCCCCCTAAACAGATTTCCTGATTTTACATGCTTCTCAAGTATACTCCGCCGTGTCTAAAAAGCGTCGCAGACTTCGGAAACAGCCATGCTGATTCGTCATGAGTCATGATTCTCTGCTATTGCCAGTATACACCTTTTGAATCTGCGGGATCAGCCTTTTTCCTCTTTCTCTGCCCTCCCGCCGCGCCTGCTGCTTTCTCTGGCTATCCCCTCTATTTCCGCTGATTATCCTGCTGCTTTCTCTGCTTCTCCCTCTGCCTTTGCTGCTTTCTCTGCTTCTCCCTCTGCCTTTTCTGATTATCCCGGATCTTCTGATTCTTCGGGTTCTTTTGTCCGCCCTTCACCCGGTCGCCCGGGTCAAAATCCGTGAGTTCCCGCACGATCACCGACGCCGCGATCATCCCCGCCGCCGGCGGCACAAACGCCGTCGAACCCGGGATATCCCGCCGCTCCGTGCACCGTCTCGTCGTCCCCGGCGGACAGATACAGTGATACAGACACGAATTATCCACATCCATCGGCCGGATCGCCGGTTCCGTGGAATAGACGACTGTCAGATGCTTCACACCACGCTTCCGCAGCTCATAGCGCATCACCCGGGCAAGCGGGTCCGTCTTCGTCTCATAAATATCGCAGACCGTGAGCTTTGTCGGGTCGAGGCGGTTGCCGCAGCCCATGCAGGAAATCACCGGCACGCCGACCCTCTGCGCCTCCAGAATGATGCCCAGCTTCCCGGTCACCGTGTCGATCGCATCCACCACATAGTCCCACCTGGCAAAATCCAGCATGTCCGGAACGGCGGCCTCCTGTCCGGCCGCGGCAAGCTCCTCTGCAACACGCTCCGTCAGCGGCGCGGTCTGGTCTGCCGCCGGCTTTTTCACCAGCTCCCTGTCAGGCAGGTAAAACATCTTGTACTTATTTACCACGATCGTCGGGTCAATATCGTGAATCCGCTCCTCCGCCACATCGACCTTGTATTTTCCGACAGTTCTGCGCGTCGCCAGAACCTGCCGGTTGATGTTTGTAAGACAGATCTTATCATCGTCTATGAGATCCATCGTTCCGACGCCGCACCGTGCAAGTGCCTCCACCACACTGCCGCCAACGCCTCCGATTCCGAAGATGGCGACCCGTTTTGTCCGAAGCGTGGCCAGCGCGTCCGGGCCAAGGACAAATTCCAGTCTGGAATATTGATTTAACATACCAAATCCTCCTGCTGCCGCGAATCTTGCGGCAGCGGCGCGGCCGAAACGATTGATTTCTCCGCGCAGAAAAAGCTGCGGCGGTTCCTGCCGCAGCTGCCATATGTTCCGCCCCGCAGGGCGTGCCCATTATACCCGAAGAGTTTTTCTGCCGCAACCTGTCCCGGTCCGCCTCCACATTGCTTTCAGACCAGTGCTCCAGACGACGCACACCAGTGCACACAGCACAGCAAGGAGAATCGCAAGCAGCATCCCCGGAATCGTATTGTTTTTCACAACCCATCGGGCGGCGTGCGGGCTGATCATCCCCAGTCCAAGCTGCACTGCCAGAACCGGAAACTTGTTCCAGAGCATGATACTCAGGGACCTCTGTCCCAGAAACGCCATGGCACGACTCGCCACTCCCCGCTTCTCCTCCCAGCCGGTCATCCATCCGGCCAGCAGACAGAATGCGGCGACGCACAGTGCCAGAATGAGCATTGACAACAGAAAGTGCGGATAGATATCGCCCCGGATGCTGATGCCGGACTTCAGCCGTCCGTCAGCCCTGACATCATTTTCTCTCGTGAGCAGCACACTCGCGGCAAACAGCACCAGAAAAACAGCGGCGAGCGCACCGCGCCTTCGCATCCACGCCGGCCTCTCCGCTGCTCTCCACAGAATACCCGCCTCATAAAACAGCACCATGGTAAAAGCGGTCTCCGCATGCCATGGCAGTTCCAGCCTGAGCACCTGCGAAAACAGGTATCCGAGCAGAACACTGTCCACCGTCAGAAAAATCCGCTCCCGTGTCTGCCGCTGCGTGCCGCCGTCGTACACCCGGTAGACGCCCAGAATCTCCTCAATCAGCGCTGCCAGCAGAAGGACGATCATAAAACAGGGCAGGAACCAGAGCGTCTCATTCCATTTCATTCTCCCGCCCTTGGAATTGGCATACAGAAGATAGCCTAGATTCTGAACAATCCCTGTATCCCTGACCGCCACGCCGAGTCTGCTGGCCGCGAACCTGCCTCCGGCGGCATAGAGCAGAATACTGAACACGCCGACGCCCACATAGGGAAGATAAATCCGCCGAAAGCGTTTCCTCCAGTACGCTGCCCTGCTCCCCGGTCTCACACACTGCTGCGGGTCACAGACATAACCGGAGAGGTAAAAGAACAGCGCAACCGCGGCGGAACCCAGATAATCCGTCACCGGGCCCGTTCGAATCAGGTGCGATGCCACAATCATCAGAATGGCTATTCCGCGGCCAACATCCACCCAGATCATGCGCGGCGCTTTCTGCCGCACACCTTGCCTGCTCCGCGTCGTCCCGTCCCGGGACGACGCGCCAGAAGCTGCCACATCTTCTTCCATACGCTCATTCCAGTCCGAAGTATCGCTTCGCGTTCCGATAGCAGATTCCTTCCACAATCCGTTTCAGCGCCGCCTCATCCTCCGGGTACTCCCCGTCCTCGACCCACTGCCCCAGAAGGTTGCAGGCGATGCGGCGGAAATAATCATGCCTCGGATACGACAGGAACGATCTGGAATCCGTCAGCATGCCGACAAAATTCCCCAGCAGCCCGAGATTGCCGAGTGCCTTCATCTGCTGCTCCATCCCGTCTCTCGTGTCGAGGAACCACCACGCCGCGCCGAGCTGCATCTTGCCCGGAATCTCATCGCTCTGGAAGCAGCCGATGCTGCTCGCCAGCTGATTGAGATCCGACGCATCCAGTGAAAACACAATCGTCCGCGGCAGCTCATCCGTGGCATCCAGTGCGGACCAGAAGTTTGCGAGCTTCTGATAACACATCGATTTTGCAATCATGTCAAAGCCCGTGTCCGGCCCGAGCCGCCCGAACATCTTCTGATTGTTGTTGCGCGACACGGAGAAATGAATCTCCATCACGATATTCTCTTTCCGATACTTGCGCGCGAGCGCCAGCAGCACTGTGGTCTGATATTTCTCCGCTTCCTCCGGATCCAGCTTTTCCCCGGCCATCGCCTTCGCGAAGACATCGTCAGCCTCCTCCATCGTGCACTCCCGGTACGGGAACATATCCACACCGTGATCCGAGGCGCGGCAGCCATGCTGCCTGAAGAAGTCCACCCGCGCATACAGCGCGTCGATCACCTCCTCCACCGACCTGAGCTGAGATTTCCCGACGCATGCCGCCAGCGCGTTCACCGCATCAATGAATCCCGCCTTCTGGATATTCACAACCCTGTCCGGTCGGAAGGACGGACAGACCTGAAATCCCAGATCCGGGATCTGTGCCAGCTTCTCATGCCACTCCAGGCTGTCCGTCGGATCATCCGTCGTGCCGATCATCTCCACCCCCGACTGCCGGATAATTCCACGCACCGTCAGATTCGGATCGTGCTGCAGCATATCCGCCGTCTTGTCGTAAATCTCCCTGGAATTTGCCTCTGTCAGAGCCTCTCTGATGCCAAAATACTTGTGCAGCTCCAGATTGCTCCAGTGCAGCATCGGGTTGCCCGGCGCCATCTCCAGCGCCGCCGCAAACGCCCGAAAACGCTCGTACGGATCCGCATTTCCGGTAACCAGCTCCTCCGACACCCCGTTCGACCGCATCACTCTCCACTTATAATGATCGCCAAAATACGATCCGTCCGGGTTCTGCCCTCCGAGCCACGCCTCCGTGAGATTCCGATACCGCCTGTCCTCATAAATCTCCCGCGGCGGAATATGACAGTGATAATCAATGATCGGCAGCTTTTCCGCATACGTATGATACAGATGCCGCGCTGTCTCGTTCTTCAGCAGAAACTCCTTCCCCATAAATTCCGTTGCCATGACTTCCTCCCCATCTGCTTTGCTGGCAATAAGAAATGCCTCTACAACAGAATCTTAAAATCCGGGACCGGATTCCGCAAGCGGTTTCGACATCGTCCTGCGC
>ONQW01000150.1:4428-5642 GCA_900320025.1 uncultured Lachnospiraceae bacterium
CCGGATACAACGCGTATTCCGCCAAGGAACTTTGTGCGAAGATTCGGAAAATCAATCACCGCAACATGAGTACTGCGGTCCGCCTGCATCTCCAGAATTCCGCGATCCCAGATCAGGCTGAATTCTCCATGCTCTCCGAACCCCTGGAATTCCGTCACTTCTCCCTGGGTAAACATCATCTCCCTGCTGCCGCTTTGATGTGCCATTTCCAGGAGAATATTGCCGTCTCTGTCGACGAATTCGACAGTATACGTCCCACTCGCGCAGAAATCAAAACAAACTGCCTTATCTTCCTCAATCAGCAGTGCGCTCCCCGCTCCCGATGCACTGCCCGCATCGGTCGTATTCTGCAGAATTGCCGGATGGAGTGTCTCCTGCAGAAGATAGGCGTCTCCTCTTCTCAGCAGACTCAGAACTCTCGGAAGCCCGGCGGCACCCGTCGTCTGCCTGCAGATCGATTTCGTTCTCAACCAGCTGATCTGAATCACGTCTTCTGTGCCGGAAAAGGTCTGCGCCGCATAGGGCAGATCGCTCAGGAACGCTCTTCTCCGGAATGTCAGATCATCCGGTTTGAAGTGCCAGCCGTCAAAATCCCCCACATAATAGGTTCCGTCTCCCGTCCAGAAAACCCACCTCCGTTCCTCCGTCTTCCCGCCATCTTCCTCCGTGACAGGGAGCGGGAAGAAGTCCGGGCACTCATAACCGAACGGCAGCGTAATGCGGGAGACGAGATCAAACCGCTGCAAATCTCCGGAGCGGAAAATGCCAAAATCATTGCCATTCAGCCAGAGCACCATGATGTATGCCCGACTCTCCTCATGCCAGAACACCTTCGGATCACGGTTGTCTACGCCAATCCGCTCCGTCAATTCTCCCGGAAGCTTCTGCAGCGTTTTTCCCCCATCTGTGCTGTAAGCGAGGCGAATGGAGAAGCCGTCCTCCTTTGCCGCCGTGTAAGGAAAGAGCAGCGCATCCTTCGGCAGTCCTCTGCACGCCCGCTCGTTGATCAGTCCACACCCGGAGAACATCACGCCATTCTCATCCGGATATAGCACTGCTCCCATTTCCTGCCAGTGCGTAAGGTCCTTGCTGCGCGCATGGCTCCATGTCATGTTGCCCCAGACAATTCCATCCGGATTGCTCTGATAATACAACTCATATATGCCATCATGGAACACCAGCCCGTTCGGATCATTCATCCATCCAAACCGCGG
>ONQW01000155.1 GCA_900320025.1 uncultured Lachnospiraceae bacterium
TCGCATAAGCCAACGGCATCACTGGTTGCTGAATCCGCCAGTGATGCCGTAAAATTTTACTCAGAAATCCTTTAGGGTACTTTTCAAAGGAAGTTCACATGCAAGTAACAGTCATAGTAATTAAATCAATGTTAAAAATACAACGAGTGTTCGGTAAAACATAAATATTTCACTATTTTAACGCATACTCTTCACGATTCCTTCGTTATAATAATAGCCATTCCGAAAATTAAAATTCGACAGCGGGTCACACGGAGGACATCTGAGTTGAGTAAGCGTAAGAAAGTGATGGGGACGATACTGGCAGTTGCATTGGCAGCTGGCCTTGCGGGGCAGAACATCTATGCAAGTGATACGGCCTCTGGGTCTTTGGAAACGGTTCTGCAAACGGATGCAAGCAGTCAGAATTCATCCGATTTATCAGCATTTGGGAAGGAAGGCGCTTCATCGAATGAAGGCACAGATGAAAGCACAGATGAAAGCACAGAACAGAAGGATTCATCCACTACGGATGGAGCTCTTTCCGATATACAGGACCAGGGTCAGCCGCAGACCTCGGTGAAGACGGAAACCAGCACCAATTCATCTTCGGATGCGGACGCAGATACCGGCACGGGTGTGGAGTCCGAAGATGAAGCCGGCGCGGCCTCTGAGTCCGGAGGAGACAAAACCGGCGCAGATTCTGAGTCCGACGAAAGTAAGACGGAAGACGAGTCAGCAGATGATACAGCTGATTCGAATGCACAGATAACCTATCCTGCTGTGTCGTTTGAAACAACACTGGAAGACGGCACAGTTATTCACATGGATGCCCCGGAAGGAGCTTTTCCGGAAGGAATTCAGATGACCGTCACCGCGGTTGACCCCGCAGAAATTCTCGATGCGCTCCGCGCGGCATCCGGCGATTCCGATCTCACCGAGAGCGATATATGCGCCTTTGATTTTGACTTCTGGCTGAGTGCGCAGAACGCCTCAGCAGCAGCCCGGGACAGCGCGACTGTTTCTGACACTGTCGAAAGCGCAGATGCCGGCGGCGAAATTCATAATATCGAGCCGAAGGCAGATATCACTGTATCGATACAGATCCCCGAAATGAGCGATACAGACTCCGTGAGTGCATATCATCTGGACAGCACGGACAGCGCAGCCGAGCCGGAAAGAGTTTTGACGCAGAGTGAGTGCGGAACTGCTGTAATTACCAGCGGATCCTTCTCCATCCATGCGATTGTCATGCAGGCTGCAGCGGTTACGGCGGCGACAACAGGAATCACGATTGAGTATGATGAAAACACAACAATTCATTCTGTGACGGATGCAGCCGGCAATAAAATCATTTTGTACTGCATGAATGATCAGCTCCACTGGCCGCATTCGACACCAACCACGCCGAATGTGCCGAAGTATACCGAGGAAACCATTGAACAATTCCTTACCGACAATGGGATCAAAGAAACAGCACAGCAAAAGGCGATCAGTCAGGCTTTAATAAAACTTCTCTACGCAGGATATCCTTATAACGGCTTCGGACTTTATGAAGTTGTTGATCAGGCGATGACCCTGACAGAGGACGAGTATAACCAGTTTCTTGATCCGCCGGCCTATCTGCGCACGGACTTTCCGGACAGTGTTGGCAGCAATACATTTACGTATTCCGACAGGACGGATGCTTCGAAGATCAGTCTTCTGACACAGTTCATCCAGGAAGTCTATGCCCTGCATTCGGGTGGAACTACTCAATCTGGGTTGACCTACTCACAGCTGCAAACGCTCCCCTTCTGGAGAGCCGCATACTGCCTGGTGAATTACGGCGATTTGGCGTTCGATGCATATTCGACGCTCTATATCAGCGGCAGATACGTCACAGAGGAGCAGGCATACACAAGCACGTCCGATGCGGTCTGGACGCTGATGCATCAGAATGGTGTTAATAACAACTCTGATGCTACGCAGGATACGCTGACTGAACATCTTCTGGATGCAGCCAATAGTTCGGATTATACGATTTTGACAACAGCACCCTCATCGACCAGTGTTTCGTTGAATGGGGATAAGACATTTACGTACAGCGACGAAGACGGCAAGTGGCATACAGGCGCTCTGACACTGTCTGCGCCGTCCGGTTATTACACACTATTTAATCTGTCACTTCCGGCTGGTGTCTCGGAAGAAAGCGGTAAAACACAGATACGTGCAGGGGAGAGCTTCTCGCTTGTCGCCTCGAATCCGCCGGAATCCATGGGTGGACGGGAGCCTGCTGGTTTATAAGCCGGAGGAAAATGCGGCGGCATCGGACGGTAAAGGATACCAGAGCATGGTCGGAGTGAAAATTCGTCAGACGGAAGTTTTGGCGACTACCGATATTACCCGTGCCGGGAAGAATATTGATGTCGATATCACAAAGGTCTGGGCTGACAATGGAAATCAGGATGGCCTGCGCCCCACAGCATCGGAGTATGCTTCCATGGTCCACCTGATGAAGGCCGAGGGAGAAGTGACCGATGTCAAAGTCCAGGTAACAGATAATGGAGATAACACATACACGGTTCGGTTCATCAATCTTCCGAAATATGAGAGCGGAACTTCCAATGAAATCACTTATTGGGTGACCGAGGACAGCATCCCGGGATATACTGCGGATAAAACATCTGTCAGTGATGGCGGGACGCTTACGAATACGCACGTTCCTGAAAATCCTTCGACACCAGATACAAACGAAGACTCGGGCGGCGGTTCCGAGGGCAGCGGTTCCGAGGGCGGCGGTTCTGAGTCGGTTACCTCCACGACCGTGAATGTGCAATTTACAAAGGTGTGGTCCGACAATAACAACCAGGACGGACTCCGGCCGTCGGCAGCCGAGTATGCCGCCCGCCTTCATCTGATGAACGGGACCTATGAGCTTACCGGAAAAACAGCAACAGTAGCAGACAACGGAGATAATACGTACACTGTGACATATTCAGATCTTCCGAAGTACACAGCAGCGAATGCGGAGATAATTTACTCCGTCAAAGAGGACAGCATCCAAGGGTACACCGCAGACAAAGAATCGGTTGATAACGGAGGCACCCTTACCAATACGCATGTGCCGACTGCACCCGTCAAAACTGCCTCGGAAGGCGATGCTTCTGCTGGCAATACGTCTTCCGGCAATGCGTCTTCCAGTGACTCGGCCCTGGGAGATATGTATGGCGCCAAAACCGCCGGCAATGGAGCTGGGGGAAGTGCACCGGCAACGGGAGATGACTCCAATCCGCTTCTGTATGCAAGCCTCCTGGCCGCATCCGGAGCGACGCTCCTTATTCTGCTTGGAAAGAGAAAACTGAGGAAGAGAGGGCGCAGGTAGAGAAGCCTGAAAACAGCGCATTTTATCTACCCGACCGGCGTTCATAGCCCGATCGGTATTTTAGCAAGAGCGGCGGGCCAGAGGCCCGCCGCTTTGTCGTTTCCTGTATTATTTCTCCTTCATGACTGCCTGGCGGATCTGCCAGGCAGTCATGGAAAGTTCTGCCGGAGCGGTCGCCAAAAACCGGATATGGTCTGCATGCTCCTCAGAATAGAGCGTCATAGACAGGGCTTTCTCTCCATCGTTGACAAACACTTCCACGCTGAACCGGTCCAGCACGATCCGAAGCCGGAGGTGCCCATACCCGCCGGAGATCTTTGTGCTGCAAACGTCTGCCCCTGCCCGGCGTGTCCCGGACACCGAGCGGTCAAGGGTCAGCAGAGACTCCTGCGGGCGGTAGATCAGATCTGTGTGATGCTTTTCATCTGCCGCCAGGGAGAGGATGACTGTCCCCTGTGCCCTTTCGATCTCTGCCTCCAGATCCAGACGTCTCCCACGTATGCCGGAGAGCTCCACCGGGTCTCTCCCGAGCACAACATTCCGGTAGGTAACGGGGTCTTTGCGAAGTTCCTTCAACTCCCGGATCGGCTGCTGGCACAAATGCCCGTTCCGAAGAAAGAGTTCCCTGGGAATTGACATCTGTCCAAACCACCTGCAGCCCTCCGGCTGAATCCCTACCGTGTCCCAGTTCTGCATCCAGCCGATCATGATCCTGCGCCCATCCGGTGAGAGGATCGTCTGCGCTGCATAGAAATCGATACCAGCATCCAGGCACTGATCGGTCTCGGGAACGAAAGCACCGGTCGCCGCATCATAGTTCCCGAGCAGGCAGAAGCTGCCGTTGCCGCTATGGTACTTTGCGGATCCCTCCATGTCCTGAGAGCTGCCAAGAAGCACGTATTGCCCGTCCAGCAGGAAAAAGTCCGGGCACTCAAACATCCGTCCGATCGGTTCCCGGAGCTCACTGTTTCGAAGGAACGTCCGGACAAAGCGCCAGTGCAGGGCGTCTCTGCTCTCATACAGCAGAAACATGGTATCCCCGCCGTCCCGGGACCTGGCTGCGCACAGCATGCGATAAGTTCCATCTGCCTCCTGCCATGCCTTCGGATCCCGAAAGTCAACAGGGGAGACTTCCGGCGGCAGGTCCTTCTCCGAGAGGACGGGATTGACAGCTGCCTTTTTGTAATTTCTTCCGTCTCCTGTTGCCACACACTGTGTCTGTATTCCTCCGTGGCTCACGCCGGTATAGATTAGCTCCTGTCTTCCATCCGGCAGCGTCACGGCGCAGCCGGAGAAGCACCCCTCCCTGTCCCAGTCCGCATCCGGTGCGAGCGCTGCCGGCAGATACGACCAGTGGAGGAGGTCCCGGCTCACTGCGTGGCCCCAGTGCATGGAGTTCCAGTGGGTAGAATAGGGGTAGTACTGGTAGAACAGATGATACATACCCCCGTAATAGCAGAACCCGTTCGGGTCATTCATCCAGCCGACACAGGGGGTAAGGTGAAACCCTGGCCGCTCCTCTTCCCGGATCTTATGACCCATCTGGCTCTCATATGTTCTCGCTCTCTGCAGGATCTCGCTGTCCATCTCGTACTCCTTTCTCTGCCTGCCCTATAGCGCTCTATGCCAGGTTACTCCTGTGCTGCCTTCTTATAGCGGTCATACGCATCCTGATAAACCTGCCGGAGTTCCTCCATGCCGCAGCTGTCAGTCAGCGTCGACTTGTATGCTCCCGGAGGAACCACCCGGGACTGATGCTGCCGGAAGATAGTATACCCGCCGGCTGCCGACAGCGCCCGCCGCATAGGCGGAAATATCAGAATATGCTGCCATCACATTTTATGCTGGCATCACATTTTACTGCCAAGCACTTCTTCAATTTTTGCCGCGAGCAGTTCCGCGATGATCTCGCAGCCCTTGTCAGACGGGTGCAGCCCGTCGAACGTCATGTCAGCCGCCTCCGGCGGGTACGGATATTCATCGTGAACCGGATCGAAAGGTACACCATCATATTCCGGCCAGGGCAGGTCGCGATACTCACTTCCCACGCGGACATGCTTGAATTTCACTGCGTTTGCAGTTGTAAAACCGCTCAGTCGATTCAAGTCAAGCGCATCTACGCCTGCGTGCTCTGCCGCCTCGAGAATCAGCGCAGCCAGATTGCGGAGATATATGCCGTTCTGCGGCTTTGCGCTGCTTGGCGCGCTATTGTCCGGATCGAGAATATAAACAAAATCACCGCGCTCCACCGGATTCATGATGATGATCCGGGCATCCGGACTCGCCTTCTTCATCCTCGCGATGAGGACGCCGAGGGAACCGAGTATCGTATTCGGGTCCTTGTCGTCAAAACTCTTTAAATCTCCGCTCGGGATGCCGTTATTCCAGTCATTTGTTCCAAGCAGGACCGTATAGAGGTCTGCATGCGGCATGTTGACGCCATTCCACAGCGTTGTGCAGGAGCCGTTGATTCCCATGTTGATGAGATCCAGCTCGATTCCGTCTGCCTGAAGATGTTCGAGAGTGCGAGTGAGATATCCTTTTTTAACCCGATATTTTGTCTCGTCGAGATGGTCGTTGTAAAAGAATCTCCAACCGCAATCCAGCGCTTCATTAAAATTTCCTCCGTCCATTAACGATAATTTGTCTCTGCTTGGTCGGCAACTTGGTCGCTTATCTTGGTCGGTGAGCGATCAAGATAAGCGATCAGGATAAGCGATCAGATTTGTTATCCTGTCCGTCATGTGGAATGGCGGTTTATATTCACTCATGCGATTTGATGCCTCATCATTTTTTTACCGATCTTGCTCTGAACGTCATCAAGTGATTCATTTCCTATTTTCCCACAGACCAATGAGCTGGTCAAAAGCGGCCCACAATATTCCCGCGATCGGCCATACGACCCAGGTGATGTGCCAGGCATTCGTGAGTATATGCCGGCATACGACCTGCTGCGCCGCTTTTTTTCTCTTGTATAGTCTCCCTCTTCCAGGAGAACCTGAAAAGAACTCCACACACCGGATACACGGATGATACTGAAGACGCCGCATCCCACCAAAAGGAGAAGCATGGCAGCGCATACAGAAGTCACAAAGTCGTTTTCTTCCGTTCCGGAGAAGAAAGAAGTGAGCAGGAGCGGAATACTGCTGACGATGCAAAGCAGCACACCTGTGGAAATGCCCCGTGTCCGGATTTTTCGGAAAGCTTCCTGCTTCTCGCGGACAAGACCATCCACCCCATAGGCTGTATCGATGGAATTGCTTCGAAGTTTGTCAAAAGGCTCCAGCCGGATGCCGTTCGTTACAAAAATGTAAACTCCTGCGGCTACCAAAAGAAGCAGCAGGACGACGCCGAGCGCCGAGGCGGCGTTTTCTGTAATAGGAAGCTTCCCCGCCTCTGCAGCTCCCGAGAGCAGGATGAGCGGCACCGAGCTGATGATGCACAAGAAGACTCCTGCTGCCGTTCGTGGCACCAAAGCCTGCTCCAGCTCCAGAAATGCATTGGCTTCCTCAAGCGAAACAGGAAGAAGTCTGTCCCCGTCATCATCCATAACAGTTTTTGTCTCCGTCAAAACTTCTCCCGGCACATCACTGTCATCCTTGAGCAGGTAATCGGTGCTGACGCTGAAGACCTCGGACAAGAGCAGGACCTTGTTCAAATCCGGTATCGACTGGGCGCTTTCCCACTTTGAGACTGCCTGCCGACTGACACCGAGCTTTTCCGCAAGCTCTTCCTGGGACCAGCCTGCCTGTTTCCTGAGATTTACGATTTTTTCTGCAAGTATCATGATTTCATCTCCCTACCGCCTGTCGCTGTCCTTTGATTTTGTCTGTTCCGGCGGTTCCCTTTCTGCTGCGAGCATACCGGATCGCTCCGTGGCAGTCTACCAAGGCGGCCTTGCATTCTGACAACCGATGGTTGCAACCGTATTAAGTTTAACAAAGTCTGACAAAGGTCTGATAAATTTATCGTATCCCGCACATATGTCTGTTCGGATGCGAAAATATTTTTTAAAATAGGATCAGCAATTCCATATCAGGCAAATGCAGGGAAGAAGTCCATTCGGGCTTTGCTCTCGCGGGCGCCGGGAAGATCGTGGCAGGGGGTATAGCAATGACGGAAAAAGAAAAGCAGAAGAGACCCGGTTTCATGAAGCGGACATTCCGCCTGATCCAGCATCTTCAGAATCGGATTGCCATGAACCGGCGCCGGTTCATCCTTTACTCGATTCTCCGGATTCTTGTTATCTTCATGATGATCCGATGCTTTATCCTCGGTGAATATGAAAACGTGGCGCTCTGCGTTTTGTCGCTTGTACTCTTCCTCGTGCCGGCGCTTGCGGAAGAAGGACTCAACATCCGGATTCCGGTGCTTTTCGAGTCGATCATCTACATTTTCATCTATTCCGCATGGATTCTTGGTGAAATTCAGAATTATTACGTCTTA
>ONQW01000174.1 GCA_900320025.1 uncultured Lachnospiraceae bacterium
GATTCCACCTGCAGCCTCGCCTCCCGCGTACCTGCCCGCTCCGCAAAAATCCGCAGAATCAGCGCAGTGCGGTCGATGATCTCCCGGTCAAGCGCATCCACCAGATTCTTCATCTGCATCGGCGTGAGTGTGTTATTGAACAGAATCACGTCCGCCTGCTCCATTTCCGCCGCTGCCCGGATCTCCTGTATTTTACCAGATCCGATGTATGTCCCGGGATTGACCGCGCTGCCATCCTGCACAAAGGTGTCGGCCACCTCCATCCCGGCGGCCTCCGCAAGCGCCTTCATTTCTCTCATGGACTTGTCAAAACCGGCATCCGCCGCGAAGCGCATGCCGGCCAGAATTGCTTTTTCCGCCAAAAAGAAACCTCCAATTTCGCTCTTCGCAGCCCTCGCGGCTCTACCTCTGCACCGGAGACTGGCTGATTTCCCGAATCCGCTTCACAAGAATCTCCGCGGCATGACGGTGTGCCGGCTCCCCGGGATGCATCCGTGAGCCATATTCACCCGGCGCAGTATTCGCCAGTTCCAGCGCCTCCACCCGCCGGTCTCCGGTCTCAGCGGCAAACTGCGCCACCGCGTCCGAGATCTCCGGATAAAGCGTGGAAGCAGAGTCCGTGCCACCCAGCATGCCATACGCCCAGATGAGGTATGCCCCCGGATTGTCGCGCCGGAGCATGTGCAGGAAGGCAAGAACATCCTTCTCAAACAGCTTTCGGTCCGCCGGTTCAAATAATCCGTACTCGTTCCGGTGCATTTTGTACTGCTTTCCCGTCTCCGGATCCACATAAGGCGGCGTTCCGAACGCGCCCTGATCATTTGTCCCGAGATTGACAACCACGACATCCGGCTGCCAGGAGGCAAAATTCCACCGGTCCTGCGCGCCGCAGGCCGCATAGCTATCCCGATCCAGGAATCCGCAGAGTGTCTCGTAATAGCGCGGGATCGTCTGGTTCGGATCGTTGTCCCAGGAGCAGTGCACACCCCAGCCGCACTGACTGAAGACGCGATATTCCGCATTCAATGCCTGCGCGGTGTAAAAGGTGTAGTTATTCACGCAGTCCATGCATTGACCAGACCAGTCCATATCAAGATAAGCGCCGCACATTCCCTCCCCGGTGGTGATGGAATCCCCCAGGAATTCGATCTTCATCGCGTAATCCTGCAGCGGTTCGAAGGTGCCGTCCGTCTCCACTCCGGTGATCTGCAGAAGCATTTTCCGGTCACTCCCCATCGGCTGGGTATCCCGCAGAATCATCACATTCCTCACAAGGCCGGGTTCCAGTCCGCGAAACAGGCACAGACGGTGGTGTCCCGGCGTCAGCATCAGACGCTGCGTGCGTGCATGGTTGATCAGCACATCCACCCAGGGTTCAAAGGTGTCAAAATCCGCCTCGACATCGATCCAGCATTCAGAGCCTTTTACATTCAGCTCCAGCCCTGAGGCATTCCAGAACAACGTCAGCGGCGTGAGACTGCCGTTGGTGCGGCCGAGCACCCGCAGATGCGGGATCTCCGTCAGTTTATATTCTCTCATCTTCGCTCCTCGCCAATGCTAAATCCGAACATTCGGTTTTGCCGGATATGGCTCCTCAGTTCAGTTCATCCAGTGTCTTGCCATACGGCGGCAGAAAATCCCGGACGAAATCCCTCACCTCCGGCATCTCTTCCATCATCTTCTGCAGCGCGCCCCAGATCGTCTGCCTCGCGGTACGGAACTCACTGTTCCCGGCGTTTTCCTCTTCAATACACTTGATATAGGCTGAAATTTTGTCGGCAGCCTTGACCAGTCTCCGCATCCGGATCTCCTCCGCGTCCTCCGAATCCGCATGGAAGATTGCGGCGTACGTCGGGCGCAGATCGTCCGGCAGACGGTCAAGCAGACGATCCTGCGCAACCGCCTCCACCGCCTTGTAGGCATCCCGAATGCTGCTGTTGTAGTACTTCACCGGTGTCGGCATATCCCCCGTCATGATTTCAGAAGCGTCATGATAGAGTCCGATGACCGCCGCCCGGTCTGCGTCGAGATGGCCTCCGTACCGGGTGTTCCCGATGGTGCAGAGCGCGTGTGCAATCATGGCGGTCTCCAGCGAGTGCTCCGAAAGCGTCTCCGCCCGCGAGGAGCGCATCAGTGCCCATCGCTCAATATATTTCATCCTGGAAACCGTTGCAAAAAAGTTATAACTCATGTTTCTGCTCCATGCAGGCGTTCGCTGCATCCGCGCCGTCCTCAGCGTCTCGCGGCCTCGAGCAGCTTGTCCTTCAGCTGTGCCTCGATATTTGCCAGCTCTCCCTCGGCCTCCTGCCGCTTCTGTTTCCCTTCCGTCTGAATCTGCAGAATTTCATCCATGGCGGAAATCAGCGTTTCATTGGTATGCTTCAGTGTCTCGATGTCGACAATACCCCGCTCCGATTCCTTTGCGCTGGCGGTCGCAGCCGTTTTCAGCGCATCGGCATTCTTCATGAACAGCTGATTGGTCATGTCGTTCACCTCGCGCTCCGCCCTGGCCGCCCGGGTGCTGTGTTCCAGGCCGATGGCAATGACCATCTGATTCTTCCATAGAGGAATCGTGTTGACGATCGTGGATTGAATCTTCTCCGCCATCTCGGTGTCCGAGGCCTGCACCATCCGGATCTGCGGCGCGGTCTGCATTGCGATCGTGCGGGTCAGCTCCAGGTCGTACAGTTTCTTCTCAAAGCGGGTGCACTGGGCAGCAAGGTCCCGGGCAGCCTGCGCATCCTCTGCAAGTCCAGACTGCTGCGCCTTAGCTTCCAGTTCCCGGAGCTGTCCCTCCCTGATCTCGCTCAGCTTCTTCTTCCCGGCCGCAATGTACATCGTCAGTTCCTTGAAATAGCCCAGATTCAGATCATACATCCGATCCAGCACATCCACGTCCTTGAGAAGCTGCACCTGATGCTTCTCGAGTTCCGTCTGCACGGCCGTCACGTTGGTTTCCACCTTGCTGTATTTTGCCTTCAGCGCCTCCGCCTTATTGACCTGCTTCCTGAAGAGCGCCCGGAGACCCTTCTCGTCCTCCTCAATATCGAACGACTTCAGCTGGGTTACAAGGCCGGTGAGCATCTCTCCCACTTCGCCCACGTCGCTGGTCCGGACATTGTCGATCGTCTTCTGGGAAAAATCCGCGAGCTTTTTCTGTGTGCCGACGCCATAGTTTAAAATCGCGGCGGTGTTTGTCACATCGATCTGCTCCGCGAACGCATCCACCTGCTTCCGCTCTTCCGGTGTGAGAGAAGCTTCCATGTCGGGAGTGGCTGCCTCTTTCCCCGTCTGCCGTCTCCCCGGGGACCGTTTCCCCGGCAGCCACGGTCAATTCCTGTCCTTCCCGATTTTCCTCCGGTGCGCCGAAGACAAGATCCGGCGCTGCAGGTGCCTCATGAATCGTTTGTTTGAACTGATCTTCCATACTACCCCTCCTGCCGCGTTCCTCGCGGCTCCTCTTCATCTGTCCCTCGCGATATCTCCGTCAGGCCGTCCTGTGCCATCATGGTTTTCATCACATTGATATCCGAGGCGATATCCCAGGCCTTTTCCTGAAACATCTGATCCAGCAGCTTTTCAAACGCACCGTTGATGACATCCATGGAGCGCAGAATCTCGTTTCTCGTCCCGACAATGTTCTCGCCCGCGTCCGGCTGGCGGGAGAGTTCCGCATACGCCCGGATCAGTTTCTCCGTGGTCGGCAGATAATACTGCATCAGTCTGCGGCAGTCTCCTGCGCAGGACGGATCCCTGCGCACCTGTGTGAAGATTCTCCGGCAGATATCTTCCAGACGATACAGTTTGCCGGACATCGGATCTTCCTCCGGAATTTCGTCATTGACCCCGCGAATGCGCAGAATGGCCGCATTTCCGTCCCGGATGAGCGATTCCACTGCATCCGCATCGAAATTCTGCCGCGCATCTGCCGTCCCGCCTGCGTCCGCCTGTGAGCCATCTGCGGAAAACGCCGCAGAGTCTGCCCCTTCCTGCTGCTCGCGGACCTTTCTCGCCCGCTCGGCCTCCTGATACTGCTTGAATGCCCGGTCCGTCAGCATGATAGTTGTCCTGTGCAGAAGTTGTCCTGTGCAGATCGAATGTCGCCCTGGGAAGCAGACCGTCCCGTTTCATGCGGAGCAGATCTTTCCGTACCGTCTCCTCCGGATACCCGGTCTTCTCCGCAAGTTCCCGGATTGCAATATACTCCCGATCTCCGATCACCTGCCGGTATTCTTCAAACCGCTTCAATCTGTCCCTGCCTTTCCGCCCTCTGCGCGCCAGCATACCACATCCCGTGGCAGCTGCTGCACTCAAAGCAAATCCTGCCTCAGCTGCTGTCAGCAGCGACGACTGGCCGGAAAAGACCCATCCAGCCGCCGCCATGCCCAGGGAAAGCACGCCGAATACAGCGACGCCGCCATACCCCGCCACCATCCGGACGATATCCGGCACCTGGCTGGGCGTCCGGTCCGTGAAATCTGTCCGGGCAGGCACCGGTCTGCCTGCTGCCGCCTCTCCGCCTCCCATCTGCTGCCTGTCGGCGAAAGCCTTTCCGGCCCGGTTTATCCGCAGATCAAACTGAGAGGTCACCCGGGATACAGATTGCTCCACGTCCCCGCTCAGGTGGGAGAAATTGCCCGTCCGGACTGCTTCAGACACCGCGTTACCGATATCGCCGGCGGCCTGTCCGGCCTCATTGATCAGCTCCTCTAAATTCATGGTATTCTCCCTGCACGTCGTTGAGCCAGGCGATGGCTTCCTGAAGTCCTTCCTCCGTAAAGGCAAATTCCTTTGTCTGAATCTCCTTCTCCGGCGTCACGGCAAAATTCCACGGTCCCTGCCATGCGGATGCCCGGAGCACTCCGGCGGGCCGCTTCTCCGGTGGAATGAAATGGACATTTTCGAGCGGTTCCCTCGCGACCCGGTAATTCATGCCTCCGTCCGAACCAAAATACGGCTCCCCGTACTCATAATATTCAATCCGGAACAGTTCCTTCTCTCCGATCATAAATTCCTTGCCCCATGCCGTGCCTCTGTGGCATCCACCTCTTACCGCGGCAGAAATCTCGTCTTATATACACGCACTCCGTGAGCCGGAACCAGTGCGCGGAGCTCGCCGTTCTGCATTGCGGCTGCCTCCCCGCCCCAGGATTCCACAAACCGTCTGCCTTCCAGATCTGATTTTGACATACCCGGGATCTCCTGATACAGCCCGGCCTCCTCCAGATCTTTCTCTGTGACAGCAATCTCCCGCTCCTCCTCGGAGAGGTTGAACAGTCCAAGAGAAATTTCTTTCTCCTCCTGACAGACATTCATCCACACAGCCTGCCTGTCGTCGCGAAGCACCTGTGTTCCGTGGTGCTTTCCGTCCAGCATGGACAGCAGATCGCGGTTGGTCAGAAGTGCCAGCGTCCAGTCGTCCATCTGCGTGAGATCAGCGCCGATCATGAGCGGCGCGCCAAACATGCACCAGAGGCTCATCATCGTCTTCTGCTCATCTTTTGTGAACGCTGTCATCCGCTCATTGTGATCCTGGAACTTTCCGCCGATCATGCCCACGGGAAGCATATCACAGTCCGGATAGCAGCCCGGCTTCACGTGATCCAGCCAGGTCTCACAGCGCCAGAACATCGGCTTGAGAAGCTCCCAGCTGTCCCAGAAGTCATCCGTAATGCGCCACATATTGGCATTGTGCGCA
>ONQW01000156.1 GCA_900320025.1 uncultured Lachnospiraceae bacterium
CATCCGCAGTAATTCTGCCGATAGAGTCCGAATTCATGGGACAGCTGAATGGACCGGAGATAACCGTTCTTCTTCTTGAAATCGGAAGGAAGGAACCGTGGTGCCTTCTCCCCGCATAGCTTTTCCGCAATTTTCTCCCCGATCTCGTTCAGCCTGTCCGCGTTCTTCAGCGGGCTGATGGTGAGCGTCGTGGAGAAATAATCAAACCCGCCGGACAGTGCCGCCTCCGCCGTCTGCTTCAGGCGCAGCGCATAGCAGGCGAAGCAGCGCGCGCCTCCCTCCGGCATTTCCTCCATTCCCCTCGCCATGGACAGGAATCGTTCCGGATCATACGGCGCCTCCAGGATATCAATCCGGTGAGCCCGGCTGGTGGAATGCATGGCGCGGAGCAGCTCCGGGTGATCTGCTGCCAGAGTGCTGCGGCCGTCCTCCTCCGCGGAGAGCGGATGGGAAAAGGTAAAATCCTGCTCCTCCACCTGTCGGTTCAGCTCCGCGATGAGGCGCCCCTCCTCCGCCTTCCGCTTCGTATACTCCGCGGAGTCGGTGATATTCGGATTATAATAATAGACGGTCACGCGGAAGTCTTCCCGCAGCCGCTCAAGGCAGGCGCTGGAGCAGGGTGCGCAGCACGCCTGCAGCAGAAGAGTCGGCGCATAGCCCTGCTGCCGCGCCGATTCTGCAATCTGATCCAGTTCCCTGCTGAAATTTCGTTTTGCTGTCATGCTGATACCCGGGCCGCCTCAGATCTTCGCGATGTCCACAATCTCGAGGTTACTGCTCGTCTCTGCCGCGTGCTCAAGTGACGAAACCAGCGCCCGCGCCGTGTCGAGCGAGGTAATGCAGTATACACCTGTCTCGATCGCCGTGCGGCGGATCAGGAACCCGTCCCGGTTCTTGTCCCGTCCCTGCGTCGGCGTGTCGATGACAAGATCGATCTTGTGGCCGAGAAGCAGATCCATGACGGTCGGAGATTCCTGCGAAATCCGGTTCACCTGGCGGACCCCGATGCCGTTCTCCCGCAGTGTGTCCGCGGTGCGGCGGGTCGAATAAATGATGTAGCCGAGCTTCTCATAGCGCTTCGCGATGTCGATGATCTCCCCCTTGTCGGAATCCTTCACGGTGATGATCATCTGCTTATGCTTCGGCAGATTGACGCCGGCACCGAGGAAGGCCTTGTACAGCGCCTCGTCGAACGATCTGGAAATACCCAGGCACTCGCCGGTCGATTTCATCTCCGGACCGACCGCAACCTCCGCGCCGCGCACCTTCTCCGTCGAGAACACCGGCATCTTGATCGCGTAATAATCCGCCTCCGGCTGCAGCCCCGGTGTGTAGCCCATATCCGTGAGCTTCTTCCCCATCATGCACTGCGCCGCGAGATCCACGATCGGAATGCCTGTGACCTTGCTGATATACGGCACCGTTCTCGAGGAGCGGGGATTGGCTTCGATGATATAGACATCCTCTCCCATCGCGATGAACTGGACATTGATGAGCCCGATCACATGGAGCTCCTGCGCAAGCCGTTTCGTGTAGGTGGCGATCGTCTCCTTCACATGGGCAGAGAGAGTGCGTGCCGGATAGACCGAAATCGAATCGCCGGAATGGACGCCGGACCGCTCGATGTGCTCCATGATGCCGGGGATGACAATGTTCTCCCCGTCGCAGACCGCGTCGACCTCCGTCTCCGTTCCCTGAAGATATTTATCGATCAGGATCGGATGCTCCTGCTCGTAGCGGTTGATGACCGCCATAAACTGCTCGATCTCGCTGTCGTTGAGCGCGATCTGCATACCCTGGCCGCCGAGCACATAGGACGGCCGCACCAGCACCGGATACCCCAGGCGGTTTGCGACCTTCTTCGCCTCCTCCGCGGTGAATACCGTGGCGCCTGCCGCACGCCGGATGCCGCACCTCTGCAGTACCTCGTCGAAAATCTCGCGGTCCTCCGCCGCATCCACATCCTTGGCGTCTGTCCCGAGAATCGGAACGCCCATCTTCGTGAGGTCGGCCGTCAGCTTGATGGCCGTCTGCCCGCCGAACTGCACCACCGCATAGTCCGGATGCTCGATGTTCACCACATTCTGCACATCCTCCGGCGTCAGCGGCTCGAAGTACAGCTTGTCCGCGATGTCAAAATCCGTGGAGACCGTCTCGGGATTATTGTTGATGATGATCGTCTCATATCCCGCCTTCGCGAATGCCCAGGTCGCATGCACGGAACAGTAGTCAAATTCAATGCCCTGCCCGATGCGGATCGGGCCAGAGCCGAGAACCAGAATCTTCTTCCGGTCTGTGAGCTTCTCCCTTGCCTCGTCCTCTTCCTCCTGATTATCCGCGTAGACAGAATAATAATACGGCGTCTTCGCCGCGAATTCCGCCGCGCAGGTATCGACCATCTTGTAAGCCGCGGTGATGCCGAGCGCGGTGCGGCGCTCCCGCACCTGCTGCTCGCCAAGACCGGTCAGGCGCGCAATCGCCCGATCCGGGTACCCGCAGCTCTTGGCCTCGAGGAGCAGCTTCTTCGCCAGCAGCTCCTCTGCCTCCGCCTCGCTGCCGCCGTCGATCCGCTTCGCCGCGATCCTGCGCCCTGTCTCCTTGAGCTTTGCCTCGATCTTCACAAGATGTGCGATCTTGTCGATGAACCACTCGTCGATCATCGTGATCTCATGAATCGTGCTGTACGAGATGCCCTTGCGCAGCGCCTCCGCGATCACCCAGATGCGCTGGTCGTCGACCACGGTGAGCCGCGTGAAGAGCTGCTCCTTGGAAAGACCCGAGAAATCGTAGCTGTCGAGACATTCCACATGCTGCTCCAGCGAGCGGATGGCCTTCATGAGCGCGCCTTCAAAATTGTCGCAGATGCTCATGACCTCGCCGGTCGCCTTCATCTGCGTGGTCAGCGTGCGCTTGGCCGTGATGAATTTATCAAAAGGCAGGCGCGGGAATTTGACGACGCAGTAATCGAGCGCGGGCTCGAAGCTGGCGAAGGTCTCACCCGTGACCGCATTGCGGATCTCGTCGAGCGTATAGCCGAGCGCAATCTTGGCCGCCACCTTGGCGATCGGATATCCCGTCGCCTTCGAGGCGAGCGCGGAGGAACGCGACACGCGGGGATTGACCTCGATGACACAGTACTCAAAGCTCGTCGGATGCAGCGCAAACTGAACATTGCAGCCGCCGGTGATGCCGAGCTCGTCGATGATATTCAGCGCCGACGTGCGGAGCATCTGATATTCCTTGTCTGACAGCGTCTGAGAGGGCGCCACGACAATGGAGTCTCCAGTGTGCACCCCCACCGGGTCGATGTTCTCCATATTGCAGACAGTGATGCGGTTGCCTGCGCCGTCCCGCATCACCTCGTACTCAATTTCCTTCCATCCGGCGATGGAGCGCTCCACCAGAACCTGTCCCACGCGGGAGAGCCGGAGACCGTTTTCCAGAATTTTGCGCAGCTCCACAACGTTGTGCGCTATGCCGCCGCCGGAGCCGCCGAGGGTATAGGCCGGGCGGAGCACCACCGGATATCCGATCTTCTCCGCAAATCTCACGCCGTCCTCGATGTTTTCCACGACCTGGGACGGTGCCACCGGCTCTCCGATCTTCTCCATCGTTTCCTTGAAGAGCAGGCGGTCCTCCGCTTTCTTAATGGTCAGCGCGTTTGCGCCGAGCAGCTTTACCCCATGGCGGTCAAGAAAGCCTGACTCCGAAAGCTCCATGCCGAGATTGAGTCCTGCCTGACCGCCCATATTTGGCAGTAAGCCGTCCGGCTTCTCCTTCTCGATGATCTTCTCCAGCACC
>ONQW01000173.1 GCA_900320025.1 uncultured Lachnospiraceae bacterium
GTGCGTTACATCAGGCTCACTCTTGCCTGATCCGTAATGTCACAATTTCGAAAGGATGGAAGGGAACAACAAGCGTTCCATCCGCAAAAGCAAGCTCCTCCTGTTTGTTTTCAAGCATATCGCAGCGCCACGCTCTGCCGCGGAAAGCGGTGTGAATCCTTGCGGTAACAGATGATTTCATCGCCTCATAAAAGCGAAGAATGATATCACCGCTTCCATCCTCTGCCAGTTTAAGCGTGTCAAGATAAACATCCGACGGCTCCAGCGTGACAAGACTCATTCTCCCCTGCTTCGTGTCCGGAAGAGAACCGTTCAGGACTCTGGCAGGTACATTCAGGTCATAGCCCTGCGACACCAGATCAGAATGAACAAACGGTCCCTCAAACGCAGTAAAGGCATAGGTAAAATGATGCACATGGTTATCGGCCCGCATCTCCGGTGAAGCAGGCGCACGTAGCAGGGTGAGCTCGAGCGCGTTGTCATTCATACTGATCCCATACTTGCAGTCGTTGAGTACTGCAGCGCCGTGTGTGCCGTCCGCCAGCGCACTGTAGCGATGGTTGCAGACCTCAAAGCGATCCCTGTCATACTGCCTTGACCGCTTGTTCGGTCTTGTTACGTAACCGAACTGAATTTCATTAATGCCCTCTGTTGTGTATACCTCAACCGGGAAACCTGCCTTCAGCAGCCGATGCAGCTCCTTCCAGTCAATCGTGGTCGAGAATTCAATTCGTCTGCTCCCGGCCTTCAGGCTGATCTCCTGCCGGTATGTGGAATGTCCGATCATGCCTTCTACTGACAGCACTCCCTCCAGTCCCTGCCGCGCGATCTTTACTGTGATATGCTCCGCACCAGGCAGCTCCTGTTCCCGGTAATTTTCATCAATATCCCAGGCGTCGTACATTCTCGGTACATCCCTGAAGAGACGAAGGTGGTTCATCGGAGCTGCCGCAAATTCTCTGCCGCTCTCCCTGAGAACAAAACTGATCACCTCTCCCGACGGATTCACGACAGCCCTGACGAGGTCGTTCTGCAACACAAAATTCTCGTTGTCACGCGTCACCGTAACTGCTGCGTCCATGCCGGCTGCAACTCTCTTTCCTGCCGGATGCAGTGTGACTGCGCCCGCAGAAGGCAGCGCCACCTCCGCAAGAACGCCGTCTTCCCCCGCCTCAGACGGAACCGGCGTGCCATCCTCAAGCAGCACGCCTTCTCTGAATGCTTCCGGGAGCTGAACCAGGACCGTCCTTTCGAAAGAAAGAGAATTGAATACCGTGACGGCGCCATCTCCGCGGTCCTGCAGGAATCTTCCCGCATACCCCGCAGCCTTCTCCTCTGCTCTGGCGATCACACGTTTCATCCGGGCATCCGATTCCCGATAAATTCTGGCAATGCCAGATCCGGGGAGAATATCATGAAACTGATTCAGCAAAAGCTCCTTCCAGAGAGCATCATTTTCCCGGAGATCCTCCACTCCATCCTCCGACAGAATCTGAGCAGCACACTGCTTCTTCTGCAATGCAGCGTGCGCTTTCTCTTCTCCGATTTTGACCTGGTCTGTGCCCTTTTGCCTCAGAATGACAGACGCCGCATCCCAGAACTCCATCTCCCGGAGCGCAAGTTCTCCCTTCCGGTTGTTTTTCTTAATCTCCGCTTGGGAGGTATAGGTTCCGCGGTGTGCTGTAAAATAGAGTTCACCGGCATAGGTATTCTTCGGTCCGCCCTCCGCGTCGAGCGCCTCAAACATCACCTCAGGACTTTCCATCCGGACGCGCGGCATTCCCTCGAGGTCCTGTTCCCGCCTGAGATATTCGAGATGATCTCTTGTGGGGCCGCCGCCTCCGTCTCCATAGCCGAAGGGAAGCAGGAATGCATCCAGATCCCGCACCTGCTGTTTACTCTTCCAGGCCTCCTTAATAGAGGCCGGATCTGTCATGTAGGAATAGCTTGTCGGCAGGAATGCCTCCACGACAGAACCATCCATGCCCTCCCAGTTAAAATAATTGTACGGGAAACGATCACAGTCGTTGTAGGACCAGAAAATTTTCTGCGTCACAAGATACTTTACGCCGCAGCCCCGCAGAATCTGCGGAAGGACAGCAGAATAGCCGAAGGTGTCCGGAAGCCACAAAATCCTGGAATCCACGCTTAGCACATCCCGGTAATACTGTTTTCCATAGAGAAGCTGGCGAATTAACGCCTCGCCGCCGGACATATTTGTATCCGGCTCCACCCACATGGCGCCTTCCGCAATCCATCTGCCCTCACGGATCGCGGCGCGAATGCGCTCAAACAGCTCCGGATAATGCTCCCGGCACATCTCATACAGAGCAGGCTGGCTCTGCAGGAATTTGTATTCCGGATATTCCTCCAGAAGTCGGAGCTGCGCCGCAAAGGTCCGGCTGGACTTGCGATATGTTTCCTGCATTGGCCAGAGCCATGCCAGATCAATATGGGCATTGCCAATGGCATAGAAAACCGGAGCCGTGGACCCATTTACCGCGGCCAGTGCAGGTGCCATGGCTGCTCTTGCCGCCCGATACGAGGCACACCGCTCCTCCAGGTCCGGAATCTCCGGATCGGCAATCCTGGTGAAAGCCTCCAGCGCTTCCGCGATCTTCGATGCGCGGAGCGATGTTTCATCCAGTGTCTTTCCAAGTTTTGCCAGTGTATCCGCATCGATAAAAAGCTGATAAGCATCCTCATTCCAGATCCCGTAGGTCGGATGCCCGAGCACAACACGTTGTCCTTCCTCCCGGTCAGGCCGCAGCGCCGGGTGATGCTGCAGCACAGGGCCGGTACAGCATCCACCTTCTGGACGCTCCGGATACCAATGACCAGCATAGACCTCCATCAAAATCTCATACGACTCTCCCGCCCTGCCACAGCGCGAAATGCAATTATCTTCGATATATTGATGCGGGTATTCGACCCAGGGAGCACGGTACGTTCCAAAAGAAGTCCCATTCACGAAGAGAGTGGCCTCTCCTCCCGGCTGCAGGTCCATGACGATCCGGCGCCTGTCCGCCGCCTCCGGCAGTACAATTTTCCCGCGGAACCAGGCATATTCCCAGGTCCTTCCCCAGGCCATTCCGGGGGCTGCCGGTTCGTACTGCATCTGGCTTGCTTCTCCATAGGTCAGCTCGTCAAAAGTGCGGAAGTACTCCATCGGGATCTCTCCCAGCGGAAGGTAAAAATCATTCTGAAGAACTTCAAGCCACTCATTTACTCTGTCCTGATATTCTGATGTCATCAATCTGCTCATATAGCCACCCCTGGTTCACATGAAACCACCCGTATTTTCCGTGATCGATGT
>ONQW01000159.1 GCA_900320025.1 uncultured Lachnospiraceae bacterium
CATCGCCGCGCTGCCCGGATGAGTTCAATCACGCAATAAACCGCGGCGACCACCGCGATGACAAGCATCGCATAGCCGATGCGCCACCATCTGCCCCACTGATGATAAATCGTCTCAATCGGCGATCCTGCGAGCGGCCAGTGCAGGAACAGATAGTTGGTATCCGCTGCCTCATTGAAAAATCCAATTGGCACCGCCGCGGCTGTCAGAAACATAATGCACCACGGCATGTGCCGGATTGTCGGATGCGCCCGCCCTGTACACAGAAGGAAGATCGGGAAAAGGATCAGATTCATGTGCCACGTGTCGCTGTACAGATTCATGAAGTTCCATACCGGGTAATACTGAATCCAGTCCGGAAACAGCAGCGCCGCTGCGGAACCCGGCAGAATCAGGCACACCGCAATCTCGCTCCAGAAAGCCCGCCAGCGCGCCGACCTGCTGCGGGAATAGAAGAGAAAGACGAAGACGCCGAGACTGCACAGATGAAGCGGCAGATACCCTGTTGAAAAGCGCCCGACCCGGACAAGATAGAGGTCCTTGAACGCCTCCATGCCCGCCATCATCCATGGGAACCACCGGATGAACCGCTCCTGCCGGCCGCGCCCGGCCCGGATCAGGAGAATCGTGCAGCCCGTGATCAGCACCGCGATCACCAGCAGCGTCGCGACATGCTCCGGCCCGAAGGGGGCATATCCTGCGCCCTTCGGAAGATCAAACTGCTGTTTCCAGAAATACTTTCCCATTTTACGCTCTTGAAATCTGAACAGTATATATGCATCCCCTCAGATTTTGAGGTGATTCGGGATGCTGAATCGCAGCATTATGGTATGATTTGGGTGAGAATCCAAATTCAGCCATTTGCCTGGGGAGGGACATAACGATGAGGGGAATGACGATGATCGCGATCCTGTTCTGGCTGCTTTACCTTGCGCTGTCTGCCGCCAATATTGCGGGACTCCGGAGAGAAGGAGATGTCAGTCGGCTTCACCGGCGCACCAAACCGCTGCTCTGCCCGGTTCTGCTCGCCGCCTATCTCTGCACCGCCTCTGCCGCCGGCGCATCCGTCATCTGGCTCATCCCCGCCGGACTCCTCGGCGGTTTCCTCGGCGATACCTTTCTCCTGAATGCGGAGCGGTATTTCCTTCCCGGCCTGTCCTCTTTTCTCCTCGGTCACCTGTGCTATACCGCTGCCTTTCTTATGCAGATCGCCGCGTCAGGAACCGGCATCCCTGTCTCCGTCATCCTCCCCGGACTTGCCGGCTATATTCTCTATATTCTCCTCGCCGCACGGCTGGTACTTCGTGCCGCAAAGCGGGAACTGCGCATCGGCTGCAGCGTATACATGGCCGTCATTTTCCTCATGAGCTTCAGCTCCCTGCTGATGACAGCCACGTGTGGAATGCGCTTTCTCCCGACTTTTCTCGGCTCCCTCTTCTTTATTATTTCCGACACCCTGCTCTCCTGTCAGATCGTGCTTCGCAGGAGCGGGCGCGGCGTGATGGAAACCTACCTGCCGGCACAGGCCCTCATCGCCCTCGGCATGATCCTTGGGAATCTGCCGCCGACCGCCGTATTTTGGGCCTTCTGAGAGGAAATCCACCCATTCGCCCTGTGATTTTTTCTCTCTACAGTGATTTCGTCTGCTCCTTCTTTCCCGTCTTCACAGTGATTCCATCTGCTCCTTCTTTCCCATCGATTGGAGAAACGCCAGCGCAACCGGGAGACTCACAAACGCGGAGCAGATATCCGCGACCGGCTGCGCAGTCTCAATTCCTCTGACTCCGAAAAAGATGGGGAGAATCAGCACCAGCGGGATAAAGAAAATTCCTGAGCGGAGCGAGGCGAGAATCAGCGCAGGCCGGCTCTGCCCGGTGCTCTGAAGCAGCATATTGGAACTGACAGAGGTCTGCTGCAAAATACATGAGACCGATGCCCACCGGAGCGCTGCGGCGCCGATTGCTACCACCTCCGGGTCATTCCGGAACCAGGCGACGATCGGCTCCGCGAAAAGAAACGTGACAATCCCCAGCACAGTCAGCAGAACGGTGCCGACCACCTCCGTGAACAGCCACGAACTCCGCACCCGCTGATATTTCCGGGCGCCATAATTGAACGAGGCCACCGGCTGCATGCCCTGTCCGATACCGATGGCCACCGCCCCAACGAGAAACGTCACTCTGCCCACGATGCTCATCGCCGCGATGGCAGGGTCGCCGTACACCTTCGCCTGCCGGTTCAGAAAGACCGTCGAGAGCGCGCCCAGAAGCTGCCTTGCGAGCGATGGAGACCCCACCCGCACAATGTTCCAGTACACCTGAAAAGTGCGCGCCGCAAGGGACGGACGATAGTGCACCACCGTTTTGCCGCTCGTGACCATGTGCAGCAGAATCAGGAAGCTTACCACCTGCGAAACGCAGGTGGACAGCCCTGCGCCGCTGACTCCAAGCCCCAGTCCGAACATCAGAATCGGGTCTCCGGCCATATTGAGAATCCCGCCTGCCGTGAGTCCGATCATAGCATAGAATGCCTTTCCCTCGTACCGCAGATGGTTGTTGATCGTACAGCTCGTCGTCAGAAATGGCCCGGACAGAAATATCCAGTACGCATACTGCCTTGCATAGGGCAAAATTGTGTCCGTACTGCCGAGCATCCGGAGCAGCGGATTCGTCAGAAGAAAACAGACCGCTGAGATCGCCGCGCCGATCAGAAATGACATCCAGAACGCAGTCGCCCCGTAAGTGACTGCCCGGTCATCCTCCTTCATCCCCAGAAGCCTTGAAATAAAGCTTCCGGAGCCATGTCCGCACATAAACCCGACCGCCTGATACAGCGCCATCAGCGCAAATACGATGCCGACCGCGCCCGATGCGCTCGTCCCGATCCGGCTGACAAAATACGTGTCTGCAGTATTATAAATATTTGTGACCAGCATACTGACAATCGTCGGAAGCGCCAGTGTCGTGATCAGCTTTGGAATCGGCGTTCCTGTCATCCTGCGGTATTCTTCTGCGGCGTTGTTTGAATGATTCATCCTGTTCTCCGATTCTGACGGGTAGTGGTCTATAGTCAACTCACGGGTTGCATCTCTTGCAGGGGCTGTACCCCTCCGCAATCAGCTGATCCCTCGATTCCGTCGTATCCAGCCTGTTCTTCTGTTTCATCTGCGAGACACTGGAACAGCCCGGAAGGTGAAATTTTCCTGTGTTAGTGTTGACTACATAGGTGATCTCCTTCCCATTCTCCGCGCTGTCCGCAGCTGCTTCTGCACCTGCCTGCCCATTACCGCCCGCAGCGTTGCCCTTCCCTTTCGAGTGCATCTGAGACACATTCCCATACTCGTCATACAGTACCGTGGAAGCATAATTCTGAATGGCAAGTGCCCTGTCCGCCTGACTGTCCCCCACAGCCACCGCGCCGGTCGCGTAGTCGATCACGACGCCCGGCTGCACGTTATAGATGAACGCATTAAACTGGATTCCCCTGCCGCCGTCCTCAACGCTCTCTGCTTCCAGGAGTATCCCTCTTGCTTCGAGCTCGTTCCCGATGAAGATCGGCGTCGCCCGATACAGCACATGATTCCCCGTTTTCTGAACATAGCCCAGGATAGAAAGTTCGTAGGGTTCCATGCCGTCCACATTGAAGTAACGTGT
>ONQW01000176.1 GCA_900320025.1 uncultured Lachnospiraceae bacterium
GATAACGATGTGATCACGGACCTTCTGATGTGCTCGTCCCACGCCTATATCATGTTCTTCACGAATCAGGGCAGGGCATTTCGCCTGAAGACCTACGAAATTCCGGAGGCGGGCAGGACCGCGCGCGGCACGGCGGCGATCAATCTTCTGCGCCTTGCACCGGGCGAGCGGGTTCAGGCCATCATCCCGCTGCTCGACGCGGAGGAGGAGGGGAAGAACCTCTTCTTCGTCACGAAGCAGGGCACGGTCAAGAAGACGCCGCTCAATGATTTCCGCAATATCAACAAGAACGGAATCATCGCGATCAATATGCGCGAGGGCGATGAACTGGTAGAGGTCAAGCTCACGGACAACACGAACAAGATCTATATCGTCACAAAACAGGGCATGAGCATCTGTTTTGACGAGACGGATCTGCGTGAAACCGGAAGAAGCTCCATGGGTGTCCGCGGCATCGCGCTGCGCGAGGGCGACGAGGTGGTCGGCATGCAGCTCGATACGCAGGGAGATTCTCTGCTGGTGGTGTCCGAGAATGGCATGGGCAAGCGGACGTCCATGCAGGAATTCCGCCATCAGAACCGCGGCGGATACGGCACGAAATGCTACCGGGTCACGGACAAGACCGGCCCGCTCATGGGAGTCAAGGCCGTGAGCGACGATGACGAGATCATGATGATCACGACCGAGGGCGTCATTATTCAGATTCGGATGGATGAGCTCCGGGATCTCGGCAGAATCACCTCCGGCGTCCGGCTGATTCGTCTCGACGAGGGCGCGAAGGTCGCGCAGATCGCGAAGGTCCGCTCCGGAGAGATTCCGGGAGAGTCGGAGGAGGAAGACGTCTCTGAAGAGGACACATCTTCGGAGGATAACTTCTCAGAGGATACAGAGGACGAAGAGGAATTTTCGGAGGATGATTTCTCAGAGGAGAAAAAGGATTCGTCGGATCAGGACGACAACTGAGATAAGTGCTGCAGGGAATGTGGCATGGGTATGAGCCAGGATTGGTCTGCCGGCAGCCCGGGAGCGGAAACAGCTCCCGGGCTGCTTTCTGCCTGCAGGGCGGGCGGAACCCCCCGGCGTTCCTGCCCGGATAATCCGGCGAACAGTCCTGCCGGATCATTCCGGCGGGCAGACGGTCCGGTTTCGAAGAGGTCTGTCAATCTTGCAACAGATTTCAATTTGCACTACAGTTAGGGACGTTTGTATATAGATGAGGGGATTCCGCTTCCGCGGAGAAAGGACGGAAAAATGGATACGTTGGATTTGCTTCGATCGCTGGCGATCATCATTATCTCGGCCAAGATCATGGGGCTGGTTGCCCGAAAGCTGCATGCGCCGCAGGTCGCCGGTGAGATTATCGCGGGTCTGCTGATCGGACCCTCAGTCCTCAATCTGGTGCAGGACACGGACTTTATCAAGGGAATGGCTGAGATCGGTGTGATCCTGCTGATGTTCGGCGCCGGCCTTGAGACGAGCCTCGGAGATCTGAAGAAAACCGGAGTGAAGGCGACACTGGTCGCAACCAACGGCGTCATTGTTCCCCTTGTTCTCGGCACATTGCTTTACATGGGATTCTACGGGTTTGCACCCTTCGGCACCAATGAATTTGACAATGCCATTATGATCGGCTGTATCATGACGGCGACCTCGGTCAGTATCACCGTGCAGGCGCTCCGGGAGCTCGGCAAGCTGAGCGGCTTTGTCGGGACGACCATTGTCAGTGCCGCCATCATCGATGATGTCATCGGTATCCTGGTGCTGACCATGGTGCTCGGTCTGAAGGATCCTTCGGAGAATCTGGGGTCTGTTGCACTCAAGACGGCCCTCTTCTTCGTCTTTGCCATCGGCGTCGGGTTTGTCATCTACAAGGTGTTCGAGAGGATGGATCAGAGATGGCCGCACACCAGACGGATTCCGATCATCGGACTTGCCATCTGCTTCACGATGTCCTACATCGCGGAGAAATATTTCGGCGTGGCCGATATCACCGGAGCCTATATCGCCGGTGTTATTCTCTGCTCCACGGATGATCACGAATACATTGCCCGCAAGATGGATATCAACAGCTATATGCTGTTCGGTCCGATCTTCTTCGCGTCCATCGGCCTGCAGACGGATGTCCGGGATATGAATCTGAATATCCTCTGGTTCTCGCTTGCCTTTGTCGCGGTGGCACTGATCGGGAAGGTGATCGGCTGCGGTGTCACGGCGAAATGCCTCGGCTTCACCGGCGAGGACAGCCTCAAGGTCGGCGTCGGCATGATGACCCGCGGCGAGGTGGCGCTGATTGTCGCACAGAAGGGCCTGTCTGATGGCATGCTCGCGTCAAAATATTTCACCTCTGTCATTCTGCTGATCATCATCAGCTCTATCGTCACGCCGATTCTCCTGAAGCTCCTCTATGAGAAACACGGCGAGGCGGACTACACAGACATGAAACATCCGGTCAGGCCGGCGAGAGGCTGATGCTTCTCACCGCGTCAGTTTCCGGAACATATCCTCGAAAATGCGGTCACGGTACACATAGTAGACATACCGCATGAACGGCATCCGGTCGTCCCATGCGTAGTGTCCGTCATCTTCCATGAGCGGCGCGCGCACGATCCGGCTCTCCTCAAAGGAGGGATCGATCAGCCATGCTACCGCGGAGACGTCCCAGATGATTCTGGTCCATGCGCTGCCGGCACCGCTTCTCCGCGCAGCCGCCTCCGTCACGTCGCAGAGATAGTCGCAGAGCGCATTCTTTCCCCGCAGCTGTGCCTCGAGCTCCGGCTCGGACACAGTGAGTGAGGAGACGACGCCCATACAGGGCAATTGGACGAGCGGAACGCCGCTTCCGAATACTACCCGCGCTCCGGCAATATCCTGAAACATGTTGAATTCCGCCGCGTCCGGCCAGTGGCGGGCATGCCCGCCGAGCCACACCACGACAATCCGCTGTGTGATGGTCGGATCGAGAAGAATGGCCGACGCGATATCCGTGATCACGGCCGTTCCGATCACGTAGAGCGGGTGTTCCCTGGTGTAGTTTTCTGAAAGCGCGAGGAGATGACGCACTGCCTCCGACTCCACCGGAACATCGTCGGCCGGCAGATATCCCGGCGCGCCCTTCCGGACGACCTGTTTCAGATCCTCTCTTCCCAACAGGGTCAGGATTCTCAGAATCTCTTCATAGCTCTTTTCCATTCCATCTCTCGGCGAGACGGAGTTTTCATTGAAAAACGGCGCGGCCCGATCTGACAAGATAGGAGAGCGCAAACTGGTCGTCAATCTCATTGAAAGTGTCCGTATCCATGACCACATCGACTGGTCCTGCCGGCCAGGTGAGACTGGTGATCATCGCCGCATCATCCCATTTTGCCGCCGCAAGCTTTTCCGTTCCGGTAAAACTTCCTGTAAACATCCTGTGTTCTCTCCTTTTCCATGGTACAATCCTTCCGGTGTGCTGCACCGGTATTGTTATCAATCATTTTCACACCTATATCGTATTTCGCGCGATACAGGCGAAGGAAATGTCCGGATGCCCGTTTTCATGTCGGGACATTGGTGCCAGCTTCAGGAAGGATCCTATCATGCTGTATGAATTTGCCCCGATGGAGGGGCTGACCACCTGGTATTTCAGACAACTCCATCATACCTTTTTCGGCGGCGCCGCGCGATACTATACGCCATTTCTTTCCGCAAATCAGAACCTGTCCTTTCAGAGCCGGGAGAAGGCAGAGATCGCGCCGGAGCATAATCAGGGAATCACGCTTGTGCCGCAGATCATGACGAAACGGGCGGACGAGTTTGTCTGGGCGATCCGCTATCTCGAAGAGCGGGGGTATCAGGAGACTGATCTGAATCTGGGCTGTCCGGCTTCTCAGGTGGTGAACCGGAAGAAGGGTTCGGGTTTTCTGGAAAATCCGGATGCGCTGGACCGCTTTTTCGACGAAACCTTCGCCCTGCTTCAGAAGCAGAACTCGCACGTCTGCATTTCTGTCAAAACAAGAATCGGGTACCACAATCCTTCCGAGGCAGAAGGGCTGCTCCGGATCTATAACCGCTATCCTCTCTCGGAGGTGATCATTCATCCCCGCACGCGGAAGGAATACTACAAGGGCACGCCGCACCGGGATGTCTTTCAGAAAATGCTTGAGGAAAGCGTGCATCCGGTCTGCTATAACGGCGATCTTCACAGCGCGGAGGACTGCCGCGCCTTGATGCGGGAATTTCCCGCAGACCGCTACCCGCAGATGAAGGGCATCATGATCGGGCGCGGTCTTCTTGCCGATCCGGCCTTATTCCGGGAACTTCAGGGCGGACCTGCGCTGACGGAAGCAGAATGCCGTTCCTTCACCGATGCGCTGGTTCAGAATTACCGCACCGCAATCAGCGGCGGTGATCTCAATGTTCTCCATAAAATGAAGGAAATATGGACCTATCTTGGCTCCGGCTTTGTCGGGAAGGATGGAAGCAGACAGACCGCGGAGCGCGCGCTCCGCGACATCCTCAAGACAAACTCGCTCACCGGATACAGGATTGCGGTGGATAACTTCTTTGCCTCATGCCGGCGGATTACGGCGCAGCCTAATGGATAGGACAGAACTATTCTGATCGACTTTTAAACAGGCCAGAGATAGCTTGAGAGAATCCAGGGAGGGCATGAGAGGGTCCGGTGTTTGACGCCTCTATCTGCAGCGGGTATAATCCTTGCTGTATGATTTTATCCTGAGCACACAGGGAGGTTACTATGCTGGAATTCCGATATGACACGCAGCTTCTTCTGGATAAGTACGGGCTGGACGACGATGCCTGCGACGATCTGGTGGATGAGGTAAGGGATCATATTATTGCGACATTTCAGGGAGACAGCCTGATCGTGGCGGGCGACACGGGATCCGATCCGTTCGGGGAAAAGGCGACGCTCAAGCTGCATTTCCACACGAACGAGCCATGGCTGGTGCTCGAGTACTGCCGCTCTCTCGGGGAGATCTACGACATTGTCGTGGAGGACATGGACCGTCAGACGAGAGGTCTTCACGGCTGAGAGCACGGTCGTTTTCATATCCGCGCTGGCGAGCGCCAGCACAAAATGCACAGATAGGCAATATGTACAATATGTGTGCAGCCCTATGGCAGACAGATGGCAGCCGTCACTTGAAAAAGTGGCGGCTTTTGCGTGATATTGAATTTTAATTATTGATACAGATATCTCCGGAGGTTTCCATGACAGAGCAGCTTCGGAACGCCGCGCAGGATGAGGCGGTCAATAAAATTGATGGACAGATGATCCTGATCGCCTGTCCCGGGAGCGGCAAGACCACGACGCTTCTCCGCCGGATTCACCATATGACAGCGGATCTTGGGATCGACGGCGGGCAGATTCTGATGGTGACGTTCACGCGGGCCGCCGCGGTTCACATGCGGGAGCAGTACAGCGCAGACTACGGCGCGTCCGGCGGGGTGACGTTCTCCACGATTCACGCGCTGTGCAATGCGACGCTGCGGAAATTCCAGGGCATCACGCCGGACCAGATTTTGTCGGAATCGGAGATCAGAGAGTTTCTGCGGGATCAGGTGCGGCGAAACCGGTCGATCAACGACAAGGAGGAGTTTGTCACTGATTTTCTAACGGATCTCACAGTTATGCGAAATAATCGGATTCCGGCGGAGCAGTTCCTGCCGAAATGCACGGATGATCTCCGGCTGTACCGCGCGCTTGCGGCTGCCTATGATCAGTTCCGGGAGGAGACGCACCGGATCGACTATGATGACATGCTGCTTCTGTGCGCGGATCTGCTGCAGCGCGACGGGAGGGTCCGGTCATTTCTGCGGAACCGATATCATTACATCCAGGTGGACGAGTATCAGGACACCAATTCCGTGCAGCGGGATATTCTCTACGCGATCGCGGGTCCGGACGGGAATCTGGCGGTCGTGGGGGACGATGATCAGTCCATCTACGGATTCCGCGGCGCGCGGCCGGAGATCATGCTGGAGTTCCGGAAGGACTATCCGAACGCGGCAGTGATCCGGATGAGCATCAATTACCGGTCCGGCAGCGAGATCATCCGGCAGGCCGGCGCACTGATCACGGATAACAGGAAGCGATTTGAGAAGGAGTTCGTGGGAGCGAGAAGCTGCTCCGGCAGGGTGACGGTCATTCCCTCGGAGGACCGGCGGACGGAAATCGGACTCCTCGTGCAGCGGATCCGCGCCGAGATCGCGGAC
>ONQW01000160.1 GCA_900320025.1 uncultured Lachnospiraceae bacterium
AAATCATGTCCCTGCCCTTTCCCGGCTGTCAGCCCCGCGCTCCTGCTCCCGTACCGTGCTATAAATTCAAAATTGCCAGCTTTTCCTTCGCCACGCGGATCAGAATATGATCCGCCTTCCGCGCCACCTCGCCGTCCGTGTGCACCCACAGCGGAATAGAGGTCTGCACGCTGATCTCCCGCCCGCGGATCGGATACATGATCGTCGGCCATTTCTCGTAGTGAGTGCCGCCCGGCACCGACGGAAAAACCTTATAAAAGTCCGCATTGTGCGCCGGGTTGGCAAGGCAGAGATCCAGCACGCCGTCCGTGGCATCCGCGTCCGGCGCGAACTGATAACCGCCGCCCTCGAACCGGTGATTCATCCCGCAGACAAAGAGCAGGTGGTCAAACTGACAGGATTTCCCGTCCGCCGTCACGGTCACCGGCAGGCAGCGCTGTTCCCGGATCACCCGGAACGCTGAGCTGATATAGATCAGATTGCCGAGATGAATCCGATTCAGCAGATTCTTATACCGGGACCGCCCGGCGAGCGCACAGATCGCCGCGTCAAAACCGATCCCGCAGCTCACGTTGAAGCGCCGCACCGTATGATCATCCGCATATTCCAGTTCCCCGATGTCGAACACATGGCGCACGCTTCCCTCCAGAATCGTGCGGGCGGTCTTCTCTAACGGCTGCTTGATAATGCCCAGATCTCTTGCAAAATCATTGCCGGAGCCGCAGGGAATCAGGCCGAACCGGAAATGCTCCGGGTGCTGCACGCCGTTCACCGCCTCATTCAGCGAACCGTCCCCGCCACAGACGACAAGGTTCACGGGCGTCGCTCCGTTCTCCTCTTTCTCAATCTCCGCACAGATCGCACCGATCCCGTGCGCGGGCGAGGAGTAGTGCACATCATAAGATATGCCGCCCGCCTGAAAAACCGGCTCAATTCTGTGCCATTCACGGCCGGTGCGCCCTGAGGCGCCCGCCGGGTTGACAACGACATGAAATTTCATGTTTTCCCTCCGGCCGCTTTTCCCGGAATACGGCTCTTCCGGCAGTGGCCTGCCCATCACACAGCGCAGACAGCGATATGCCCTGCACAGGTCCGTTCTTTTCTGTCCTAGTATCCGGCTTTCCGGTCTACGACATGCTGGAGCGGCGCGCCGCTGACAAAGGCGCGGAGATTCTCCCCCGCAATCCGGACGACATTCTCAAAGGTTTCGGCGAGCAGAAACTGACCGGCGATGTGCGGTGTGATGATCACCCGTTCCATGTCCCAGAGCGCGTCGTCTACCGGGAGCGGCTCCGGCTCCGTGACATCCAGCGCCACTCCTCCGAGATGGCCCTCGAGCAGCACCTTCTTCAAGGCTGCAGGGTCGATGGCATTCCCGCGCCCGTCATTGATGAGAAAGGCACCCGGCTTCATCAGACGGAGCCGCCGCTCATCCATCACATGCTCCGTAGCCGGCCCGCCGGGCAGGATCATGGCAACAATATCCGCCCGCGGGAGCAGCTCGTCCAGATCCTCCATCGCGTGCTCCTCCTCGAGCCAGTCGGGCCGTTCTCCCCGGACCGACCGCCTGACGCCGATGACGCGTGCACCGAGCGCATGGCACATCCGGGCATACCGGCCGCCGATGTCTCCCAGGCCGAGGACCAGAACCACCGATCCCTGCAGACTGGTGACCTCCCCCGCCGTTTTCCATTCATGGCGCACCTGCTGCCGCAGGTACTGATCCATCCTGCGGATCAGGCAGAAGGTCATCGTCAGCATATGCTCCGAGACGCTGACACCATAGGCCCCCTTGCTGCAGGTGAGAATCGTGTCCGGCCGCAGCACCTCTGGCCTGGCATACGCATCCGCGCCGGCGGAATTCAGCTGCATCCAGCAGAGATGACTCTTCTCCGCGCCCGCTCCCGCGTACTCCGCCACCAGCGCCGGCGGGACATTTCCCAGAATCACATCCGCCCAGGCGACATCCTCCGGCGTCACCGACGTGTAGCTTTTCCATCGGAACGTGCAGGCTGTCTCGCCGCCGGCAGCCTGCTGCAGATATTCCCTGTGCCGCTGCTCGAGCGGCAGCACCGACAGTACCCTCCAGATTTTCTCCATGTCACTCCCCCGCCGCGTTCCTGCGGCTTCCATTCTCTCCGCTGCATCATTACAGCTCCCGTGCGTGTTGCCGTGTTATTACGGCTTCCACGCTCTCTGCCGCATTCCTGCGACTTTCTTATCCCCTGTGTCACACTCTGATCTTTACTTCAATCCTCTGTGTCACACTCTGATCTTCACCTCATGCCCCGACTCCTCCCCTTTGTCGAAGGCCTGCGCCGCTTCAAAGCAGCTGCCGACCATATGGGAGACCGCCTGCTCCGTGTAGAAGGCCGTGTGCGGACTCAGGATCACGTTCGGGAAAGAGCGCAGCAGCGCCATATCGCGGTTTGCGATCACATCGCCGATGCGGTTGTAATAATAAAGCCCGTCCTCCTTTTCAAGCACATCGAGCGCCGCACCGCCGATTTTGCCGCTCTCAAGCGCTTCCACCAGGGCGTCGGTGTCGATCAGCTTGCCGCGGGCGGTGTTGACAATCAGTGCGCCGTCCTTCATCCTGGCGAACGCCTCGCGGTTCAGCAGGTGATAGTTCTGCTCCGTCGCGTTGGTGTGCAGAGTGATCACATCCGCGCGGGCAAACAGCTCCTCCAGCGGAACATACTCCGCGTACTTTTCCGCCTCCGGATTCCGGTAGGGGTCGTAACAGAGAATTTTGCAGCCAAAACCCGACAGATGCTGAATGACAGTGGTGCCGATATGACCGGTACCGATGACGCCCACCGTCTCGAAGCTGATGTCCGCGCCGATTTTGCCGCGCAGCGAGTAGTCCTGGAGCCTCGCACGGTCGAGGATGGGGACGACGCGGCGCTGCAGCATGAGCATCAGCATGATGGCATAGTTGGCGACGCCGGACGGCGGATAGCTGACATTCGAGACCCGCATGCCGAGTTCGCGGGCCTTTCCGAGGTCAACATGATCGTAGCCGATGGAACGGCAGAGCAGGTATTTCACGCCGATGGAGGCAAATCGCTCCAGCATCGGCGCGGACATGTCGCACGGTGTCGTGGAAATTGCTTCACATCCCCGGGCGAGCGCGGCGTTCTCCGCGTTCGGATAGGCCGTGGTGTAATCAAAGGCAATGCCAGTCTTCGCGCTGCATTCCTTCGCGCAGGCCAGCTCATCAAATTCCCGGAGCGTGTAGAAAAATATTTTCATCAGGATCTCCTCTCCTTCTGCTCAAATTCACTCAAAATACAGCTCCATTTTAGAGTCCGGCATGACCGATTACAATCCTGAACACAGTGAAACCTGCGGTCCCCCCTCCCTGTTCTGCCTGCTCACTTCCCATGCTTACAGCCTGCTGCGCTTCCCATGCTTTTGATTGCGCTTCTCTGCCCATCCGGTATACTGGTGATTGCATGCGAAGCTGCAGGTCTTAAACGATATGCCGGCTCACATTGCGCGGTTCACACAACAGGGGACAGGTCAGGAGGGTAACATGGAACAAGAAATGGATTTAAAAAATATCACCATCACAGATGCGTTCTGGGCATCCAGGCAGAAGCTGGTCACGGAGGTAGTCATTCCCTATCAGGAAGCGATTCTC
>ONQW01000180.1 GCA_900320025.1 uncultured Lachnospiraceae bacterium
ATGATGAAGTTGTTTCCGATCTGCGGCATGATGTTGCGGATGGCCTGCGGCAGAACAACAGATGTCATCGTCTGGAAATGCGTCATGCCGATGGCCATGGCCCCCTCGGTCTGCCCCGGGTCGACCGATATGATCCCGCCGCGCATCGACTCGGTCATGTAGGCACCTGTGTTAATCGATACGACAAGGATGGAAACCAGCCATTTTCCATCGAACTGAATCGAATTGTTGGTAAAGTACGGAAGGCCATAGAAGATGAATACAGCCTGGAGGATCATCGGTGTCCCCCGGAACACTTCCACATAGATCCGCAGAATTACCTGCACGATCCTCAGGAGCACCTTCTTGACCACTGAATCATTCCGGCTGACCGGGATCGTCTGCACGATACCGCACAGAAAGCCGATCAGGCACCCGATCGCGGTCCCGACCGACGCCAGAACCAGCGTCCGCCAGATACCGCCCATATACGTCCCGCCATATTTTGACCAAAGGGACGCCATATCACTTCCCAATTTTACAAACTGTTCCATCTTCCCATCCTGCTCTTGTATCCGGCCGCGCGGCGTCTTCCGGTGCTGCGGGCTCTGCCCGCACGACTGCTGCGATTTTTATACCTCAACGGCGCCATTCCGATCTCTCAGTTGTTCGTGATCGGCTGAATCTTGATGGCGTCAGCCATGATATCATCAAAATCCTTCTTGTCCATGGTATTCAGCACCGCGTCGATCTCGCTCTTGAGCGCTGTGTTGCCCTTCTTGACAGAGATTCCGATGTTGACATCCTCGTCCGATACCTTGAAGTCATCATCCGAACCGGAGAAGTCAAGGATCGTCATATCCGGATAAGCCGCCACTGCACCCTGCGCCGTCGGCATATCCGTGCAGACATAATCCACCGCGCCTGTCTCCAGTGCCATCAGCATAGCCGGCGCGGACTCCGCCGCCTCCTGAACATCGGCTCCCTCGATCTGCGGGAGGCAGGTATCATACCAGATCGTTCCCATCTGGGAAGTACACTTCCCTCCGGAAAGATCGGAGATGCCCTTCGCTCCCGCGAACTTCGAGTCCTTCTTTGTGACAACTACAATCGTCGCATACAGGTACGGTCCCGCGAAATCCACCTGCTTGGCGCGCTCTGCTGTCATCGACTGACCTGCGATGATTGCGTCGACCTGGCCGGACTGCACCGCAGGAATCAGAGAATCCCAGTCCAGACGGTTGACCTTCAGCTTCCAGCCATATGCATCACAGATCTTCTTCGCGATCATGACATCGTAGCCGTTTGAATACTCGCTGGTATCCTCGATCGGAACCGAATCATTCGAATCATCCGGCTGCGACCAGTTGTACGGCGCGTAGCCGCACTCGTTTGCAATGGAGAACACACCATCCTTGATCAGACCAGAGCCGTCCGGGCTCTCCGTGAAGGCCTCTGTACCGGCTTCTGTTCCGGAGACTGCCTCCGTCTCTCCTCCGAATGCTGTTAAGGCACTTGCCATAGAAACCAGCATCGCTGCTGAAAGTACTACCGAAACAACTTTTCTCCTCATCCTGGTCCTCCTCTGCTTCCGGTTTTCACAAACCGGCATCACGCTTTTTCAGACACCTGGCCTGATCAGTGTAAAAAAGTCCCGCAGAACTTTGCCTCCTCGCAAAGTCTCACGAGACCCATCCTTCTCCGTTCTTTTACGGAATATGAAAATACTAACACTCGCCTTCCGGAGCGTCAAGCCACAAATTACATGAAATGTGACATTTTGTCGAAAATAGTTTTGTTTTCACCCCAAGATCCCAGACTTTTTGACTGACTCCACTGCCTCACGTATCTTATCGAGCGGAAGCACAAGCGCAAAACGCACATACCCCTCCCCCAGCGGTCCAAAACTGGAGCCTGGCGTGCAGATGACGCCGCTTTTCTCAATCAGATCCAGGCAGAATGCCATCGAATTCCTGCTTTGATACTGCTTCGGGATCGGCGCCCAGACAAACATGCTGCCATGGCTGTCAACCATATCCCAGCCGATGGAACGGAACCCGCCGCAGAGCGCATCCCTTCTCTCCTGGTACTTCCGGCACTGCTCCTTCACAGAATCCAGCGGGCCGGTCAGCGCTGCGATCGCCGCTTCCTGAACCGGCAGAAACATACCAAAGTCAATCTGCGTGTGCAGCTTCTTGTAAGCCTGCACGACATCACTGCGTCCCACAAGAAAACTGATTCTTGCACCCGTCAGATTAAAGCTCTTCGACAGAGAGAAGAACTCAACGCCGACATCCATCGCACCGGGATAGCTGAGAAAGCTTCTCCCCTCCACGCCATCGAAGATAATATCACTGTATGCATTGTCATGGACAATCAGAATATCATACTTTTTCGCAAAGGCAATGATCTCCTCATAAACCTCCGGTGTCCCGACCGAGCCCATCGGGTTGGACGGAAGCGACACGACCATGTATTTTGCCCGGCAGGCGACATCCTCCGGAATATCACTCACACGTGGCAGAAACCCATTCTCAGCGGTCATCGGATAATACCAGGGTTCTGCTCCCGCCATCTTCACGCTGGTGATGAAGACCGGATAGCACGGCGTCGGGAGAAGAACCGTATCACCCTCGTTCGCCAGTACCATCCCGATATGACCCATGCCTTCCTGTGTCCCGTTGCAGCTCTGGATCTGATCCGGACGGAGTGTGACGCCGAAGCGTTTCTGATAATAGGAGATGACAGCCTCGACAAGCCTGTCCGAATCGCGCAGCGCATACTTCCAGCTGTCCTGATTTTTTGCCGCCTCAATCAGCGCTCTTTTAATGTGCTCCGGCGTCTCAAAATCCGGTGTACCGACACTCATGTTGTAGATCGTCTTTCCCTGCTTTTCCAGCGCGATCTTCTTCTCATTGAGAGCCGCGAAGATCTCATCTCCAAACCGCTGCACTGTCCTGCTGAATTCCATATTCATCCTCCTCAAGCCTTGCGCGTACTTATTTCTTCGTGTTCAGTGCACCTCGTGCGGGTTCTCAACCCCTCTTGCCCAGCAGCTGACACTTTCGAAGATTCCATTTACCATGGACTCCACCGCGTCATCGGTATAGAACGCGGTGTGCGGAGAGAGAATGACGTTCGGAAATGAGCGAAGAATGCTCATCTCATCGTTGCGGATAATATCACCCTCACGATTGTAA
>ONQW01000161.1:0-4932 GCA_900320025.1 uncultured Lachnospiraceae bacterium
CGTTACTATAAATAAGAAGAAAGGCCGCTTTTCAGCGGCCTCGTGCTAATCTCTGTCAGACAGCGATCTTTTTTCTGCCTTTGAGTCTTCTCGCTGCCAAAACCTTTCTTCCGCCCGGAGTCGACATTCTCGCTCTGAATCCGTGAACCTTGGAGCGCTGTCTCTTCTTCGGCTGATACGTCATTCTGGACTGGGACATGGGTACACCTCCTTATCAAAACCCGGCTATTCCGTTCTTACCCTCAGATGAAATACACCGCGGTCATTCGTCAAGTTCAGCTGCTCTGTGTGGGAAACAGCGTTCTCATTATAACCAAAGCACCGGGAGGCGTCAAGAAAAATGTCCTGAAAATGGCGCATCTGCGCCATTTTTCATGCTTTCAAGATATTGAATTTTGAAATATTTTTATCCAACATTTAGTGGTGGATAAGGTGTATAATCCGGAAATTTGAATTTTGTACTATCCACAATTTGTGGATAAAAAGTGGATAACCATGTCCGAATCTATGTTCTGCTTTGATCAAAGTCCGCATCTGTCTATTTTTTGCCTCCCAAAACAGGGTAGATAATGTCCGTAAACTTATCCACAAAATACCCAATCTCATTTCAGGATACATTTTGACAATCGGACGGGCTATCGCCGGCCGGTTTGAACAAAGAATAGATTTGTTTTATAGTAGGAAAGCAATCGGACAGACCGTGAAAAATCTATCTGCGTCCCGGAAGGGGCTATTAGATGCGGCATGATGAGCGTTTGACCAGCATGCCGCATCTTTGTAGCTGCTCAGCACATGCCGGAAATATCCGCAAAATACGCTATTTTGCAAATATTTCCGGCATATGTCAAAGCGCCGCAGGCGCTCTGAACTCCCGCATCCCGCAAGGCGAAGCTTCGCGGGATGCGGGGGCTGAACAGCTGGTTCTTCTGCACCGCAAATCAAACTAACAGAGGTTTTTACAATGGCGGAAAACAACGACGAACAGATCATCATATCGAAATGGGACGAAATCCGGCAGAATCTGCAGCAGGAATTTGCGATTTCCGGGATTTCCTACCGCACCTGGATTGAACCGCTGACGGTGTATTCCGTGAAGGATCACATCGTCACGATTCAGATTCACTCCGATCAGAGCCAGATGCTGCGCTATATCTCCGAGCGGTACACCAAGTTCTTCGAGGTGATCATCTCGGAAACCATGGGGCAGGATTATTCTGTGACTTTCATTCTGGAGAAGGAGGAGAGGAGAAGCAGGATAAGCCGGAGGATGCAGAAGGAGATGGTGCGGCACAGGAAACCAGAAGCGCCGCGGAGGCGTCGAATCTGAATCCCCGCTATACCTTTGATACCTTTGTCGTGGGCAAAACCAATCAGTTCGCGCATTCCGCCTGTGTCGCCGTGGCGGAATCTCCGGGAGAGGCCTACAATCCGCTGTTTATCTACGGCGGCGCCGGTCTCGGCAAGACGCACCTCATGCATTCGATCGGGCACTATGTGACACGATCCCGGAAAGAAGGTTCTCTATGTCACCAGCGAGCAGTTCACCAACGAGGTGATTGAATGCATCCGTTCCAAGACGGCCTCTTCCATGTCCAGGCTGCGCGATAAATATAGGAAGGTGGACGTTCTGCTGATCGACGATATCCAATTTATAATAGGAAAGGATGCAACGCAGGAGGAGTTTTTCCATACCTTCAATGAGCTCCATTCCGCCGGCAAGCAGATCGTGCTGTCGTCCGACCGGCCGCCGCGGGAAATGGAGACGCTCGACGAACGCTTCCGCTCCCGGTTCGAATGGGGTCTGATTGCGGATATTCAGCCGCCGGACTACGAGACCCGCATGGCGATCCTTCGGAGCTACGCGGAGAACTCCATGCGGAAGGTGGACGGCAGCATCCTGGAATATATCGCAGCCAACATCAAGTCCAATATCCGGGAGCTGGAGGGAGCTTACAATAAAATTATCGCCTATTCCCGCCTGAACAATGTCGATATCAATCTGGAGAATGCCAGAGAAGCGCTGAAGGACATCATCTATCCGGATAATAACGCCACCGCGACGCCGGAGATGATCCTCGGCACCGTCTGCGATCACTTCGGCGTCCGCCCGGGCGACATCACAGGCCGGAAGCGGAGCAGCGAATTTGTTGTGCCGCGCCAGGTCTGCATGTATATTCTGCGCGAATACACCGGCCTGACCCTTGACCGGATCGGGAAGGAGCTCGGCGGGAAGGATCACACCACCGTCATGCACGGCGCGGACAAAATCAAGGAGGACCTCCGCACAAACGATGAGCTGAAATCGAATGTGGACAGCATTCTGAAAAAGCTCAATCTTATCAACTAAATCCACAGCGGGCAGGGACCGGGCCGCGGGAGAGGGTCAAATTCGGCCCGTAATGCCTCTTATTTTGCACAGGCTGTCCCGGACCGGATATCGTATGTCCACGCCGCTCTGGTTGTAAAAAAGCGCGTAAAAAGCTATAATAAACAAGGTTAAGCACAAATCCACAGCGCCTGATACGAGTACTGCTGTCTTATCTATTTCCTCTCTTCTCCTGGTAAAGAAGGGAGCCCGGGCAGGCATCCTTCTCTTCCCCTCTGTGGACAGTGCATTCCTCACAACGTATTTTTCCCGCGGGACGATAACAGGTCAGAATCAGAACCTCTCCCGCGGTTTGGAGAAGTCTCTCATGAAAATCACAGTTACCAAATCAGATCTTACCAATGCGATCAGTATTGTCAGCAAGGCTGTTTCGACCAAATCGACCATGACCATTCTCGAGTGCATCCTGATCGATGCCAGAGGACAGGACATCCGGCTCCTCGGCAACGATATGGAGCTCGGCATCGAGACTGTCATTCCCGGCATGATGGAGGAGAAGGGAATGATTGCCGTGGACGCCGCTATTTTTTCCGCCATTGTGAGGAAGCTTCCGGAGGAGGAGGTTCATCTCAATGTGGTGGGCGAGACCATCGGCATCCGCTGCGGCAAGGCCAGATTTACGATACCGGGACGCGACGGCAGAGACTTCACCAGACTCCCGGAGATTGACAAGGTGGACGGCATCAATGTCTCCGAATACACCCTGCGTGATCTCATCAACAAGACGATCTTTTCCATCTCTGACAACGACAGCAACAAGATGATGACCGGCGAGCTTCTGGAGATACAGGACGGCTTCCTGAAGCTGGTCTCCCTGGACGGACACCGCATCTCGATCCGCCGGGTGGAGCTGAACGGCTCCTACAACAATCGCCGTGTCGTCATTCCGGGAAAGACCATGAGCGACATCTCCAAGATTCTCGGCGGAGACATGGAGAAGCAGGTCAGCATTTTCTTTACGCCGAAGCATGTGCTCTTTGAGTTTGATTCGACGACGGTGGTGTCCCGCCTGATTGACGGGGAATATTTCCGGATCGAGCAGATGCTGTCCAGCGATTATGAGACCAAAATCACGGTAAACCGCAGGGAGATCCTCGACTGCATTGACCGCGCCACGCTGCTGGTGAAGGAGGGGGACAAGAAGCCGATCATTCTTTCTCTCTCTGAGGGGAACGTCGAGATCAAAATCCGCACGACGCTCGGCAGCATGGACGAGGTGGTGGAGTGCACCAGAACGGGCCGCGATATGATGATCGGGTTCAATCCGAAGTTCCTGGTTGACGCGCTGCGCGCCATCGAGGACGAGGAAGTAGACATCTATTTTGTCAATCCGAAGGCACCGTGCTTCATCCGCGATGCCGGAGAAAACTACAATTACGTGGTGCTGCCGGTCAACTTCACGACCGTTGACTGAGCCAGGACAAATGGTCTGAAGACGAATGGCAGAAGGGAACATGAGCCGTCATAAATGGCTTACAGATGAATGGCCGAAAGGAACCTGAGCCGCCACTTTCTGATCTTCAGCAAATTGGCTGATTTTGAAACCGCTGTGTGCGTTTTAACGCGGGTGCCGCACAGTGCGCGGCACGGGGGATCTGTATGCAGACTGTCACAATTCGTGACGCATTTATCAAGCTGGGGCAGGCGATGAAGCTCGCCGGCCTTGTTGAAACCGGCGCGGAGGCAAAGGCACAGATTGAGGACGGCAGGGTCCTCGTCAACGGAGAGACGGAGCTTCGCCGCGGCAGGAAGCTCTATGACGGCGACAGGATCAGTTTTGACGGGAAGGAATTCACTGTCGCCTCGCCGGTCAAAAGACCTGCGGAGTAAAGAACAGAAATCTGAGGAAATATGTATATTCAGTCGCTCGAGCTCTCCAATTTCAGAAATTACGAGTCTCTGAAGACGGAATTCTCCGAGGGGACGAATATTCTGTACGGAGACAATGCGCAGGGAAAGACCAACATTCTCGAGGCGCTCTATATGCTGTCCATCTGCAAATCGTACCGCGGACAGCGCGACCGCGATCTGATCCGGTTCGGGCAGGAGGAGGCGCACATCCGCTCTGTCATCATGAAGGGCGGAATCGATTACACCGTCAATATGCATCTGTCGCGGAATCGGACGAAGGGAATTGCCGTCAACGGCCAGAAGCTGAAGAAGGCGTCGCAGCTGGTGGGACTATTGCATATTGTGTTCTTCTCCCCGGACGATCTCCGGATCATCAAGGACGGGCCGTCGGAACGGCGGCGCTTCATGGATATGGAGCTGTGCCAGCTCGACCAGTCCTATCTCTACAACCTGGCGCATTATAACAAAATCATAGACAACCGGAACCGGCTTCTGAAGGACATCGCCTATGACAGGCGGCTTGAGGAGATGCTGGATGTCTGGGATGCGCAGATGGTGGATTACGGCTCGAAGATCACGGCGCGGCGCAAGGTCTTCATGGATAGTGTCTGCGCCATCGTGGGAGACATCCATGCGTCGCTCACGGGCGGAAAGGAGCATCTGACCGTCGGCTATGAGCCGAACGTGATGCCGGA
>ONQW01000161.1:4968-6358 GCA_900320025.1 uncultured Lachnospiraceae bacterium
CAGGGACAGCAGCGCACCTGCGCGCTCTCGCTGAAGCTGTCGGAGATCGAGCTGGTGAAGCAGATCATCGGCGACAATCCGGTTCTGATGCTGGACGACGTGCTGTCGGAGCTGGATTCCGGCAGGCAGAATTATCTGCTCGGCAGCATCGGCGGGATTCAGACATTCATCACCTGCACGGGACTCGATGAATTTGTGAGAAACAGATTTACGATCGACCGTCTGTTCCAGATCCGGAACGGCACGGTGGCGAAGATGGCAAGAGAAGAGACTGAGGAGCAGAGACAAAGGGAGCCGGGAGGAATTCATGGCAGAGACGAACAGAATGACAGCGGACGACAGGAATGATGAGAAGGCCAGAAATCTTCTGCTTGCGATCAATGGACAGGAAGGCTCCGGTGAACAGGCAGGAGACAGGACAGCGCTGTCCGGAGAACAGTCCGGGGAGAGCGGAAGTGCTTCCGCATCCGGAGAGGACGGATCCGGCGAGACCATCGTGGAGCATTACGCTGAAAACGAGCGGGAATACCGCGACGACAATGTCAAGGACACGACGGACACCAATGAATATACAGCGGATGATATTCAGATTCTCGAGGGTCTGGAGGCGGTCCGCAAGCGGCCTGGCATGTACATCGGCACCACATCATCCCGCGGACTGCACCATCTGGTCTATGAGATCGTGGACAATTCTGTCGATGAGGCGCTCGCCGGCTACTGTACGCATATCGAGGTGACGATCAATCCGGGCAACTCCGTCACGGTCGCCGACAATCACAAGATGGGCAAGTCCGCCCTGGAGGTTGTTTTCACGATTCTGCACGCCGGCGGCAAATTCGGCGGCGGCGGGTACAAGGTGTCGGGCGGCCTGCACGGCGTCGGCGCGTCTGTCGTCAATGCCCTGTCGGAGCGCCTGGAGGTGCAGGTGCGCCAGGACGGCGGTGTCTATGAGATGAAATTCTCCCGCGGCAAGATCACAGAGCCGATGAAAAGGATTGGCTCCTGCCCTGCCGGCGAGTCCGGGACTACCGTCACGTTCCAGCCGGATCCGGAGATCTTCCAGGAGACGCTGGAGTACGATTACGATACGCTTCGCACGAGACTGCGCGAGACGGCGTTTCTGACCAGAAATCTGCGCATCACACTCCGCGATATGCGCGGCGATGAGGGACATCCGGAGCGCGAGGAGGTCTTTCACTACGAGGGCGGCATCCGCGAGTTTGTCCGGTATCTGAACAAAAACAAGACGCCGGCGTATCCGGAGATCATGTATTTTGAAGGCACGAAGAACAATGTGTACATTGAGGTGGCCATGCAGCACAACGACGGCTACAACGTCAATGAATACAGCTTCGTGAACAACGTCAACACGCCCGAGGGCGGCATGCAC
>ONQW01000166.1 GCA_900320025.1 uncultured Lachnospiraceae bacterium
TTCCCCTTTGTGATAAGTTTGGACATGGCATCAATACGCCACGTTGTTCATCTCGTGCTCCGCAATCGATGAGAAGCGGCCGCCTTCACAAATTGACGCAGGCGCCGCCGGCACCAATGTCCCGATCCGGGAGAGAAGCCTTCCGAGTATTTCCCTGCGGGTGCCGCAAAAGGCGCGGCGCGGACCGTTATTTTGTCAGTTCCGCGACGACCTGGCTGATTTCCTTCCCGTCGGCCTTGCCCTTGAGAAGAGGCATGACGGTCTTCATGATCTGCCCCTTGTTCTTCGTGGCGAGCACCTCAGCGCAGTTCTGGGTGAGGAAAGCGCGGATTTCATCTCTGCTCATCATATGCGGCGCGTATTCCGCGATGACATTGTAGCGGTAGGTGTACTCCGCGATCAGGTCCTCGCGGGACGGCGGGCAGGTGTCGAGCGACTCCTTGGCGGCCCGAAGCTCCTTCGTCACAGCCCGGCCAACCAGTTCCTCGGAAATGTTGTCCCTGGTTTTCTCATCAATCGCCAGTGCCATGACGGCACTCACCAGGGCGGAGAGCACGTTCTTCCTCTCCTTGTCGCCGGCCTTCGCGGCGGCGATCATGTCCTTTCGCAGCTGTTCAATCGTCATGATATCCTCCTGTGCCCTTTCATTTTTCTGCGGGCACTTGTCAAAATTTTTGCAATCCGCCGGGCAAGGATCACGGCGGGTTGTTCTCTTCCTGTTTCGGGCGCCGGTTCAGACGCCGGGCAAAGTCTCTGTTCCCGCGTCCTGCGGCATCGGAAGATCAGCAGTCATCTCTGCCATCCGGTGCCAGGCACAAACTTTCCTCGCGCAGCAGTCCGCAGCTGACTTCTATTGTATCACGAACCCGCGCGCACACGGCCTACTTTCCGCGCATGACTGGCTCTTCGCAAAGCATATTTCTCATTGATGCGCCGTATCTCACGCGGCCTATTTCCTGCGTGGATATCACGGCTCGCGAAGCGGGATCGGAGCTTCTCTGACTGCGTGACGTGCTTTCCGACGGTGTTCACGCCTCGCGGAGCGGGATCGGCGAGGTCCATGCCTTCCGGCCGAACCGGTCCATGAGTTCCGCCCGGATGTAGGTCTCCTCCTTCGCGATCGGGTAGGTCACGGTGCCCTTGTGGAGCACGCTCATCACCCGGTTTTCCTGCCAGATGCTGTTGCTGTAGAACGCGGCGGCGACCACGTCGGCGGAGCAGTCGATCCGCAGGAGGTGGTTTTCGCGGTCAAGCGCGATGTCTTTGATGACAGGGCCGCGGCTCGCGTAGAAATCGCCGCGCCGGATCGCGTCAATGATGTCATTCCGGGTGAGGGAGGCGGCGCGGACCATGGTGAAGGACTGGCACTGATCGCCGTCGTAGGAGTGCGCGTCATCCCCGGCCACCGCCGGCATGCAGATCCGCTGGTTGGAAGCCCACAGATCGAACCAGACGGACGAATCGGCGCGGTTCCCGTTCCAGGGATTCTCGGAGATGGCGTTATAGATCTCAGCGGCGGCAAAACCGGTCACACCGGTGAGCGACGCCGGATCCATGACCGACCAGCAGGGATGGGCGAGAATGGCAAGACCGCCGTTCTGCCGGATGGTATCTACGATCTGCTGCGGAGACGGGTGCCGGATGGCGGCAAAATCCGCGTCTTTCCCGCTGCTCGTCATGCCGATCCCGAGGATATGCCAGCAGGGACAGTCGCCAGGCAGATCCGAGTTTGTCCCGCCGGTGTCCCACTCCACGCCGGAGAGCAGAAGCATATTTTCCGGAGAAAGTGCCGTGCCGTCCAGCACGCCGGTGCAGCCGGGTTCGATCGTGATGCCGGGCCTCCGATGGTCCGTGATCGCCACAAAATCATATCCGCTGCGGCGATAAGCCGAAAGGGCGGCAGCGGGATCCGCCCGGCCGTCGGACCGCGTCGTGTGCATATGCAGATTACCTTTATACCAGCTGCCTTCTTCTGAAAAAACAGATTTGAACATTGAGTCGTTTCCTCCGGAGATATTTTAAATACTTTTATGGGAAATGCACCTCACACTGAAATTGCTGCGTGAATTCGTGATCGGGTTCTGGATAGTTCCTGTTAACCATTCCAAAAGCGGATCTTCCATCAGGCTGCCTCTGTGAAGGCGACCGCTCATCATCGAGTGCGAAGCCCGATATTCAGCCGTGCTATCCGTGCGGCAGATCTGTTACCAGCATAATCCGTCAGACGGCTCTGCGCAACGTCCTCAGGTATGGTAAGATGATGCCATATCGGACAGCGGGAATTTTGCAGGAGGTCGGGGAGACGACGCTGCAGCCCGCGGAAAAACAGCCGGGAGGGAAAAGGCATGGAGGAAATGAAGGACCGGATTCAGATCGCAACCTGCGATATTCTGCGGGACTATCTGAAGAAGCGGGATGTGGACAAGATGGATGTGTTCAGTCAGCCCGACACAGAAGTGGTGGAGGACATCCTGAAGAAGGTATTCATCATTCTCTATCCCGGATATTACAGGGAGAAGACGTTCCGGATCTACCGGTATGACAACCGTATTTCGCTTCTGATCGAGGACATCAGCTACAATCTGCAGAAGCAGATCATGATTGCGCTGAAGTTCCGGCCGGAATATCAGGATGCCTCGGAGGAGACCCTGCGCGCCCGCGCGGAGGGGATTGTGATCGCGTTTCTGAAGCGCATTCCAAAGGTGCGGGAATATCTCGACACGGATCTGCAGGCCTTCTTTGAGGGAGATCCGGCGGCGTACAATAAAGCGGAAATCGTCCTGTGCTATCCGGGATTCATGGCGATCACCACGAACCGCATTGCACACGAGCTGTTTCTCCTGGGTGTTCCGCTGATTCCCCGCATGATGACGGAGTATGCGCACAGCCGCACGGGAATTGACATTCATCCCGGCGCGACGATCGGCAAATATTTCTTCATGGATCACGGAACCGGCATCGTCGTCGGAGAGACGTCCATCATCGGCGAGCATGTTAAGGTATACCAGGGCGTCACGATCGGCGCCCTCTCGACCCGCGGCGGGCAGAGCCTGCGCGGGAAGAAACGTCACCCCACGATTGAGGACAATGTCACGATTTACGCGGGCGCCTCGATTCTCGGCGGCGACACGGTCATCGGCGCCGGCTCGGTCATCGGCTCCAATGTCTTTATCACCAGCAGCGTGAAATCCGATTCCCGGATCAGCGTCAAGACGCAGGAGCTTCTCGTCAAGCGCCACGGAGAGATCCAGGAGGTGGAGCGGAAGGAGACCAGGATTCTCGACGAGAATAACGACGAGACGCCCTGGTTCTATATCATATGATCACAGTGTCAAAAGTCCTGCCACCTCGCATGCTTGCATGCAAGCGGTGGCAGGACTTATTGACACGAGCCACATGAGGCATGAAGTGGCGCGTGGTGAGAGCTGCGAATCAGCGGAACCGCGC
>ONQW01000167.1 GCA_900320025.1 uncultured Lachnospiraceae bacterium
CTGTGTGGTTTACACCGGAACGCATGACAATCCCACGACGCGCGAGTGGATTGAGGAAATTCCGGACGGGAGCCGTGACTATGCCCGCCGCTACATACACTCGGAAAACACGGATTACGGTGCCTTTACCTGGGACTTTATCCGGGAGGCGTACCGCTCTGTGGCGGATCTGTGCATTGTTCCGATCCAGGATTATCTGGTGAAGGGACGGGAGGCGCGCATCAATACACCGGGGCAGGCGGACGGAAACTGGGAGTGGAGGATTATGCCGCACTTTCTTTCCGACGATCTGGCACGGAGCATCCGCGGACTCGCCGAGCTGTACGGGCGGCTGCCTGAGGAAACTGTCTGAGGAAAATTGAAAGAACAGGGCGGTTTGTGACAGGACACTGACTCCGCGGGGGCGCAAAGGACGCAGCAGGGGGATATACGATGGAAGAGCATAGCTGGATTCAGGAAGCTGCAGACAAAATCCGTGACAAGCTTGCGGCAGCCGCAGAGCGGAATCAGGGCAGGCTGCCGTTCGGGCGGAATACAGAGCAGTCGAAGGAAGATTACTTCCGCACGGGAAACCCGTTCTGCTGGGAGAACGGGCTGGGCGGCGGACTGATGTGGCAGATGGTTCATGCGACGCAGGACCGGACATGCATGAAGAATGCGGTAGACCTCGAGAGCGCGCTGGCGGGAAATCTGCGGAGCCCGGAGAAGCTCGGACCGGTGGCGGGCTATCAGTTTCTGCCGACGGCGGTCGCCAATTTTCATATGACCCGGAACGAGGTTTCGAAACAGCGGGGTCTGGATGCGGCGAAAGCGATGGCCGGCTGCTTCCTCCCCGGGAAGGGATATCTTGCGCTCTGCCCGCTGCTTGTGGCGGGGAAAGAGGAGAGCGGAAGAAACAGAGCGGAGGACTGCGCGGTGCAGGCGGCAGCGGGAGAAGATGACAGCACATCCCACGGCAGAACGGCGGGAGAAGATGACAGTGTACCCCGCAGCATTACGGCGGCCGAAATCGCGGCGGAGCCGGTGCTATCTGTCGACTCTCTCCTGCAGCTCCCGCTGCTGTACTGGGCGAGTGAGACGACGCGGGATGAGACATACCGCGGGATGGCCTCGATGCATGCGGCGGCGGTGATGCATCAGCTTGTGCGGGAGGACGGATCCGTACTGCCGGCAGGCGCCGCGGGCAGCAGGGCTGATGCACAGGCGCTGGCTCTTTATGGCTTTGCACTGAGCTATCTGCACACGTCGGATCAGCAGTTTCTGAAGGCAGCCGAAAAGACTGCCGCCTATTTCCTGTCGGAGATCCCGGACAGCGGCCGGGTGCCGGAGATACTGGGAGCAGAAGAACAGGCGGGGGAGAATGATTTTGCCGCGGCAGCTGCGTCATGCGGTCTGATTCTGCTGTCCGGACTGGTGCGGGAGGACAAGGATAATGTCCCGCCCGTGAGCGCGGCGCTCGCACGCGCCTATGCGGTCACGGCACTGCGGATGCTGCAGGCACTCTGCCGGGACCGTGTGGATTACCGGGCGGAGACAGACACGCTGCTCGGCGATCCGGCCGGGGATTACTTCCTGACGGAGGCAGTGTGGAAGCTGATTGGAAGGGAACTGTTCATCTGGTGAGGTTTTGCACGTGATGACGACGTGCCACGTTCAGATGATCACTTGTGCCGAAGGTAAGGCTGGTCCGGTCCGGGAGAAGACTCATCTGGTCTTTCTCCCGCGGCTGCCGTAAAGGCGCGGCGAAGGGGAATCACAATGAAAAACGGGAAGGCGACAGCGGAGGCGATTATCCAGAATGTCAGAAGAGTGATTGTCGGCAGGGACGAGGTGATCCGTCTCACAGCCGCATCGCTGATTTCCGGCGGACATATCCTGCTGGAGGATGTCCCGGGGACAGGCAAAACTATGCTGGCACGATCGCTCGCCCGGAGCATCGACGGCAGATTCGCCCGGATTCAGTTCACGCCGGACCTGCTTCCCACGGATATCACCGGTCTCAACGTATGGCAGCAGAAGACGGAGGATTTTGTCTTTCATCCGGGTCCGGTCTTCACCAATATTCTGCTGGCGGATGAGATCAACCGGGCGACGCCGCGCACGCAGGCGGGGCTTCTGGAATGCATGGAGGAGCGGCAGGTCACGGTCGACGGGGAGACAAGACTGCTGGAGGAGCCGTTTTTCGTGATTGCCACGCAAAATCCGATCGAAACGGCGGGGACATTTCCGCTTCCGGAGGCGCAGCTCGACCGGTTCCAGCTTCGTCTGTCCATGGGACTGCCGGATAAGGAGGAGGAGATCGCCATCATGGACCGTCACCTGCACGGGGCTGCGCTCCCTTCCCTGCAGCCGGTGGCGGCCCTGTCTGATATTCTGGAGGCGAGAAAAGAGGCCTCTGCGGTGCATGTCTCAGAGCCGGTGAAATCGTATCTGGCGGACATCATCATGGCGACGCGCACGCGCCGTGATCTCGCCGCGGGGGCGAGTCCGCGGGCCAGTCTGTCGGTGCTCCGCATCTGTCAGGTGCTCGCGCTCCTTAACGGGCGGGATTATGTGGTGCCGGAGGATATCAAGGAAGCAGCGGTGCCCGCGATCGCGCACCGGCTGACGCCCCTCCGGACCTATGCGGCAGTACAGGACACACGGGAGGTGATGAGACAGATTCTGACAGAAGTGCCGGTCCCGACGGAGGAGGCGCTGGCGGGAGGAAATGCATGATCATCTGGATCGTTCCTGCCGTGATTCTGGTGCTTCTGGTGACGGAGCGGGTGCTGTTCCGGCGCTGCTGGGACAGAGAGCTCGGCGCAGTGCTCTCCTTTGATGCGCAGCCGGCCGTCGAGGGCGGAACCAGCAGTCTGACGGAGGTCATCAAGAATGGGAAGGCAATCCCGGTTCCGGTGCTGGAGGTGGGGTTTGCACTCGACACGGGTCTTCGCCTCAGAGACGCCGGGAATCAGACCGTCTCCGATCAGACGAATGCGGTCGACGTGTTCAGTGTGCGCGGGCATGAAAAAATTACGCGGAAATTGACGGTGGTCTGCCGCAGGCGCGGATATTATGTCATCAACCGGACAAGTCTTGTGGCACATGATTTTCTGAGCCGGGAGGCGGGGTACTGCAATCTGGAACAAAACACGCATCTGTATGTCTACCCGGGTGAGTTTCCGCCGGAGGGACTGGAGCTGCCTCTTGAGAAAATTATGGGGGAGATCAGCACGCGGCGGTTTCTGTATGAGGACATTTTCCTGCGCCGCGGTGTCCGCGACTACGTTCCGACGGATCCGCAGAGCAGGGTGAACTGGAAAGCCTCGGCGAGAACCGGCAGCCTGAAGGTGAATCTGTCCGATCATTCCGCGGGACAGAGCGTGCGGATTCTTCTGAATCTGGATGAACCGACGATCTGGTACCCGGAAGCTGTATTGGAGGACAGTATCCGG
>ONQW01000044.1 GCA_900320025.1 uncultured Lachnospiraceae bacterium
GGTTAAATTTTCTTTCTTTCGGGTCATCGCGGTAATCTGCCTTCGGGCAGCCGGCCGGACACGTGCCGGGCGGCGGGAAATATCTGCAATTCTATCTGGGACTATTTCTAAAAAAGCGCGGACTATCCTTTATGGTGTCCGCCTGTTTCTCTGTCTATACTAGCATTATAGGAACGGAAACTTTTGGTTACAAGTCCGGGAGGGAGCAGGCAATGAAAAGATGTCATCTGGCGGTGGATATCGGAGCCTCGAGCGGCCGCCACATCATCGGAGAACTCGTGGACGGCAGGATGAAGCTGACGGAGGTCTACCGGTTTGAGAATGGTCTGGTGGAGAAAAACGGCCACCTGTGCTGGGATATTGACAGACTGGCGGAAAACGTCATCGAGGGGATGAAGGCAGCCGCCGCGGCCGGATACCAGCCGGAGACAATGGGGATTGATACCTGGGCGGTCGATTTTGTCCTGCTGGACAGGGATCACAGACGGATCGGCGATGCCGTGGCATACCGGGATGCAAGAACAGACGGTGTGCGGGAGAAACTTGACAAACAGGCTGCGGAAGGCAGGGGAGGCGTGGATTTTGCCCGCCAGTATTCGAGGACGGGCATTCAGTATCTACAGTTCAATACCTGCTATCAGCTTGCGGCGCTCCGGCGAGAGCATCCGGAGCAGCTGGAGCGGGCGGCGGCTTTCCTGATGATTCCGGACTATCTGAACTGGCGTCTGACGGGTGTGATGGCAAATGAATATACCAATGCGACCACGACGGCGCTGGTGAATGCGGAGAATAAGGATTGGGACGAAGAACTGATCCGGGCATATGGTCTGCCGCGTGGGATTTTTCAGAAGATCCGGTTGCCGGGGACGGAGCTTGGATGTCTGCTGCCGGCGGTGCGGCAGGAGGTGGGCTTTGACTGCCGCGTCCTTCTCCCGGCAACACATGATACCGGATCTGCCTTTCTTGCTGTGCCGGCTGAGGATAACCGGTCGCTGTTCCTGTCCTCCGGCACCTGGAGCCTGATGGGAGTGGAAAATCCGGCACCGATCACCACAGCGGAGAGCAGAGAGGCAAACTTCACCAATGAGGGAGGCTATGAGTACCGGTTCCGCTACCTGCGCAATATCATGGGCCTCTGGATGATTCAGTCGGTGCGGCGGGAGCTCGGCACGCGGCTTGGGAAGAGACCGTCTTTCCCGGAACTCATTGCGAGGGCAAAGGAATGCACGGATTTTGACGTGACAGTGGAGGCGGACGATCCGAGATTCCTTGCGCCGGCGTCCATGCTGAAGGAGGTCGCAGCCGCGGCGGCAGAACAGCGGCCGGCGCTGAGCGGGCGGACGGAGGACCGGGAGACCGGGACCTGCCTCACGGCCGGCGAGACAATGCAGGTGATCTACAATTCGCTCGCGGCGGATTATGCAAGAACCGCGGCGGACCTCGCGGCGCTGACCGGGCGGACGTTCACCGCACTCCACATCGTGGGAGGCGGATCGCAGGATCAGTATCTCAATCAGAAAACGGCGGATGCCACGAAACTTCCGGTGTATGCGGGCCCGACGGAGGGGACGGCGCTTGGCAATCTCATCGCGCAGTGGATCGCGGACGGTGAGCTGAAGGACCTTGATGAGGCAAGGAAAACGATTCGGGAGAGCTTCCCGATTCAGGAATTTATGCCGCAGTGACGGCGGATTTTGTCCCTAACGAGTTTAGCTTGTTTGGGACAAAAATTGTACCAAACAAGCTAAACTCGTTAGGGACAATCAAGGAGGAGAAGATGAGTTATCAGGAAGCAAAGGAACGGTATGCGGCAATCGGAGTGGACACGCAGGCGGCGATGGACCGGCTGAAAAAGGCGCCGCTGTCTCTGCACTGCTGGCAGGGGGATGATGTGAGGGGATTTGACACGGATCCGGACAAGCCGCTGACGGGCGGAATTCAGACGACGGGAAATTATCCCGGGCGGGCGAGGACGCCGGAGGAGCTGATGGCGGATATCGACGAGGTGAGGCGTCTGGTGCCCGGCACGCCGAAGATGAATCTTCATGCGAGCTATGCGATTATGAATGAAGGGAACGGCGGATGGGTTGACCGGGACAAGCTGGAGCCGAAGCATTTCAGCGCGTGGGTGGATTTCTGCCGGGAGCGTAAGATGGGATGCGATTTCAACCCGACGTTCTTCTCTCATCCGAAGTGCGATCCGCTGACGCTTGCTTCTCCGAACAAGGATACGCGGGATTTCTGGATTGAGCATGGCCGCGCCTGCATCCGCATTTCGACTTATCTGGCGAAGGAGCTGGGCCAGCCCTGTATCATGAATATCTGGACCGGGGACGGGTTCAAGGATATCCCGGCCGACCGGAAGGGACCGAGGGAGCGCTACCGCGCGTCGATTGATGCGATTCTGTCGGAGGAATATGATTTCACACAGGTGAAGCCCTGCATCGAGTCGAAGGTATTCGGTATCGGTGTCGAGTCGTATACGGTTGGAAGCTCGGAGTTTGCGCTGAGTTATGCGGCATTTAACAAGGACCGCTGCATTCCGCTGATGGACAACGGACATTATCATCCGACGGAGGTCGTCAGTGACAAAATTCCCGCTCTCCTGGCGTTTTTCCCGGAGATCGCGCTGCACATCACGCGTCCGGTGCGCTGGGATTCCGATCATGTTGTGCTCTTTGACGATGAGACGAGGGAGCTGTGCAAGGAGATTGTCCGCTGCGGCGGTCTCGAGGGACGGGTCCACATGGCGCTCGATTATTTCGACGCTTCGATCAACCGGATCTCCGCATGGGCGACCGGGTTCCGCAACACACAGAAAGCACTGCTGTATGCGCTGCTCACTCCGAACGAGGCACTGAAGGAACTGCAGGATGAGGGACGTTTCACGGAGCTAATGGTCCGGCAGGAGGAACTCAAGACGGAGCCGTTCGGCGAGGTATGGAATGAGTACTGCAGGCAGTGCGGCGTGCCGGAGGATGGCACGTGGTTCGGAGAGATCGAGCGCTACGAGAAGGAAGTGCTGAGCGCAAGAAATTGAGCACGGAATGATGCAGCGCTGGTGCCGCTGGCATCAATGCCTGGATACGGGAGAAAGCCTATTCGGGTGTTTTACACGCGGGCGCTGTAATAGATGCGGCATAGGACGTTAAATTTTGACGTGGTAAACGGAAATGATCAGCAGGAGGAATGCAATGGCGATCGGAAGAATAGAAGAGGTACCGGCAGTGGAAGGATTTATCCGTCTGTGCACCGACGGATGGGAGCAGGGATGGCATGAGAGAAACGGCGGCAACCTGACCTACCGCATGAAGAAGGAGGATGTGGACGCGGCGCGCCCGTTCTTCGATGAGACGCCCCGCCCGTGGGTGAATATGGGAGTTCAGGCGGACAATCTCGCAGGGGAGTATTTCATTACCACGGGCAGCGGCCGGTTTATGCGGAATGTGCAGCTCGACGCGGCGGCAAATATCGGCATCGTGGAGATCAACGACAAGGGGGATTCCTGGAGAATTGTCTGGGGCCTTAGCAATGGCGCGCGCCCGACCAGTGAATTCCCGTCTCATTTCATGAATCACAGTGTCCGCAAGGAGGTTACGGGCGGCGCAAACCGGGTGATTTATCACTGCCATCCGGAAAACATCATCGCGCTGACGTTCATCCTTCCTCTTGATGACAAGACCTTTTCCCGTGTGCTCTGGCAGAGCATGACCGAGTGTCCGGTTATTTTCCCGGAGGGTGTCGGCGTCGTACCGTGGATGGTTCCGGGCGGACCGGAGATTGCACAGGCGACCAGCAAACTGATGAAGAAGTATCAGGCGGCGGTCTGGGCGCATCATGGCATCTTCGTCTCCGGTCCGGATTTTGACACCGCGTTCGGTCTCGCGCACACGATCGAGAAGAGCGCGGAGATTTACGTCAAAATTCTGTCGACCGGCCGTCCGATTCTGCAGACGATCACGGATGAGGACCTGCTTGCAATCGAACCGTCGTTCCATATCACACTGAACCGCGAGTTTCTGAACTGACGCGCGACGGGGTAGAGGACAAGAAAGACACAGCGGGCAAACAGCGATGCTGATTGCCCGCTGTGTCTTTTTGTCCCTAACAAGTTTAGCTTGTTAGGGACAAAATGCTATGGTGAAATTCAATGTATGGCCTTGGCCGGTGGCAGGAGAGGTATCTGCCAGGCGGTAATCTTTAAACAGACTGGATGGATGTAAAGGTATGGGTACATGGAGAAGCTTGTTTTCACAGGCAACTTATGCTTCTGCGCAATACAGGGGGCAGACTGGATATTGCCGTCGGACGGAATAATCTCGGCAAATTTTATCATGATGTTCTGCCGAAGCTGCGGGAAATCGCGGATGTACGGGAGGAGCATCCGGAGCGGATGCGGGGACTGATTCCGCCAAAGCCGACCTTCACCGCGTACCTTGATTATTACAAAGAGGCGCTTCTGTGCAGTGCAGAGGTTTCATACGGGAAAAAGACCTATCCGGTCACGGATGTGATTGACGCAGCAGTTGGCAAAACCAGACTCAGCCCTTACTATCGGGATGAGGAAGCGGAGAGGGCTTACTGTAATGTGCTGAACCGTTATTTTGACCTGTATGATCCGTCGATGAAGCTGATGTACACGGATAAGGACGATGACAAGCTTTTCGAGCTTCTGGATCACGGAATCGATGAACTCCTGGACTGCGGAGAAGTCCGGATGACAGTACAGTTCCGGAATCTCAAAATCCGGCGCAGGATGCCGATGAAGGTCGGTATCAATGTGAGCAACAACCTGTTGGATCTTACGGTTACTTCTGAAGATCTGACAGTGGATGAAATGTATCAGATCCTTTTCCAGTACCGCAGAAAGAAGAAGTACATCAAGCCCCTGGACGTTTCGGAGGCATTCTCGCCGATGAAATGGGCCTTGGAAAAACTCTCCAGGTGATCACGGTGCTGCTGGCGACAAAAATCGAGTCGGGGCCAGGCGTCAGTCTGATTGTCGGTCCTGCTTCTCTCATTTACAACTGGGAGGAGGAATTACATCGTTTTACGCCGGAACTCAGGACGCTGGTGATCGCCGGGACCGTCGCGGAGAGACAAAACCTGCTCGAAAATTATCAGGACTATGACGTCCTGGTCACGTCCTATGATCTGCTGAAGCGGGATATTGCGTCATATGACGGTCTGGATTTTCACTACGAGGTGATCGATGAGGCGCAGTATATCAAAAATCCGGGAACAGCTGCGGCGAAGGCAGTTAAGCTGATCCACGCGAAGACCCGGTATGCGCTGACCGGAACACCGATTGAGAACCGGCTGTCCGAACTCTGGTCGATTTTTGATTATCTGATGCCCGGCTTCCTGTACCGGTATGAGGACTTCCGCCAGACCTTTGAACAGCCGGTCGTCAATGGAGACGAGAAGGCGGGAGAGCAGCTCCGGCGTATGGTGGCTCCGTTTATTTTGCGTCGGCTGAAAAAGGATGTTCTGAAGGACCTCCCGGATAAGCTGGAGGAGGTTCGCTATGTCCAGATGGGAAAGGAACAGCAGCGCCTCTATGACGCAGAGGTTCTCCGGATGAAGCGGGATCTGTCGAAGCAGACGGATGAGGATTTCCGCAAGGGGAAACAGCAGATTCTGGCGGCGATCACGAGAATCCGGCAGATCTGCTGCGATCCTTCTCTGTGCTGTGAAGGCTACAAGGGGGAATCTGCCAAGAGAGAGGCCGTGATGGATCTGATTCATACGCTGATCGATGAAGGCTACAGAGCGCTTCTGTTTTCACAGTTCATCTCGATGCTGGCACTGATCCGGGAAGAGCTTGTCCGGGAGAAGATTCCGTTCTTTGAGATTACCGGCGCGACGCCGAAGGAAGAACGGACGAGATTGGTGCGGGAATTTAATGAGAACCCGGAGACGGCGGTTTTCCTGATTTCGCTGAAGGCGGGAGGCACCGGACTGAATCTCACCGGGGCGGACGTCGTGATCCATTATGACCCGTGGTGGAATACATCCGCGGAGGATCAGGCAACGGATCGTGCGCACAGAATCGGGCAGAAGCGTGTCGTCACGGTTTATAAAATGATCGTCCGCAGCTCGATTGAGGACAAAATTCTGGAGATGCAGGCGATGAAGCGTGATCTCGCGGATCAGATTTTGAGTGGAGATGCTCTCTCAAGCAGCAACATCACCAGAGAGGATCTGATGCAGATTCTCTCCGGATGATTCGCTGCAAGTGATTCAGATCAGAAACAAAATGAAATAGTTCAGTCATCGGCCGTCAGAATTGCTTTCTGACGGCTTTTTGGTGGAAGAGGCCATCTATCTCTGGTAGTGGGAACCGTCGGGAGCGAGAACCATCAGGAGGGGTGAGCCCTCCGGAGGGCGGACCATCCGGAGGGCGGACCATCTGGAGGGCGGACCATCCGGATGGCGATCATTCAGGAGGGAGAACTACAAAATCACGGCGTAGCTGCCGGGTCAGGCGGGGGAAATGGAATCTGTTTGATCCGATCGCAGGAAAATGAGTACTAGTGGACAGAATATGTATTTATTTTCATACAATGCGTAAAATCACATTAGTGTGATTGAACAAAATACCTGTTTCTCGTATTATATTTTATATACAGATTGACGGCCGCACATCGATGAACTACGGTGATTTATGACATCGGCCGGGGCTGTATGAAGATCTTACGTCTAATAGGAGAAAAAGGGGCTTCTTATGAGTTACATCATTCCTGTCGGACCATATCATCCCGCGCTGGAGGAGCCGGTTCACGCGAGACTGATCGTGGACGGCGAGCGCATTTCTGATGCACAGGTCTTTATCGGATACAATTACCGCGGCATTGAAAAGCTCTGTCAGGAGCGGAATTTTATTCAGACGATCACGCTGGTGGAGCGGGTGTGCGGCATCTGCTCTCATTCCCATGCGCTGACATACTGCCTATGCATTGAAAATATAGCGGGTATCGAGGTACCGAAGCGCGGGCAGTATATCCGCGTGATCACAGAGGAACTGGAGCGGATTCATTCTCATCTGCTGTGGATCGGCGTCGCCTGCCATATTGTGGGACATGATTCCTTGTTTATGCAGGTCTGGAAGGATCGAGAGCGCACGATGGACACGCTGGAGCGTCTGTCCGGAAACCGTGTGAATTACGCAATGAACACGATCGGCGGCGCAAGGCGGGATATTGACGATGAGACAAGGCGGTATATTCTCTCGGCGATGGATGATCTCGAGGAGAAGATGAAGCCGATCACCTGGTGGCTCACGAATGACAAGACGCTCGCGATGCGCACGAAGGGAGTCGGCGTTCTCACGCATGAGGATGCCATCCGTCTCGGTGCCATCGGGCCGCACGCCAGGGCATCCGGTGTGGATATCGATGTGCGCCGGGACGCACCGTACAGCTCCTATGAAGACTTTACGTTTGACGTGCCGGTCCAGCAAACCTGTGATGTCTATGCCAGAGTCGTGATCCGTGTCCTCGAGGTGATGGAATCGATCAAAATCATCCGTCAGGCACTTGATACACTGCCGGAGGGACCGATCAACTGCGGCACCAGGATCCCAAAGGTTCCGGCCGGACGCTGCACGATGCGCCATGAGGCGCCGCGCGGCCAGCTGGTCTATCAGGTTGTGACGGACGGAGGGCCGACCAATTACCGAGTCAGTGTGCATGTCCCCACCTTCCGGAATGCGCCGACCATACCGACGATGCTGAAGGGAAATACGGTGGCGGATGCAGGATTGATCGTGGCCTCGATCGACCCGTGCTTCAGCTGTCTGGACAGGTAGGGGAGCAAAATGCTTCGCATTTTGCTCGGAAGAAAGTTGAATAAAATGCGAAGCATTTTATTCAACTTTCTTCCAGGGTACCGAAGGACGATGAGTCGAGGAGCAAAATGCTTCGCATTTTGCTCGGAAGAAAATCAAACGAAATGTGGGGCATTTCGCCTGATTTCTTCCAGAGTGTCTAGATGCCCGGGTGGGGAGCAAAATGCGTCGAAAGAATCCAGAGGTGTTTTATGCATGAGCTAGCGGCGACGGAAAGTCTTCTTGCTGCCGCGCTTCGGGCAGCGGAGGGGGCCGGTGCGGGAAAGGTGCATCGGATTGTGGTTTCGATCGGTCATTATACAGGGATTCTTCCGGAGTATGTAGAGAAGTATTTCCCGACCGCGAGCAGCGGCACGGCAGCCGAGGGTGCTGCGCTGGAGTTCCATGTTCTGCCGGTGCGGGTGGTCTGCGGGAGCTGCGGTGCGGAATCGGAGCTTTCGGCGGAAGGCGCAGCCGCGGAGGACCCTGAATATGAATGCGGGGTCTGCGGCAGCAGAGAGTTCCGTCTTCTGCCGTCGAACTGGGATATCCGCGTGGAATCGATTGAGGTGGACTGAGAGAAGCAATGCGTGATGGAGGTTGTGTATGAAAAAATTCAGTGCCTGGCTCTCCACATTTATACTGTGTTTCCTGTTCTGGGAGCTTCTGGTGTGGAGCATGAATCCGCGAGAGCTGCTGCTCGGCGCATTGGTTTCTGCCGGCGCGGCGTCTCTTTCCTTCCGGTTCCTCATTCATGAGAGTGCCTGGTATCTCTACAATCCAGTGAGGCTGCTTCTGCTCCTTGTTTACTGCCTTTTCATTTTCATGAGAGAGCTGATCGCAGCGAACAATCAGATGGCCAAAATTGTGCTCTCCGGGCACTATGACCGTCTCTCGCCGGGTGTCATCCGGGTTCCGGGGGACAGGCGGAACCGGAGTGAGTACGGACTTGCCATGGTCGCCAATTCCATCACCCTGACGCCCGGAACAATCACGATGGATGTGGCGGAGGATGAGCAGGGAAATCCGGCATATTACGTCCAGTGGATCGATGTGGCAGAGACGGACCGCGAGAAGGCCGGAGAGATCATCAAGGGACGTATGGAGCGGGCGATCGCCCGAATCTGGGGCGAAAAGCCCGGAAAGGAAGCGGACAGATGAACACGTTATTTCTGATCGGCGCAATCTGTTATATCGTCCTGGCACTCGGACTCGTCTACCGGATTGCAAGAGGCCCCTCCGCGGCGGACCGCCTGGTGGCGGCGGATTCTCTGGACCTCATTACATCCACTGCACTGGTGCTGTATGCGCTGTCCTGCGGGCGGATGATATATCTCGATATCGCTCTGGTTGTCGCGATCCTTGGATTTATTTCGACGGTGTTCATTTCCCGTTATCTGGAGGGGAGGGTATGATGAGCACAGTCATGACAGCAATTATCGCAGTGCTGCTGATCATCGGCGTCTTTTTCGCGCTGATCGGCACGTTGGGCATTCTCCGGATGCCGGACGTATTCGGACGGATGCAGGCCTCGACCTGCATTGCGACACTCAGCACCATCTGTGTGAACCTCGCCGGCATTCTCTATGTGATCGCAGAGGGACTCTCCGCAGGCACAGCCGTGAAGCTCGTGATTCTGGCCGTCTTTGTCCTGGTGACAAATCCGATCTCAAATCACGCGCTCTGCAAGGCGGCGTACCGGATCGGCTGCAAACCGGCCAAACCATTCTGCGTGGACGACCTCGCCGCGGATTTTGGCGAGGAGGCACATACTCAAAACACGGCGGATCTTCCGGACAGTGCATTTGATGTGTCCGGCGCGGACGCTTCTCAACAGGCGGAGGAGGGAGAACTGCAGTAGGGACTGCAAGGATGCATATGAGCGGAATTCTATTTACCATTCTGAACACGCTGGTGATCATCGGTGCCATAGCCTCTGCGATCACTGCGGTGCATGCGGAGAAGCTGATCAGCTCCGTCCTCGCGCTGGCGGCGACCGGATCCTTCGTCGGACTTGAGTTTATTCTCCTGCAGGCGCCGGATGTGGCGATTGCGGAGGTCTCTGTCGGTGCGATTCTGTCCACCATTCTGTATATCGTTGCTCTGCGCAAGTGCCGTGAGGTTGACCGCAAGCTGGAGGCAGATCTGGAAACCACAGCGGCATCCGGTGTGTCTCATGGGACGGCGGTAGCCGGCACGGCCCATGGGAAGACGGTATCCGGTGCGGCTCACGGGACGACAGTACCAGGTCCGGTCCATGGGACGGCGGTATCCGGTGCGGCCCATGACACGGTGGAAACGGCGGAAGCAGCACAGAAAGCGGCATGGTCCGGGACCAGTGGAGAAACCAGCGGAAAGGGGGAGGACAGCCATGAATGACAGCAGGGCGTCAAAACCAGTCCTGGCGGTTTCGCTGCTCCTGATTCTGTGTATCGGACTGGCGGCAGCGATCCGTATGGCAGGCAGCGCTCCAACCTACGACGGACGAAGCACAGATGTATCGGCGCTCCAGCAGGATGCGCATGCATACGATGACAGCGGGGCGGACGGTGTCGCAGCGGTCATGGTGAATGAGAACAACGAGAAGACTGCGGCGGACAACGTGGTGTACTCGGTGGTGTTCAACTACAGAGGCTACGACACGCTGGGTGAGAGCTTCATTCTGATCGGCGCAATCGCCGGAACAACCGCAATCCTGCGCAAAAAGGGCAATAAGGCCTCCGCGGCGATCGTCGGCACAAGAGGAGACGCAGGGCAGGAGCCGCTGAAGGTCGTAAGCTACCGGACGGATCAGAAGGGCCGGACAAAATACAGAAGAAAACCGGTGATCGTAAAGTGCGCGGCTGATTTCCTTCTTCCATTTGCCACGGTCTATGGCTGGTATATCATCCTGCACGGCGCAATGAGTCCGGGCGGCGGTTTCCAGGGCGGTGTGCTCGCGGCCGGCACAGTACTCCTTGTTTATCTGGCGTACGGTCTCACCGGTATCCGGAAGGTATTCCACAGCCATTTCCTGCATTACTCTGAGACGGCAGCGGAAATTGTCTATGTGTGCATCGGTCTCGCCGGCATTGCGGCGGGCCTGCACTTCTGCTTCAATTTTGTCTTCCCGGCAGGGCGGGAGGAGAGCGCGATGCTCATGAATGACGCCGTGGGCTATCACGTGATGGCCGGCATCAGCTGCCTGCTGATTATGATGCTGGAGGCGCTTGACACCGATGATGGCAGCAGCAGAGAGGAGAAAAAGTCATGATTCTGGTGAATTACGCGGCTTCCTTTTTTCTCATTGCGCTCGGTCTGTACTGCATGGCAGTGAAAAAGAATCTCATCAAAATTCTGATCGGGATGGGATTATGTGATTACGGCACGAATCTGCTTGTTGTTTCCGTCGGCTTCAACCCGGGCGGAACCGCGCCGATCTTCACGGCGGGGGAGATTCATCCCGGAATGTTCTTTGTGGATCCGGTCCCTCAGGCACTGACTCTGACCAGCATTGTCATCGGTGCCTGCACGACAGCGATGGTACTAGGACTGATCATCCGCATCAAGGCAAAATACGGAACCCTTGACAGCACAGAGATAAGGAGGTTAAGAGGCTGACAGCCTGCAGGTGGGAATCTCCGGAACCGGGAGCGTCCCGCCGTGTGGTCGGTGTAAAGCCCAATGAATATGGAACATTATCCGATTCTGGCAATTATCTCGCTGTTTCTCGGTGCTTTTCTTGTGGCATTGTTCGGACGGCTGAACAAGGTCCTGCGCAATCTGATCGTGGC
>ONQW01000099.1 GCA_900320025.1 uncultured Lachnospiraceae bacterium
CAAAATGTATGAGTACATCTTCCCGAAGCTGATCTCGGAGGAGGATCCGGGCGCCTTCTACTGGCCGAGTTCTCCGTCGAGCGGCGGGAATTTTGAGGATTCCAACGAGGAGAACATGGGAGATACCCATTACTGGGGTGTCTGGCACGGAAATGAGCCGTTCACGGCATACCGGCATCATCACTACCGGTTCCTCTCGGAGTTCGGCTTCCAGTCCTTCCCGTGCATGGCGACGGTCTGCTCCTTCACGGAGCCGCGCGACCGGAATGTCTTCTCCCGCATCATGGAGATGCATCAGCGCAGCACGTCCGGAAACGGCAAAATGATGAACTATATGTCCCAGACATATCAGATGCCGAAGGATTTCGACGAGCTCATTTACTGCTCCCAGCTGCTGCAGGCGGATGCGATCCGGTACGGCGTGGAGCATTTCCGGCGCTTCCGCGGCACGTCGATGGGCACCGTGGTCTGGCAGCTGAATGACATCTGGCCGGTGGCATCGTGGGCGTCGATGGATTATTTCTACCGCTGGAAGGCACTCCAGTACGCGGAGAAGCGCTTCTTCGCGCCGATTCTCCTCTCCTGCGAGGAGAGAGGACTGCCGGACCAGATGCCGTATCCGAACATGCAGCCGCGGCCGGTGGAGTATTCGGCACTGCTGCATGTGGCGAATGAGACGCCGTGTGCGGTGTCGGGCACCGTGGAATGGCAGCTGGCGGATGACGCTTCCGCTGTGCTGAAGGAGGGGAGCGCCCGGGTGGCGGTGCCTGCCTTTGGCGGAACGTGGCTGGAGAAGCTTGACTTTACGTCAATTCCGGGCTTTGATCCGCTCCGGCATCATCTGACCTATGTCTTCCGGATGAAATCGGAGGAGGTCCGCGCCGTGGAGACCGTGACCGGCACGGCGCTCTGCCAGCGAATCGCGGATGCGCAGGAATGCGCGGAAGAAACGGCGGCGCAGGATATCCGTGCGGCGAAGGGGATTGTCGTCTCCCGCGGATGCTCGATGTTTGCGGCGCCGAAGCACTACGAGTTCCGGGACCCGGAGCTGGCAATCTCCGTGCATACTGCTGAGGAAGGGGAGAGCGTCTCCACCGTGACGGTCCAGGCCGACGCCTTCGCCAAATCCGTAGCGGTCGAATCGCCGGACGGAAACCTGCTCCTCGACGACAATTATTTTGATATGGAAAAGGGCACTGTCGTGCTGACGATTGTCGGCAGAGACGGGAAACCGCTGCCGCCTGACCAGATCCCGGCGGGTCCGTACCGGGCAAGAAGCGTATACGGGACGTTCTGAGGAATTGTCCCAAACAAGCTAAACTTGTTAGGGACAATTTGCAGTTGACACGGTTTTCTGGCTGTGGCATAATACTTTCGCTGTGATCGGAAAGGTTTGATCTGACCGGCACAGGGTAAACAAAGCAGAGTTTCCACTCTCACCTGTCGGCAAATGGGCTGGCTGTGTTTATAAGGATTCTTGTTCGGTCGGAATTTGTCTGGCGGTCTTTCGGGGCGGCGCGGATGGAGATGGACGGGCATGGGAAGACTTTTGAAGTGGAAACCGCAGGGCTTCCACTTTTTTGGTGTTCTTATCAGGAGGGTACCAACATTAATAACAACATTTTTTTCATCAATGAACAGATCCGTGACAGGGAAGTGCGTGTGATCGGAGAGCACGGCGAGATGCTCGGCATCATGCCGATTCTGGACGCGCGCCGCGCCGCGGAGGATGCAGGTCTTGATCTCGTGAAGGTGTCGCCGAATGCGAAGCCTCCGGTCTGCAAAATCATTGACTACGGCAAGTTCCGTTATGAGCAGGCCCGCAAGGAGAAGGACGCAAAGAGAAAGCAGAAGGTGACGGAGATCAAGGAGATTCGGATGTCTCCGAATATCGATACCAACGATCTTCAGACGAAGACCGCCGCAGCCCGCAAGTTTCTGGAAAAGGGCGACCGCGTGAAGGTGACGCTCCGGTTCCGCGGACGCGAGATGGCACATATGGGACAGCATGTGCACATTCTCACGGATTTCGCCAATTCGCTCGTAGACATCGCGGTCGTTGACAAGGCGCCGAAGGTGGAAGGACGGACGATGACGATGTTTCTTACTCAGAAGAAGAGTCAGAACTGATTCGCATTCTGGTTAGAATCAATATATTCAACAGGAGGAAAAAGATATGCCCGCAATGAAAACGAATAGATCCGCTGCGAAGCGCTTCAAGGTCAGCGGAAATGGAAAATTAATCAGATTTAAGGCGAACAAGCGCCACATTCTGGCTAAGAAATCCACCAAGAGAAAGAGAAATCTTCGTCAGCCGGCCGTTACCGATGCAACGTGCGTAAAGGCAATGAAGAAGTGCATGCCCTACGCGTAAGTCGTGAGGATTTTCGACGGTGGCGATGAGCAATCCCGTCCGTCGAACGGTATGTCCTGCACGTGAGTTGTGAGGATCGACGCGGAATTTCGGTAACCGCAGAACTGGAGGAATGGTAAAATGGCAAGAATCAAGGGCGGCCTGAACGCCAAGAAGAAGCATAATCGTGTATTGAAGCTCGCGAAGGGCTACAGAGGAGCAAGAAGCAAGCAGTACAGAGTGGCAAAGCAGTCTGTCATGCGTGCTCTGGCTTCCTCCTTTGCCGGAAGAAAGCAGAGAAAGAGAGATATGAGATCTCTCTGGATCACCCGTATCAATGCGGCAGCAAGGCTGAATGGCATTTCCTACAGCCGTCTGATGCACGGCCTGAGCCTTGCGGGCGTCAATATTAACCGCAAGATGCTGGCGGAGATGGCCGTCAACGATGCCGAGGGCTTTGCAGCACTTGCAAAGCTTGCGGATGAGAAGAACCCCAAGCCTGCGAAGGCAAACTGAGCTCCCACAGAATTCAGGATTGAAGAATAAGAATTGCCCCGGCGTTTGGAAGCACCGCGGTTACCATGCCAGGCGGCACGGTGCCCGGGGACGCTTTCATAAGGCGTCGGGGCTTTCGTTTTTTGCAGCTCAGGAGCGCTCAAGGAATACGATTCTATGCATCGTAGAAAAATTCACCTGACAACCTTTCAAATTATTCTGTATGCCTTTGCCGGAGCAATCTTTGTCGGAGCGGGTCTCCTGTGTATCCCGGCGGCTTCCGGAAGGGGGTATACTCCCTCGTTCTCCGACGCGCTGTTCACCTCGACGTCCGCGGTCTGCGTGACAGGTCTGGTGGTGCGGGATACGTACAGGGGATGGAGTGTTTTCGGGCGCTGCATAATCCTGTGCCTCATTCAGGTCGGCGGCATGGGTGTCGTGACAATCGCCCTGCTGATCGGGATGATCTCCGGCAGGAAAATTTCTCTTTTCCAGCGAAGCGTGATGAAGGAAGCAATCTCAGCGGAGCGGATCGGCGGGATTCTGCGCTTTACCTCCAACATTTTCCGCATCACGCTGGCGGCGGAGACGGCGGGAGCGTGTCTGCTGGCGCCGGTATTCTGCAGGCAGTATGGATTGTGGAAGGGCTTTGGCTATGCGGTGTTCCACTCGGTCTCCGCGTTCTGCAACGCGGGATTTGATTTGTGCGGAAAGGACGCGCCCTTCTCCTCCCTGACGGCATACGCGGCCAGTCCGCTTGTCAATCTGGTGATCTGCGCGCTGATCATCACGGGCGGCATCGGCTTTCACACCTGGTGGGATATCAGGGACAAAAAGTTCCGGTTCCGCCGGTTCACGCTGCAGACCAAGGTGATTCTGGTGACGTCCGCGCTGCTGATCCTGTTTCCGGCTTTGTATTTCTATTTCTTTGAATTCCGCAGCCTTCCTGTCGGCGAAAGGACGCTGGCGGCACTGTTTCAGGCGGTGACGCCGAGAACGGCCGGATTCAATACGGTCGACGAGGCGGGACTGTCCCAGACCGGGATCATGATCACGATTCTGCTCATGCTGATCGGCGGCGCGCCAGGTTCCACGGCAGGCGGCATGAAGGTGACGACGTTCACCGTGCTGCTCGCCGTTTCCCTGTCCGTGTTCCGCCACAAGCAGGATACGAATATCGGAAACCGCAGAATCGGAGATGAGACGGCGAAGAAGGCCGCAGCTATTTTCATGATGTATTTCCTGCTGTTTATCGGGTCGGCCATGGCGATCAGCCGGATGGAGCATCTGCCGCTGCTGACCTGCATGTATGAGACGGCCTCCGCGGTCGGCACTGTGGGACTCACGCTCGGCGTCACGCCGACGCTCTCGCCCGTCTCCAAAATCATTCTCATGGTGCTCATGTATTTTGGCCGGGTGGGCGGACTGACTATCATCTTTGCCACGGTGACGGCGCGGGATACCGGCGGGCGATACCCGGGCGAGGAGATCGCGGTCGGGTGAGACGGCCAGACAGGGGAAGGAGAGTATTGCAATGAAATCGGTATTGCTGATCGGACTTGGAAGATTCGGGCGTCATGCGGCGATCAAGCTGACAGAGCTGGGGCATGAGGTGATGGCCATTGACAAGGACCAGGGAAGAGTGGAGGCGGCGCTGCCGATCGTGACGAACGCGCTGATCGGGGACAGCACCCGGCAGGACTTCATGGCCTCGCTCGGCGTAAGAGATTTTGACCTGTGCATCGTGGGCATCGGAGATGATTTCCAGAGTTCGCTGGAGACGACCTCGCTGCTGAAGGAACTCGGCGCGAAGAGAGTGGTCGCGCGGGCTTCGCGGGATGTGCATGCAAAATTTCTGCTCCGGAACGGGGCGGACGATGTCGTCTACCCGGAGAAGCAGGTGGCGGAATGGGCCGCGACAAAATATAGCTCGGACCATATCTTTGACTATTTCTCCATGGGAGACGGGTATGCGGTCATGGAGGTGGAGGTGCCGGATTCCTGGGTCGGCAAGTCGGTCGGGACAATCGGCATCCGCAACCGCTATCATGTGAATATCGTGGCGGCCCGGACGGATGGCAGGCTGAATATGCAGATTGCGAGCAATACGATCTTCACCGGGAAGGAGCGGCTTCTCATTCTCGGCAGGGATGAGGACATTCAGAAGTGCTTCCGGGGGTAGAGAGGACACTGCAAACGGATACTAGCAGTAGAAATGGATAGTATCCGTAAGGAAAAAAGTCTTCCATGCATCACATATATAGAAGAACTGGGCAGCAATAAAATCCATCAGTTCATTTAGCTCCTTATTTGGAATTTTGCTGCCATTGCTTGCCAGAATACACCCTCCGTCTCTGGTGAGCCAGACCTTGGTAGAACCACTGTAAGGATGTCCTTTTGATATATGGACGTGTATGGGTTCATTACCTTCATTTGCCCAAAAGTAGACGAGATATCCGCTGACTGTGAAAAGATTAGGCAATTTGGATTCCTCCGCAAGATGCATATTTGTATAATAGATGTGCATTGCTCTCCAGCAGTTTGGTAAAAAAACTAATGTCATCATCGGAAAATCCATCGCGGGAGATCCATTTATAATCAGGAAGTTCACATCTGGCTTCGTCGAAGCCACCCTCATTAGGACGCTCGAAATGGATATACACCTTTTTTTTACCGTCCTGTTCAATTATTTGGGAGTGAACGATTTCTGTTCCGTCTGACAGGGTCATGTATGGATAAAGCATATGGGACAATCTCCTTTAAACTTTAAGGTTTCTTAGTTTATATGTACCATCATTATTTTTATCGCGAGGCCTTTCGCGGCAGAAGTGATTGATCAAGTGATTGATCAAAGAAAAACACCTTGCAAAAGGCATCTCTGCCTTATATAATAAACAATGCGTTTCGAAAAGGAAATGCTTTTTCGGGGTGTAGCGCAGTTGGTAGCGCACCACGTTAGGGACGTGGGGGTCGCGAGTTCGAATCTCGCCACTCCGATTGACCTGGATAGCCGGAAATTATTGAGAAATCAATGATTTCCGGTCATTTTTTTATTAAGACCTGGGAATAGGTGGTTGATTTTATGAAAAACAAGAAGCTTCGTATTTTGTTTATTGGTAACAGCCATACTTATTTCAATGATATGCCGATAATGGTCGCAAGGCGTTTCCGTGAGGATGGCTATGACTGTGAGGTGACCATGATAGCCCATGGCGGATGGTTTCTGGAGCAGCATGCGCAGGAGCCGGAGGTTCGCTTCAATATTCTCTACGGGCATTATGACTATGTGGTGTTGCAGGAGCATTCCCATCCAATGGCCGGTGAGGAGAAATTTCTGCAGGCGGCGAAGAAGCTGAATGACTGGATCCGCGAAGTCGGAAGCACTCCGGTCATCTATATGACCTGGGCGAAAAAGAGGGAGGAGAGTGAGCAGGCCCATATGACTGAGGTGCACGAGAGGGTGGCCGACAGCATCGGCGCCCTGCTGGCACCAGTCGGCAGGTATTGGTGGGATTATATGCGCAGCTGGCCGGAAATCGAAATGTATTATGAAGACGGCGCGCATGCATCGGAGAGAGGATCGGATTTTGCGGCGAAGTATATCTGGGACGCAATCGAGAGTGATCTGTTTCGAAAAAGCAGAGGTTTGCGCTGACGGATATTCTGGTAGCACTTAGAAGAGCGCATCCCAACAAATCAATAAAAGCAGACAAGTAGACACGTTGGGGTCTACAAATTACTTTTTCAAAAGAAACCTCTTCCATCTGCGGATGGAGGAGGTTTTTGCGCGTTCTGAACTCCCGAATTATTTTAAATATGTGACATATGCAACGAAATGGGATGCGGAAGGCCGCTATAGTGAATGATGTCAGCGAGAGAGGCAGTGATTCAGCGAGACAGGAGGAATGTATGAAGGTCTGCGGGAGCAAATCCGGTGGTCGTCTTTTCGCTGGCGGAGAATACGGATATCAGCGCGGAGATGCATCCGTTTGAGAAGCTGATCATTCCGGCAGCCGGGAAGCTGCAGGTGCAGTTCGGCGATGAGAGCCGCGAGGTCGGCGCGGGGGAGGCAATTCTGACGCCG
>ONQW01000169.1 GCA_900320025.1 uncultured Lachnospiraceae bacterium
GGCAGAAGTGCTCCCCGCTCCTTCTGGTTTCTTATCCGCAGGCTTCCGGATATCGGGCTGGAAATTCTGAATGGTAAAGTTCCCATTCTCATCGAGGGCTTCCCCGTGAATGAGCCTGATTTCCTGACCCTCATGCGCGTCCGCGCACAGCGCGGTGTATCCGGCGAGATTCTGTCCGAAGTCGATGACCGTTTCTCCGTTCGGTGTATGCAGAATTTTCCCGTCAAAACTCTCCCTCTCCCGGATAGCCGGAGCATCCGAAAGAATGAGTTTCTGGCTCAGATCGAGAACCCGGACCGGATGCCAGTCTGCAATTTCTTCCATCCTTGCATCGAAGATCTCACCTTCCTCGAGGTCCGTCATCCGGATGGGACCGCTCTGAGAACCCTCAAAGGAGGCGTCCGAGACGAGAAGAAGCCGATGATCGTTTTCCTCTTCGTTCCCGGTCCTGCTGCCCTCCTTTTCTTCCCGTGGTTCTGTGATCAGCTCGCAGAGAAAGGAAAGGTCGTCCCCGTAGAAATTTCTGGTACTGTCGATGCCTATGCAGCCGCGATACCACCCGTCCCCAAGAACGACGGTGAGCTCATTCTCTCCTTCTACAAGCAATTGCGTCACATCGTACTGCTGGACGCAGAGACGCCTTCTGTAATCATCGCAGCCCGGAGCCAGGACGCGGTCACCGATTTTCTTTCCGTTGAGATAGGCATTGTACAGACCGTGCGCAGTGCAGAAGAAAACAGCGCGGCTTCCTTCTCCAGCTGCCTTCCGCGAATAGGGAAAGGTTCTCCGAAGGTACCCTGCCGGCGCCTGCACTTCCGGATCGGTCTTTTCCTCCGGAGTGATCCACTTTGCGGAGGAGTCAAAGGTAAATCTCTGTTCCTGTAATGACATCAGTCTTCACCTCAACATCATCTTTCATATTCAATATTGCCATCAAAAGACTGGGGTTGATTTCAGTCTGACTCTGAAGTGTCTGCCGCAGAATGCGGAAAATGACTGTTCATAAATCCGGACGACAGCCGGATGGAAGTGAGCGGAGAATGCTCCGCAAAATTGCGGTGCATCTCGAGAATGACAGCGTCGATTTTGTTCTCAAGCGCAATCCCGGACAGCATCTCCAGATCCATGTTTCCATATCCCAGCTCCATGCAGTCCGATTTCAAAATCGGTGTGATGGACGGACCGCTGATCCGTGTGCCGCGGTCATTGATATGCCATAATTTCATGCGCGTGCCGAGCCGTCTCATGAGCGATGGAACATCCACACCGGCCTCGGTCGGCCAGTAGGAATCGAACTCGAAATTTACGAATTCCGGATCCGTGTGTTCGATGAGGTACTCATAGGCGGTATCTGTTTTCCCAGATCGTGTCCCATCCGGCGAGAGGGGCGAACCTGATTTTCCCGCATCGGTATCGGCATCGGATTCGGGACACCCGGGAGGTATAAGCCTGCGGAACTCGCTGTTATGGTTGTGATAGAGAAGCTGAACGCCGCTTTTCGAGAGAATCCGGCCGCTTCTGTTGAGCCGTCCGGCAAGATCCGCAACAGCCTTCTGGCTCGACATGTCAAAGCGATACATCCCTGTAACCACAATTTTGTCGGTGCCAAAGGAATCTGCTTCCCGCAGGACAGTCTCCGGCTCTCTCCCGATCATCCCGAGATCTTCATGAACGGCAGTCACCGCAAGGCCGGAATCCCTGATCAGCTTTGCCCAGTCATAACTCCCGCCTTTCCCGACGGGCATGCCCGCCGCCCGTGTGAGTAGCCGCACGATGGGAGACGTCTTCCGGATCATGAACCCGTTGAGTTCAATGCCTTCATATCCCAGTGCATGGATGCGGTCCAGTGTGTCCGCTGCTTCATGCTCAGTCCGGCAAACCGAACCGAGCATGATCTGCTGTATTGCTTTCATTGCCATGAGACGGCCTTCTTTCCAGTGCGATCTGCGCGACAGGCAATTGAAAATATCATTGAAGATCCTCCACCCGGATCGTTCTCCCGCCGAATTCCGCGGCTCCAAAGCTTCTGGGATTTCCGTCCCCATCGGGATCAAAAAGCAGCGATGGAAGGGAGGATCCATCCAGAGATGTTCTGGAGAAGGTGAGGCGAAGCTTCATGAATCCCTCCTTTTCACGGGATGCACCGGCTGTTCTCCTCAGATCTGCCGTGTAGATGGTCTCGCCCTTCTCGTTCATCTGAATCGTTTCTCTGCCATCCAGGAAATGGATGCCATCGTCGCTGAAGTCATCGTAGACGAGCTCACGGCTGAAATGTGGTCCGAACATAGTTCCCCTGGAGTCGTCCTGTCCATTGTCAATGGAGAATCTTGCCTCGCCGGCTTGCTTTCCTGCGATCCTGCCGGATGAAACGACATCTTCCGGAAGCGGGAAGAGGTGCCCGGCATCCATCCCATAGGGAATCGCATCCGGTGTCGGAACGGTGCGCACCGCCTCTGATGGCTGATAATCGGAGAGACGGGCAACACGGATTCTTGTTTCGCTGCTCCCGCGGAAATTCTCGCGCCACATGACATTTCTGCTGTCCGGACTCCACGACATCGGGGAGTTATAGACCCACTTTTCCTCCGGATCGTGAAGATCGGTGCCCTTGTAGCCGGGATCGGACGCAGAGCGCGCAAGATCAATGAGTGCCGGCCCGACATTGCCGCCGCGGAACAGACGCACTTCGGTGACCCCGATCAGATAGATGGTCTGAATCAGCGGCTGTATGACAATGCTGGAATAGGGCCTCGGAAGAATTCCGAGCACGTCAAAATTCGTTTTGGCTGAAAATCTCGTCGTCATCGTGATGCCGAGCTTTTCATCCGGGGAGAAAAGCGTCGTCTCATCGTAGCCCGGATTTCGTGTGACCGGAGTGACCGTCCCGCTTTCCAGGTCCTGAACAACGGAATCCGCAATACAGGTTCCATTCGCAGAACCGACGAGTGAGATCGCGCTCCCTCCGTGCACAAATTGCTTCACCTCTCCGCCCCGTGAGGGAAGGAGGCGGATGAAGCCCGGACGATCCGGATCAGGCTCGAAGGACTTCGTGCTGTGGATGAGTTTTGCATCTTCAATCAGATAGCAGTCCTCCCCGCGTCTGAGTTTTCCTATGGCTGCGCCGGCGCCGCCATAGGTCAGATAAGTCCAGCAGATGTGCTCATTATCCGGAGAGATAATGATTTCAGACCAGTGGCAGAAAATCCCCGGGTTATTCTCCAGATCCCATGGGTACTGAATCGGTACAATTTGAGCCTCTGTGCAATGATCGATATCCGGACTGCATTCGAGAACGTAGTCGCCGAGCAATATTCTTCTGCCGTCGGAATAGGGCATGAAACGGATGCCATTGGCCTTTTTCTTCTGCGGGATAACCCCGGCGAAAATTTCACGGAAACCGCTCCCGT
>ONQW01000193.1 GCA_900320025.1 uncultured Lachnospiraceae bacterium
GCATAGTTATTGGACACGACGAGGCGCATGCCGCTCCGGCCCCTGCGGGAAAGGGAGACCCGGATGGTGCCGTCGGCATCGCAGTATTTGATGGCGTTATCAACGAGAAGGGAGACCAGCTGCCGGATCTGCCCTTCCTCCGCCAGCATGGAAAGACCGTCCGGGATGTCGGTCTCCAGCTTTTTGCCGTCTTGCGTGGCGACCGGCGCGAAGGTGTGGACGGTCTCCTGCACGGCCTTGCTGATGTCCGTCTCCACACGGTCCTGCTTGTTATCCTGTTCCTGCGCGCGCGTAATCATGACCAGATTCTGTATCAGACCGGTCATGCGGTCAACCTGGCGCATGGTGGACTGCGTCCATTCGTTCTCGCCGCCCATCATTTCCAGGATCTCCGTGTTGGCCTTGATAACGGCGAGCGGGGTCTTGAGCTCGTGGCTGGCGTTGGTGATAAAGGCCTTCTGATTTTCTGTATTGCGGACCTCGCTCTGGACAACTCTGCCGGCAATCAGACGCATCACGATGCCGCTGAGCAGAACGCCGGTGCCGATCAGTATGAGGGAGAGATTGAGCAGTCGGCGGGATGTGGCGACATTGTCCGTGCAGTCCAGGATCACGACGATGGAGGAACCGTCGTCCCGCTGACGGTTCTCATAGTAATAGTCGCCAAAGCGGCCGATAGATTTTCCGCGGTTTCTGGCGATGCGTGCAAGCTCCACAGCCTGACTGCGGTCTACGGCCGCGATATGGCCGGTCTTGACCTCCTCCGCGCCGCCGTCCGCGTTAAAAATGACGGCAAAATATCTGGTGGAATAGGCGAATTCCGGGGAGGCGTAATGGGAGCCGATGGCAAAGAACTGCTCCAGGGACTCGGAAAACTGTTCATAGAAGCTGCGGCGTGAGGCGGCGCGGGACACCTCGCTGCTGCCATTGCCGCTGCTGATGCTGAGTCCGCTCTTTTCCTCGATATTTTCCGGCTGGACATCGAGCTCCGACTTCTCATAATCCGGGATCTCGCCGTTGTTATCCGCGATGAAATCCAGAACGCGCCGTGCCTCGGAGTGCGTGACCCACGCATTGGCTGCATACATGCAGCCTGCGATGAAGACCATGACGAGGGTAAAGGACAGCGTGGAAAACAGGATGAATTTGTTCTTCAGTTTCCGGATGGTCTGATCGTTCATAACATACCCCATGCCGCGTTCTTTGCGGCATCCGCGCGGGAAATGCCCGGATGGGCTTTCCCGCGGATCGGGACAATGGTGCCGCGCTTTATGCGTTTATTTTTGCTCCTTCTGCCGGAGACAGAAGGCTCCTCCGGCCTCTCCGGTGATGACGGCGGAGGAGGCAATGGAGCCGAGCTTTCCCTTCAGAAAGTTGATATAGAGCCACACGGTATCATTCCCGGCATCAGGCTCGTCGGACCAGACGTGCTCGAGCAGATAGGAGGTGGACAGTTCCTTTCCCTCGTTCTGTACGAGCAGCTGCATGAGCTCGAATTCCTTCATGGAGAGGCGCACGGTGTTCTCCGCGGTGAGCTCCAGACTTTCGGCATTCAGCGTGAGATCGCCGCAGTGCAGCTCCTTTGCGTGATATTCCCTGCCGCGGCGCACGAGAGAGCGGACCCGCGCGAGCAGTTCCTTCATGGCAAACGGTTTGGTGAGATAGTCATCCGCGCCGTCGTCGAGTCCCTGCACGCGGTCATCCACCTCAGATTTGGCTGTCAGGAGCAGCACGGGCGTCGTGATGTTCTGCGCCCTCATTTCCCGCAATACCTCGAGGCCGGATTTCTTTGGCATCATGATATCGAGAATGACGCAGTCGTATCCGTTCCGCCGGATGAGCGAGAGCGCCTCTTCGCCGTCATAGGCGGCGTCCACATCGTAATTCTGCATGGTCAGGACTGTCACCAGTGCGTGGTTGAGGTCCTGTGTATCTTCTGCAAGCAGTAATTTCATAAAATATTCCTTCCGTATATCCGGCTGCATATCCACTCGATTTTCATTCGCAGGAAGAAACGCACCGCTTTCATATAGTGCGGATTCGTGTATCAATGTCTCGCTGGTCCGCATCCATTACGAATGACAGGGCAGCTGCCTGACTTTCTTTCGCCGGTCTTTTGCTCTCATCGGAGTTCCTGCGGGCCAGCTCAGTTCTGCGCTTCGGTCTGCATTTCCGCACTGTTCTCCTCGTAGATCATGTCGTGCAGGGTCTGCATCGAGAGATCGGTGGATGCCAGTTCGTCGGCGCAGCGCTTCAGCTCCTTGACGAGAAGCGCGTTGTTGCCGCCGATCTCCTTTTTATACTTGATGTTGTGCTCGAGCGCGGCCCAGGTGTCCTCTGAAATTGTGCGGAGCTGGATCTCCACATACAAGCCGCAGGTATGGCGGAAGATCATGTGGAGGCTTCGATATCCGTTTGGCTTGGCGTGGCGGATATAATCCTTCTCCTCCACCACCGATAGAACCGGAATGGATGTGAGGTAATCCCGCACCGCATAGACGTCGCTCAGAAACGCGCAGACCACGCGGATACCGATGGCGTCATGGATGACGGAGAGCGCGGATTCCTCCGTCTCGGGCAGCCCCTGCCGTCTGCATTTCTCGCGCATGCTGTCGTCTGTCTTGATCCGGGAGAGACAGTGCTCCACCGGGTCAGAGCCGTATTTTGCCTTCAGCTGGTCCCGCACCTCGCGGATATAGCCCAGCACCTCGTCCATGACTGCCTGCATGCGCGGCAGATTGTCTCCGTAAATACTCTCCATGATGATTCCTGATTCCCGCAAAATCTGCTTTTCTGACGGACATGGCTTGATGGCCGGGTGAAATACCCGCAGGGCATTCGTCCCGCCCCCCTCAGCCGTCTTCTTCATTATAAAGCGGCGGGCGCGGAGAAATATGAAAATTGTGTAACAATTCAGAA
>ONQW01000121.1 GCA_900320025.1 uncultured Lachnospiraceae bacterium
GACAGCTTGTCGTTAGATGCAGGCTGGAAACGGACGTCCAGTGCCTCCAGATATCCGATCCCATCCTTCATCTTTGTCTCGATGAGGCGAAACTGCTCCATCGCCATCCGCAGCGCTTCTTCGTCCCCGGAGGCAAGATAATATTCTGACAACGCATAGATAGAAAACGCCTGATTATACGTATGCTTCGTCGTGTCCTCCGGCCTTCCGTCACAGGTCACCGACCAGAAAATTCCGCCGTTTTCCCCGTCAAAGCAGCGGTCCCGCATGAACGCGAAGGCATGCCGCGCATCCTCCAGCAGCTGCGGCTCTCTCAGCTCGCAATACGCCCTGGAGAAAAACCAGCAGATACGGCTGTTCAAAATACAGCCCTTGACCGCCTTCCGGTCCACCCTCAAGTCATAGTCCATGTAGCCATAAAAACCGCCATATTCCTCATCGCGCAGCTTCTCCCAGAACGGGATCAACGTCCCGGTCAGATGCGCACGCGCTCCCTCAACCAGATCTTCCCTTGTCATTCTGCCCTCCGGCGTCTGGCCCGCGTTTCATTGCAGAGCGCAAAAGGCTCAGGCTAATTTAGGTTAATGGTAAGGCTTAAATTAGTCTGAGTCAACTTGATAAAGTGCTGTATTTGTCTGGGAAAGTTTAGTAAATATAACCTTACTTTACTTTATTCATGATCGAATGCCGGTGCGCTCACCCCTCCCGGTCGTCTGCCCGGGCCACAGCCTCGATCAGAAAGTCATCCGGGCACAGGGACGGTCATCCCTCCCGATCGTCCGCCCAGGCCATGGCACAGCGGACAGCGCGGTGCCATCCGCGCAGCAGTTTTTCCCTGTCGGCCGAGGCGATGTCCGGCCGGAAGGTGCGCCCGAGCTGCCAGTTCTCCTTAATCTCATCCGTGTTCTTCCAATATCCGACTGCCAGCCCTGCCAGATAGGAAGCACCGAGAGCCGTTGTTTCTATGCACTTGGGGCGGTAGACCGGCACGTCCATCAGGTCTGCCTGGAATTTCATCAGGAAGTTGTTGGCGCTCGCACCGCCGTCCACCTTGAGGCCCTTGAGTTTCACCCCGGCATCCTCCTCCATCACCTGAACGACATCCATAGACTGATAGGCTATCGATTCCAGTGCCGCGCGGATAAAGTGCTCCTTTTTACAGCCGCGGGTCAGCCCGACCACGGTGCCGCGGGCGTACGGATTCCAGTAGGGAGCCCCCAGCCCGGTGAACGCCGGTACAATATACACCCCCGCCGTATCGAACACCTCGTCTGCATATTCCTCTGACTGCGGCGCTGATTTGACCATCCGCATCTCATCCCGCAGCCACTGGATCACGGAGCCGGCCACAAAGACGGATCCTTCCAACGCGTAATTCAGCTCCTCCCCCTCCCGCGTCGCCGCGATGGTGGTGAGAAGGCCGTGACTGGAAGAAATTGCCCTGTGCCCGGTATTCATGAGCAGAAAGCCGCCGGTCCCATACGTGTTCTTGACTTCGCCGGGCTCAAAGCAGCACTGCCCGAACAGGGCCGCCTGCTGATCTCCGGCAGCACCTGCGATCGGGATTCGTCCGCCGAGCACCGCCGGGTCCGTGTATCCGTAAACCATGCTGGAGGGGCAGACCTCCGGAAGCAGTTCCTCCGGGATGTCCCAGATGTCAAGAAGTTCCCTGTCCCACCTGCGCGTGTGAATATTGAACAGCATGGTACGCGAGGCGTTGGTATAATCCGTGACATGCACCGCGCCTTTTGTGAGATTCCAGATCAGCCAGGAATCCACCGTGCCAAATGCCAGCTCTCCCGCCTTCGCCCTCTCTCTGGCACCTTCCACATGATCGAGAATCCAGGCTATTTTACTTGCTGAAAAATACGCATCCGGCACCAGTCCGGTGCGCTCCTGAATGAGCGAGCGCTGCGCCGGCGTCAGGGCGTCCACCATTTCCGCGGTCCGGCGGCACTGCCACACGATGGCGTGACAGATCGGCCTCCCTGTCCGGCGGTCCCACAAAATCGTCGTCTCCCGCTGATTCGTGATACCGATGGCCGCGACCTCTGCGGCGCCGACTCCCACCGTCGCCATCGCTTCCATCGCCACAGACAGCTGCGCGGACCAGATTTCCATCGGATCATGCTCCACCCATCCCGGCTGCGGAAAATACTGCGGAAACTCCTTCTGCGCCAGGGAACGGATTCTGCCATCATGATCAAACAGAATTGCCCGGCAGCTGGTCGTCCCCTGATCCAGTGCGAGAATATACCCTTCCATCCTTCATAACCCCCATGTCATGATTCATCTGATGTCGGCGCCCACGCCTGTCCCTGTCTCCGCACGCCTGCTCTGCAGGCGCTGGCGCCGACTAAGCATGATTCATCCGATGTCGGCGCCCTCCGCCTGTCCCTGTCTCCGCGCGCCCACGTTCTTCGTCGCCACAATATCGACGCCGAGCCCCAGCACATCCTTCAGCACCACATCCCCGATCGATACAGGCGCCTTGACATGAACCTTATTAATCGCCTTCATGCAGTCAAACATCCTGCCCTTGGGAATATCTCCGCTCGTCTTGACAGAGACGACCGGAAGCTCCCCGCCGTCCACGCGGACCGTCGACGTGACAATCCGCGTGGGATTGGTCACCTCATTCCCTGCGTACAGATATCCGTTCTGGCAGGAATTTCCGGTGATCTCCGTCACCTTTCCCTCGTCGTCCTGCGTCACCGTGATCGCGCATCCGATCGGACACCGGATGCAGGTCAGCTCCGTCACTTTGCTCATTTCTTCTCCCGTCCTTTCCGGCTCATTCCGCCTGCGCAATCCGGATCGTGACCGCCTTCAGGTCCGCGGCGTTCTCCAGATCCGATTTTTTCAGAATTACCTGCTCCATTTCACCCGGCGCCAGGATTTTCTTTTTCTGGCTGCGGAAGACCTGACCGTCAAAATCAATGACGACCGAGGCGCCCTTATAGACGCCACCCACGCGGAACCGTATGGTCTGCAGCTCATCCATGTGATTCAGCCTGATTTCCGAAGGGACAGTATAGCGGACACCATCCTTCGCAATCACTGGAACGACGCGCTCCGGCGCGTCCGCAGCCGGACATTTTCCAAGTACGAATTTTGCCGCACATTTTCCCGCCTGCGCGGCCTCCTCGGAGACGTAATCCACCAGGTCATGCACGTGCAGCACATTGCCGCAGGCAAAAACGCCCGGCACCGATGTTTCAAGCGACTCATTGACCACCGGCCCGCTCGTGACACCGGACAGCTTCACGCCAAGCTGGCCTGAGAGCTCATTTTCCGGTATCAGCCCGCAGGAGAGCAGCAGGGTATCGCACTCGTAGGTCTCCTCGGTTCCGGGAACCGGCTTCCGGTCCGGTCCGACCTGCGCGATGGTGACTGCCTCCACACGCTCCTTCCCGCGGATATCCACCACGGTATGAGAGAGCTTCAGCGGAATGCCAAAATCATCGAGGCACTGCACGATATTCCGCTTCAGTCCTCCGGAATACGGCATCAGCTCCGCGACCACCTCGACCTTCGCCCCCTCCAGCGTCATGCGGCGGGCCATGATGAGGCCGATATCTCCGGAGCCGAGGATGACCACCCGGTGCCCCGGCATTCTGCCCTCGATATTGACAAAGCGCTGGGCTGTGCCTGCCGTGTAAATTCCTGCCGGCCGGTACCCCGGAATGTTCAGCGCGCCGCGCGGCCTCTCGCGGCATCCCATGGCGAGGATCACGGCTTCCGCCTCGATGGTGAAAAAGCCGTCGGTTTTGTTCATGGCCGAAACCAGCTTTCTGTCGCAGACCGCGACCGGCGCCGCTTCGTCGTTCCCGCTGCCGTCCCCGGCTTTCCCTGCAGCAGCTCCTGTTCCATCCGGTGATGCAGATGCCTCCGGTCCCTTCTCCACCTCAATATTCACCACGATGGTGTCAAGGAGGCAGGGGATCTTCTCCTCCGCCACGACCTTCTCAAACCGCTCCGCGTACTCCGGCCCGGTCAGTTCCTCGTGGAAGGTGTGCAGACCGAATCCATTGTGAATACACTGGTTCAGAATTCCTCCCAGCACATGATCCCGTTCCAGAATGAGCACATCGGACGGAGCCACGCCCTCCTTTACCGCGGAGGATGCGGCGGACAGGCCCGCCGGCCCGCCGCCGATGATTACGATTTTTGCTGTTCTGTCTGCCATCTCACTGTGCCTCCGTATCCGTTCTGTTCTTCATGCCGAAGGCGATCGTCCCGACCGGATCGTCTTCCTTCGTGTGTCCCTCCAAAATCCGTGCTTCCGGTCCGGATTTGACGATATCACCGATATCCGTGCCCAACTCCCTGGCAAGAATATCCATCTGCTTCGGCGTGCAAAATCCCGCCTGGCAGCGGCCCATGCCGGCCCGGACGCGCCGCTTAATGCCGTCGAGTGTCTTTGCGCCGAGCGGACGGTGAATGGCATCCATGATTTCGCCCTCCGTCACCAGCTCACAGCGGCATACTACGTTCGCATAGAGCGGATTCTCCGCAACCAGTCTGCGCCGCTCCTCCGGCGACGCTGTGGCCATGCACGGAATTCCCTTCCGCTTCGCTGTGAAGTTCTTCTTCTCCGGGCGCCTGTCCTTTTCCTGAATCAGCTCCGCCATATATACGCCGATTGCCGGCGCGCTTGTCAGCCCTGGAGATTCGATGCCTGCCGCGTCAAAGAAGCCTGGACAGTCCGCACATTCTCCAAGGATAAAGTCTCCGCCGTCCTCGTGGGCGCGAAGCCCGCAGAACGACGTGATCACCTGCCGCACCGGGATATGCTCTGCGGACAGTCCTGCCTTCGCAAGCACCTCCGCCAGTCCCTTCGCCGTCGTCGCCGTCGCCTCCTTGTCATCAATATCCTCCGCAGTCGGACCGATCAGGAGATTTCCGTGACAGGTGGGCGTCACCAGAACGCCCTTGCCCATTTTCGTGGGGCACTGGAAAATTGTTGCGTGCACGAAGCCCAGCGTCTTCTTGTCCATCAGGAGATATTCTCCGCGGCGCGGCGTGATGTGCAGCTTGTGTGCCGAGACCATGTTATGGAAGCGATCCGCGTAGACCAAAACCGCCGCGCTCCCGCTTGATGTCCGTGACCTCACGGCCAAATTCAAACTGCACACCGTTGACATTCGCATTTTCCGCCAGTGCTATATTCAGCAGGAATGGATCGACGATCCCTCCCGTCCCGCAGCGCAGCGCGCAGGTGACGTTCTCCGAAAGGTTCGGCTCGAGGCGGCGCGCCTCCTGTCCGGAAATGATCGACAGGTCCTCAACGCCGTTCTTTCTTCCCTGCTCCAGGAGCTCCTCCAGCGTCTCCCGGTCCTCCGCGCTCATTCCGATCACCAGCGAGGTATTGTTTTCAAACGGAAAATCCAGCTCCCTCGACAGCGCCGGCATCATCCTCGACCCCATGATATTCATTCTTGCCTTCATGCTGCCCGGTTTGGCGTCGTGCCCCGCGTGCACAATGCCGCTGTTGGCCTTGCTGGTCCCCTCGCACACATCCAGTCCCCGCTCCAGCACCAGAATGCTGCGCTCCGTTCTCGCCAGCTCCCGTGCGATGGCGCTTCCCGTCACGCCGGCGCCGATGATCAGAACATCAACCATCTTGTTTCCTCCTTTGAGCTTTTCTGCCCTTTCTGCTTCATATTAGAAAGTGACGCATCGTCATCACTTATAAGCTTATGCCCCGTGCCGCACCTTCTGCGGCACCTTAAGCTGGATATTGATACCGCGCTCCGCGGCACTTATATCCAGCTTCCATTACCTTTCAGTCTGTTCCTCCGGCCTCGTCCCGCAGATCAGCTGCACGTCCCGGCTTCTCAGACTCTCCGCAAACTCCGGTCCCGCGTGCCAGTCCGTCACCAGTACATCGACATCGGAGATGGGCATGATCTGCGCGAGAGCATTGTCTCCCAGCTTGCTCATATCCGCCAGCATGATGACCTCCTTCGACGAGTCCCGCATCTGCCGCTTCACCTCCGCCTCGCTGAGATTCGGCGTCGAGAACCCGTGCTCCAGCGTGAAACGGTTGCACGAGGCAAAATATTTGTCGAAGGTCAGCTGGGCGAGTGCCTCCATGGTCAGCGGTCCGACGCAGCTCATCACATTGGTGCGCAGCGTCCCTCCTGTGAGAATGATGGTGAGATCGCTGCATTTGCTGAGCTCCATGGCGATATCCAGCGTATTGGTGCAGACCATCAGATTTCTCTTCGGTCCTCCCACGATCCGCTTTGCCAGTTCCAGCACCGTCGTTCCGTTATCCAGAAATACCGCATCACCATCCTCAATCAGGTCATATGCCGCTGCCGCGATCGCCTCCTTCTCCGGATGGTGCTGCGCCGCCTTCTCCCGGTAATTGTACTCATGCAGTGAACTGTACTGACTCACCGCGCCGCCCCAGGTGCGGCGCACCATGCCCTCTTTCTCCATACTGTCCAGCAGCTTTCGGACCGAAACCTCCGAGATTCCGAACTGCTGTGCCAGTTCTGTCACGCTCACGGACGAATTGGCCGCGAGACAGTGCATAATGTAATCCTTCCGTTCTACAATCGTCATCCCATTTTCATCTCCATGCCGCGCCGCTTCCTTACACCGCCACCCGCATGCAGGCAGGCGCTATAATCATATGATATTCATTTCGATATAAAAAGTAAATCGAAACATAAATGTTTTCTTTCACGAATTATTCGGTTCTTTTTCGTAACTTTTTCATCCCTTTTTCGGACTTTCCCCTGCAGGAGAGCTTTTGCATCTGTGGAAGTCTTTCAGAGCCGCAGATTTCCGCCGCTCCCTGGTCCATCCCCATACCATATCTTCCGGGCAGATTTATGGCGGCAGGGCAGGTGAAACATCCTATGCAGCACCAGGGAACTGACCCGTTCACATTCCGTTCATAATTCCTTCAAAGTCTCTTCAAACGGCCGGCAAATTCTGGTCACGTTTCTCCGTTACGATAAATATCGTAATAGTTCAACAGCAGCTGCTGCCAGAGAACTTGCCAATACACTTTTTCATAATAATGCCAGGCACCGCAGGGCGCCTGGCATCCTCCCTTTTCAGGGGAAAAATTGCTCCCACACAGCAAA
>ONQW01000170.1 GCA_900320025.1 uncultured Lachnospiraceae bacterium
CAGCATATACCGAAATTTTCCGAGGTGCTCTCCCTTGTGCGCGGAAGGGTCCCGATGATCGTGGAGTACAAGACAGAGGACACGGACATGTCGCTCTGTCCGCCGATTGATGCCATGCTCACGGCATATCAGAAGGAATATGCGGCGGAGTACTGCATCGAATCGTTCAATCCGCTCGTGCTCGGCTGGTACCGGAGACATCATTCCAGTGTGATGCGCGGACAGCTGTCGGACGGCTTTCTGTATGATCCGAAGATGCGCGGCGTCTTCTACAAGACTATTTTTCTGTTTACATTGCAGTTCCTGCTCTGGAACTGCTATACCGCCCCTGATTTTATCGCCTACAATGTAAAATACCGCCGCAATCCGTCGCGCTGTCTGTGCCACGGGCTGTTCCGGAACCTGGCTGCGGCCTGGACGGTCCGGAGTGAGAAGGAACTGGAGGAGGCAAAGGGGCATTTTGATGTCATGATTTTCGACAGCTTCGTGCCGGAGCGGAAGGACGGCGCGCCGGTCTGATCGGGCAGGACTTATCCGGAGCAGAAAAGGGCGCCGGAAGAGGAAGTGCACCGGTCTGATCGAACAGGATTTATCCGAAGCAGAAAACGGGTGCAGGAAGAAGTGCACTGGTCTGGACAGACAGCACATCTCCGGTCAAAAACGGGCGCCGGAAGAGGCGACACTATTATCATGGAACTATCCGCAGACCTGAAGTGAGGGGCGGTGTTCAATAGATCACGGCACATGACTATGTGCAGAAAGGGTACAAAATGAACAAGAGGGTCTACAAGTTCGAAGAGGGAAACGCGAAGATGCGCAATCTTCTCGGCGGCAAGGGGGCAAATCTGGCTGAAATGACAAATCTGGGCATGCCGGTTCCGCCTGGATTCACCATTTCCACCGAGGCCTGCACGGATTACTACAACGATGGCAAAGAGATCAACGACGACACAAAGAAGCAGATTTTTGACGCGCTGGAATGGCTCGAGGGCGTGCGCGGCAAGAAATTCGGGGATGAGAATGATCCGCTGCTTGTGTCGGTCCGCTCGGGCGCGCCGGTTTCCATGCCGGGCATGATGGATACCATCCTGAACCTCGGACTCAACGACAAGTCCGTCGCGGGTTTTGCCAGAAAGACGGGGAATCCCAGATTCGCTTACGATTCTTACCGCCGTTTCATTCAGATGTTCTCGGATGTGGTCATGGGGCAGCCAAAGACGCTCTTTGACGCAATTCTGGAGGACGAGAAGAAAAAGCACGGGTATGTCTATGACACGGAGCTGCAGGCGGAGGATTTGCAGAATGTGATCGCGGAGTACAAGAAGCTCTACCGCGAGCAGCAGGGTGAGGACTTCCCGCAGGATCCGCGTGTGCAGCTGATGGAAGCCATCAAGGCGGTCTTCCGCTCCTGGGATAACCCGAGAGCAAACACGTACCGCAGAATGTATGACATTCCCTACGAACTCGGCACGGCGGTGAATGTGCAGTCCATGGTCTTCGGCAATATGGGCAATACCTCGGGGACAGGCGTCGCGTTCACCAGAAATCCGGCCACCGGCGCGAAGGGAATTTTCGGAGAGTATCTCATCAATGCACAGGGCGAGGACGTTGTCGCCGGCATCCGCACGCCGCAGCCGATCACGAAGCTTGCGGAGGATCTTCCGGCCTGCTACGAGGAATTCATGAAGCTCGCGAAAGGCCTCGAGAATCACTACCGGGATATGCAGGACATGGAGTTCACGATCGAGGACGGCCACCTGTTCTTCCTGCAGACAAGAAACGGCAAGCGGACCGCGCAGGCCGCCATTCAGATCGCCTGCGATCTTGTGGATGAGGGCATGATCGACGAGAAGGAGGCGGTGCTTCGCATCGAGCCTCAGTCGCTCGATCAGCTGTTGCATCCCGGCTTCGATCAGACAAAACTGAAGCTTGCGCGGGAGATCGGGCAGGCGCTTCCTGCTTCCCCGGGCGCTGCGGCGGGCCGCGTGTATTTTAACGCGGAGGATGCGGTCGCCGCGCACGCACAGGGACAGCGCGTCATCATGGTGCGCCAGGAGACTTCGCCGGAGGACATCGACGGCATGCATGCGGCGGAGGGCATTCTGACCATGCGCGGAGGCATGACGAGCCACGCGGCGGTGGTAGCGAGAGGCATGGGCACCTGCTGCATCTCCGGCTGCGGCGACATGAAGGTCCATGAGGCGGAGAAGTATTTTGAACTCGGAAATCACGAGATCCACGAGGGCGACTACCTCTCGCTGGACGGCTCCACCGGCAAAATCTATCTCGGCGACATTCCGACTGTGGAGGCGACGATCTCGGGCAATTTCGAGCGCATCATGAACTGGGCGGACAGGTACAGAAGGCTTGAGGTCAGAACCAATGCCGACACGCCGGCGGACGCTGCGAACGCGGTGCGGCTCGGCGCGCAGGGCATCGGCCTGTGCCGCACGGAGCATATGTTCTTCAACCCGGACCGCATTCCGAAGATCCGCAAGATGATTCTCTCGGACACCACGGAGGAGAGAGAGGCCGCGCTGAATGAGCTGATTCCGTTCCAGAAGGGCGACTTCAAGGGACTGTACAAGGCGATGGAGGGAAGGCCTGTCACGATCCGCTTCCTCGATCCGCCGCTGCATGAGTTTGTGCCGAACACGGAGGCGGAGATCCGCCAGATGGCCGAGGAGATGGGCAAGTCGGTCGAAGAGGTGAAGCGCCGCTGCGACGACCTCAAGGAGTTCAATCCGATGATGGGCCACCGCGGCTGCCGTCTGTCTGTCACTTTCCCGGAGATTGCGAGAATGCAGACGAGAGCGGTCATGGAGGCTGCCATCGAGGTGAGCCGCGAGGATGGATACGCGATCGAACCGGAGATCATGGTGCCGCTGGTGGGCGACGTCAAGGAGCTGAAGTTCGTCAAGAACATCATCGTCGGGACGGCGGAGAAGGTGAAGGAGGAGATGCATTCCGACATCCGCTACCACATCGGCACGATGATCGAGATTCCGCGTGCTGCCCTGATGGCGGATCAGATCGCCGAGGAGGCGGAATTCTTCAGCTTCGGCACGAACGACCTGACGCAGATGACCTTCGGCTTCTCGAGAGACGATGCCGGCAAGTTCCTGACCGACTATTACAAGTCCAAGATTTACGAGCAGGATCCGTTTGCCCATCTTGACCAGAACGGCGTCGGCCAGCTGATTCAGATCGCCGTCGAAAAGGGCAAGAAGACGCGCCCGGATATCCATCTGGGCATCTGCGGAGAGCACGGCGGCGATCCGGCTTCGATTGAGTTTGTGAACCGGGTGGGCCTCACCTACGTCTCCTGCTCGCCGTTCCGCGTACCGATCGCGAGACTGGCGGCCGCACAGGCGCAGATCAAGCTGGAACGCGAGAAGCAGTAAG
>ONQW01000171.1 GCA_900320025.1 uncultured Lachnospiraceae bacterium
GAAATGGATTTAAAAAATATCACCATCACAGATGCGTTCTGGGCATCCAGGCAGAAGCTGGTCACGGAGGTAGTCATTCCCTATCAGGAAGCGATTCTCCGCGACGCCGTGCCAGGCGCCGAGAAGAGCCACGCGATCGCCAATTTCCGCATCGCCGCCGGACAGGAGCAGGGGGAGTTCTACGGCATGGTGTTTCAGGACAGCGATGTGGCAAAATGGCTGGAGGGCGCGGCGTATTCCCTCGCCATTCACCCGGACGCGGCGCTGGAGGCGCGGGTGGATGAGGTCATTGCCACCATCGCGGCGGCGCAGCAGGAGGACGGGTATCTCGATACCTATTTTATTTTGAAGGAGCCAGATCATAAATTTCAGAATCTGCAGGAATGTCACGAGCTGTACTGCGCCGGCCATATGATGGAGGCCGCGGTCGCGTATTTTGAGGCGACCGGGAAGGATACGCTCCTGAAAGTCTGTCAGAGGCTCGCGGACTGCATCAATCGGCATATCGGACCTGAAGAGGGCAAAAAGCACGGCGTACCCGGCCACGAGGAGATCGAACTCGGACTGCTCCGGATGTACGAGGTGACCGGCAATCAGGACGACCTCGCACTGGCCGAATATTTCATCGGGCAGCGCGGACAGGACCCGCAGTTCTTCGAAAAGGAAAAGGCCGCGCGCGGCTGGATCCACTGGAGCGGGAATTTTGTCGATCCTTCCTATTATCAGCAGCATCTGCCGGTCCGGGAGCAGAAAGAGGCAAAGGGGCACGCGGTCCGCTGCATGTATTTCTTCTCCGCGGCGGCCGAGCTCGCCAGACTCCGCAGTGACGCCTCGCTCGCCGCGGCCTGTGACCAGCTGTTTGACAATGTCACACGCAAACAGATGCATCTCACCGGCGGCATCGGCCAGACGGCAAAATGGGAGGGATTCACGCACGATTACGATCTGCCGAACGACACCTGCTACGACGAAACCTGCGCAGCCATCGGCCTTGTCTTCTTCGCGCACCGGATGCTGAAGCTGCATCCGTCCCGCCGGTACGGAGACGTCATGGAACGCGCGCTCTACAACGGTGTTCTCTCCGGCATGCAGCTCGATGGCAAACGCTTCTTCTATGTCAATCCGCTCGAGGTAAATCCGGGCGTCTCCGGCGTCCTGCCGGGATTCGAGCATGTGCTGCCCCAGCGCCCGCAGTGGTATGCCTGCGCCTGCTGTCCGCCGAACGTCACGCGGACCATCGCCTCGCTCGGCAAGTACGCGTGGGATGAAACCGTCCAGGGCGACGCAGCAGCGGCCATTCCGGATGCTGTCCATCCCGGTGCGGCCGTCGTGTGGAATCATCTCTTTGTCGGCGGAAATGCCCGGTTCACGCAGGGCGTTCTGAATACCCGGACCGAATATCCCTGGAACGGCAGGACGACCTACGCCTTTACCTCCTGCTCCGGCAAAGTCTGGACCCTGGCCTTCCGTGTGCCCGCCTATGCGGAGAATCCGGCGGTTTCGCTGAATGGAAAAACCGTCCCGATGACAGAGGCAGGTGTGCTGCAGGATGGATACCTGTATCTGACCCGCGCCTGGCAGGACGGCGACACGGTGGAGTTCTCGTTTGACATGCCGGTCCGCCGGGTCTACTGCAATCCGCGCGTCCGGGCTGACGAGGGCTGCACTGCACTGCAGCGCGGACCGCTGGTGTACTGCTTCGAGGGCGTCGACAACGGGGAACTGATCCAGGAACTCAGGATTCCGCGCGGCGCGGCGCTTCACACCTCGATCATGCCGGACGGGCCGCTCGCCGGCATGACCGTGATTGACCTGACCGGCGAGCGCGCCTCCTTCCCCGCAGATAAGGAGGAAGAGCCGCTGTACACATTCGAACCGCCGGTGCACAGTGCCGTTCCCATGCGCGCCGTGCCGTATTTTGCCTGGGGCAACCGCGGCCTCACCCAGATGCGGGTCTGGATGCCGGAGAGCTGAACAACAAAAAAACCGCCGGGCGCAGGTATTTCCTGCGTCCGGCGGTTCTTTTTGTTGTTCTGAAATTGCTCTGAAAACCGCCCGGTATATGGTCAGGCCTCAGCCTTTTCCTTTGCGGCCTGCTTCATAGACCGACGATTGAAGAAGGCGGCGAGCAGCGCACCGGAGATGTTATGCCACACGGAGAACACGGCGCCCGGGACAGTCGCCAGCGGGTACTGGGCAAAATGCGTCGCCGCAAGACTCGTTGCAAGGCCGGAATTCTGCATGCCGACCTCGATGGAGATCGCGCGGCACTTGGTGGTGTCGAGCCGGAGTGCCTTCGCCACCAGATAGCCGGTGAGGTAACCGAGCAGGTTGTGCAGCATCACGACGACGACGATGAGTCCGCCGACCGTCTTCAGACGATCCGAGTTCACGGATACGACAGCCGCGACGATCATGACAATCGCGGTCGTGGAAACAAGCGGAAGTGCCTTGGCTGCCTTCTCGGTGAATTTGCCGAAGAAATGGTTCACAACCAGCCCGAGGATGATCGGAAGGAACACAACCTTGAGGACGGACACGAACATCGCCCAGAAGTTGACATCAACCGTCTTGCCGGCATAGACCAGAGTCAGGAACGGAGTCATGAGCGGCGCGAGCAGTGTGGACACCGCGGTCATGGAGACGGAAAGCGGCACATCGCCGTGGCTCAGGTAAGTCATGACATTGGAGGAAGTGCCGCCGGGGCAGGTGCCGACGAGGATGACGCCGATGGTCAGCTCCGGAGACAGGTGGAAGACCTTGCAAAGCAGGAAGGCAAGGAGCGGCATCAGGGTGAACTGACAGACCGCGCCGAGCACCACATCCTTCGGTCTCTTGAATACCTCGGCAAAATCCGAGGCCTTCAGGGTGAGACCCATGCCGAACATGACGATGCCGAGCAGCCAGTTGATCCAGCTCGTCTTGATCCAGGTGCAGGTCTGCGGCGCGAAGAACGCGAGGGCAGCCACACCGAGAACGATGAGCGCCATCCACTTCCCGACGAAATTGCTTACTTTTTCCAGTGTTTTCATGCTTTTGCCTTTCTGCCGCAGGCTTCCGCGGCGTGCCTTGGATATGACAAAGCAGAGCTGAGAAACCGACAAAAAGCCTCTGTCTCTTCCCGGAATCCGATTCGATTCCGGGAAGAGACAGAGGCTTTACCATACTTCCTCTGCGGTACCACTCTTCCTTGCTGCCGCCTCACAGTGACAGCCACTCAGCCGCATCCAGCAATGCGTGATCTATGATAACGGTGATCCTCCGTCGGCGCTTACTCTGGTACTGCCGAAATCATCCGGTCTCCTGTTCAGCACCGAAGCTCAGAGATGATTCTCCACGGAAGTCCTGCGCTGTCTCGCATCGTCCG
>ONQW01000211.1 GCA_900320025.1 uncultured Lachnospiraceae bacterium
AAGGAGACCACCGTGTATGTCATCGGCAGTGTCTATCACCAGCCGAAGAAGGGCGTGAAAGCCTTCCGGAAGCTCGGCTATCGTCACTGCGTCACCGGCGGCATCATGGAAGATCATCACGGCCTTCTGAAGCACGCCTGAGAAAAGCAAACGGCTCCGGGTCCGTCAGAAAGTGCATCAGCTGATAGGCGCACTGCACAGCCACCCGCTCCTCCCGCAGAATCCGCGCCGCCTCGCGCCGATCCGCGAGAACGATTCCGATCTCCTCTGCCGGCTCTTCATAATCCGTGCTCACCTCTCCGGAGGCATATCCATAGACCATCGCCACCGATTCGTCTGTCATCCCGACCGTCGTAAAACGTGGCGCCTCATACATCGGATCCACGGAGAGCGGTGTGAGGACAAGACCGGTCTCCTCATGCATCTCGCGCACCGCCGCATCATGAATGCTCTCGCCGGATTCCATCAGCCCCGCCGGAAATTCATACAGATACCCGTCGATCGGATACCGGTACTGATGGACGAGAACAACGCGGTCCTCCCCGGAAGCGCCATTCTTCTCTTCTCCCCGGACAATTGCATAAATTGCGACGCCGTCCGGCGGATTGGCATGTGTGGTCAGCTTCAGCTCCCCGATGCTGCGCGCGCGGGAGGCCACATTGTAGCAGGAATGATGTCCCTTGCTGTTCACTCCCTCCACGTTATAAAGATTCACAAACCGGTTGTCCGTCATCTTTGTGACTGATTGAATCGTCGCCATACTTCTCCCTGCCTTTCTACTGCCGTCTCTCGTCATACGCGGCGACTGCCTGCTTCAGATACGAGAGCCACTGCCTGCAGATCTCGTCCACGCCCGCGCGCTCGCGGATCCGGCGTGCCTCCCTGCCGAGCGCCTCCGCGTATTCCGGGTCCTCAATCAGCGTCAGGATCGCCTTTGCCATGGCATCCGCATTCTGAATCGGCACGAGCAGACCGTTCTCTCCGTCCCGGATAATCTCCGCCGGGCCGCCGCAGGGACAGTCCGTCGACACGCAGGGCAGCCCGAGCGCCATGGCCTCCATCAGTCCGTTCGGAAGCCCTTCCCAGTCCGAGCTGAGCACGTAGACCGCTCCCTTGACCAGCTCCGTTTCCAGATGGCTGCAGGGGCCACAGAGCAAAATCCATTCCTCCGCTCCGAGCGCACGGATTTTGTCCTGCAAAATCTGCATCGTCCCATCTCCGGAGTCGCTTCCATAAAGCCGCAGACAGTAATCCGGATGTCTCTGATGCACCATCGCGAAGGCGTCGAAAAGCATACTCTGGTTCTTGAAGTCCACGATGCGGGCGGACTGCACCACCGCCTTCTCCCGGTGCACGGAGAGCGGCGCATGCAGATACTTATCGTTGATGGGATTGAGGATGACGGCCGTGCCGTCCTGCAGATACGGGCGGAAGAACGCGCGCTGCCCCTCCGTCTGGTAGACACAGCCGGCTGCCTTCGGAAAGAGCCAGCGGATCTGCAGTTTGTCTGTCATGGCATCGTAGTGCCCCGTCGGATTGGTCCGGATCGAAATCACAACAGGGATGCCAGTCCCGCGCGCCGCAAGAAGTGCCCGGTAATCCACCTGATGGTCAAAAGCCACCAGCACATCCGGCTTCTCCGTCTTCAGAAATTCCCGCAGATACTTCACGCGGAGCAGAATTTTGCGAATCCGGCTCTTCGGGGCATCCGCCTCACGCAGGCCAACATGGACGCGCCGGACACGCGGATCGAGCGGGTACTCATTTTCCCCGTACCATTCCGTCGCCACCAGTACCTCATATCCCTCGTCCACAAACCGGTTCGCAAGTGTACTGACCACGCGCTCCGCGCCGCCCTGGGAGAGACAATTCAAATGAAATGCAATCCGCTTCAACATCCGATCTACCTGTCCATTCGCAGAAACACCTGTTATTCACAGTCCCGGCCGCCGGGATTTTATGCCCCGTGCCGCGTCCTTGCGGCACCAATGTCAGTCTCGCTCAAACTCCCGTTTCAGGGCCGCGGCATATGCCTCCTCGGAGAAATCGAAGGCGCGCTGGACCGCCCGGCGCCGATAAGTAAGCCGCATCTCCCGCTGCTCCAGCATCTGCCGGAGCGCCTCGGCGAGGGCTTTCTCCTTCGGTGTGAGATCGCGGCGCGCGAGATCCTTCTCCTCTTCCATCACCGGCACGAGAATGCCGTACGGCGCCTCGCCATGCGGATCCGGCACCGGATCCAGGATTTCCCGCGGTCCCGTCGCACAGTCCGCGGCGATTGCCGGAAGCCCGCGTCCCATCGCCTCCAGCAGGGCATTCGGGAGTCCTTCATGGAGCGATGTGAGCACATACACCGTCCCGCACGACAGCAGCGGGAACGGGTCCGCCAGCGCACCGGTAAAGAACACGTCTCCCCCAATGCCCAGGTTTTCCGCCTGCCGCCGGTATTCGTCAAAATTCCCGTCGCCGATAATCACTGTCCCGGCCTCCGGATGTGTTCTGTGTATCGCCGCCGCGGCGCGAATGAGATGCCAGAATCCCTTGACGTCATCCTCTCG
>ONQW01000162.1:0-522 GCA_900320025.1 uncultured Lachnospiraceae bacterium
GTCCCGGCGGACAGTCCGGGTACCATTGACAAACGCAAAAGCGCAAGTGTAAACTGAGACAGGATTTTGCGGAACGGTCCGCATCCCGCCGCATCCCGCAAAGGAAAGTTTCGCGGGATAAGGTGTTCTGAACAGTTACCATCATTTATATTTTATAAAGTGAGGATGAAGATATGAAGCACATTGATACTTTGAATACGCGCGATATGGTTGAGTCTCTTGAGAACGGCGGATGCGGCGAGTGCCAGACCTCCTGCCAGAGTGCCTGCAAGACAAGCTGCGGCATCGCAAATCAGCAGTGCGAGAAGGTTGAGAGAGACTAAACCGGTTTTCTGAATGCGGTTATGCTGACTGGCGGCCGGGACGCCCTGAAAGCGCCCCGGCTTTAGTGTGTGCGCGATAAACCCATCGAACGCCCAGCCGCGCCCATGCTTGCATGGGGGCGAGGCTGGGCACTCGATGGGCAACGCGACATCGAACAGCGAAGCTGTGAGATGCCGCGGAGTTTTCGAGGACGCGGGC
>ONQW01000162.1:536-4038 GCA_900320025.1 uncultured Lachnospiraceae bacterium
GGGCACTCGATGGGCAACGCGACATCGAACAGCGAAGCTGTGAGATGCCGCGGAGTTTTCGAGGACGCGGGCGGAGACCGCGCCCTCGAAAATTATCGCGCACTATTATTTGAGAGGTTTTTGGATGATTCATCAGTACCGACTGAATGGCTACAATATCGTTCTTGACACATTTTCCGGCAGCGTCCATGTGGTAGACGACATGAGTTATGACGCGATCGCGCTTCTCGACGCGGGCAAGCCGCGGGAAGAGGTCAGACGGACTCTTTCGGCCAATATCGACCGGTATAACTCCCTGATTCCGGCCGGGGAGGAGCGCTATACCGAGGGAGATCCGGAGCAGATTCTCCGGGAGATTGAAGAGCTGACGAAGGCCGGGAAGCTGTTCTCGAAGGATATCTACGAGCCGAAGGCATTTGACTTCAAGAAGCGGAGCACGGTCGTGAAGGCGCTGTGTCTGCACGTCGCCCACACCTGCAACCTGAACTGCTCGTACTGCTTTGCCGCGCAGGGCAAATTCCACGGCAAGGCGGGACTGATGAGTTTTGAGACAGGGAAACGGGCACTGGACTTCCTCGTCGAGAATTCCGGGACGCGCCACAACCTGGAGGTGGACTTCTTCGGCGGCGAGCCGCTGATGAATTTTGACGTGTGCAAGCAGCTCGTGGCGTATGCCCGCTCCATTGAGAAGGAGCACGACAAGCATTTCCGTTTTACGCTGACCACAAACGGGATCGGCATCACGGACGAGGTCATCGAGTGGGCGAACCGCGAGTGCTATAACGTGGTGCTGTCGCTGGACGGCCGCAAGGAGGTCAACGACCGTTTCCGCAAGGATATCAACGGAAAAGGAAGCTACGACACCATCGTGCCGAAATTCCAGAAACTCGTGAAGGCGCGCGGCGGGAAGAACTATTACATGCGCGGCACCTTCACACACTATAACCCTGATTTCACGAAGGATCTCTTCCATATGGCAGATGATCTCGGCTTCACGCAGCTCTCGATGGAGCCGGTCGTGGCCAAACCGGGCGATCCGGCCGCGCTGACAAAGGAGGATCTGGAGATTGTCTTTCAGCAGTATGAGATCCTCGCGAAGGATATGATCCGCCGCGAGAAAGAGGGACATCCCATCACCTTCTATCATTACATGATTGATCTGACCGGCGGCCCCTGTGTCTACAAGCGCATCTCCGGCTGCGGGTCCGGCACGGAATACATGGCGGTCACGCCCTGGGGAGATCTTTATCCCTGCCATCAGTTCGTGGGAGATGAGAGCTACAAACTGGGGGATATCTGGCACGGCGTCACCAATACCGCCCTGCGGGATGAATTTAAGCTGTGCAACGTATACGCCCGTCCGGACTGCAAGGACTGCTGGGCAAAACTCTACTGCTCGGGCGGCTGCGCGGCAAACGCGTATCATGCGACAGGCGACATTCACGGCGTCTACAGGGACGGCTGTGAGGTGTTCCGCAAGCGGATCGAATGTGCGCTGATGATCAAGGCGGCGGAGCGGGATCTGTGAGACCGGGTGGCAGAATGTCCTGTCTGCAGCGGCAAATCATACGAAACAGGAGCGGACTCATACGGCACAGCGCATGGCATTGTGCTATGATGAGCAGGAAGAGCGGCCGCATTTTTCGGAAACCTGCATGAATGGATAAGTGCGGGAGAAGCTTGGGGCAAAATCCGGTGCGGCAGTGTCTGATTATGCCATAGAAGGTATAGGCGGGGGAAGATGTGCCAGAGAGGGCACGGGAGGTGATCATGGATATCGCAAGAATCTGTGCAGCATGTGACCATACATTACTGAAGGTGGACTGCACCTTCGATCAGATCCGCGAGCTGGCGGATGAGGCGATTCAGTATCATGCAGCCAGCATCTGTATTCCGCCGGCCTATACGAGGATGGCCGCGGAGTATCTGCACGGCCGGATGCCGATCACGAATGTCATCGGATTTCCGAACGGATACATGACGACCGCCGCCAAGGTCTTCGAGGCGGAGAATGCGATCGAAGAGGGTGCGTCTGAGATCGATATGGTCATCAACGTGGGATATGTGAAGAGCGGTCTGTGGGATGAGGTAGCGAAGGACATCGCGGCGGTCCGCAAGGCCACTGAGGGGCATATCCTCAAGGTGATCATCGAATGCTGCCTCCTGACCGACGAGGAGAAGATCCGTCTGTGCAAAATTGTGACCGACACCGGGTGTGACTTCATTAAGACGAGCACCGGATTCTCCACACACGGCGCCACATTCGCGGATGTGAAGCTGCTCCGGGCCAACGTGGGACCGACTGTGCGGGTCAAGGCGGCCGGCGGCATTCATACCCTCGAGGATGCGGAGAAATTCCTCGATCTCGGCGCGAGCCGGCTCGGGACCAGCAACATTATCAAGGAAGTGATGCGGATGCAGAATGTCGGCGATTTTCTGCAGACCAATGCCAACATCGACAAGAATATTGACCAGTTCGTGAAAACGCAGGCCTGAGGCTGAACTGACCTGTATGTTTCACAGTTTCGCTTCCGCACCTGCCGCAGGAGTGACATCAGGCGATCTGTTTCCTGAATGAAGGAGAGATGTCTGGAATTTTGCAGGGAGGAACCAGGGGCCCGCTGCAGCCGAAATGCAGAACGATGATATGACCGTAAACTATTGGAAAAAGCTCTCTGTACCGCTGATCGCGCTGGCCTTGTTCCTGCTGAGCACCGTTCTGATTCCAAGGCAGGTGCTGTATACGAAAATCGCGTTCTGCGCGGTGCTGATCATCTGGTTCCGGAGAGATTTCTCCCTGCATGAAATGTTTGTCAGCTATCGGTATGGAAAGGATTTCTGGGTCCCGTTCACCGCGGGACTCGGAGGGCTGCTCGCCTGTTATCTGATCCGGGATGCACTGTCGAACCACGTGTTCGCGGGCATGGATGCGGGCATGATCCAGGTTTGGTACAAGGGCGGCGTGGAAACCACGCTGCTTTATGTGCTCCGTATTGTGCTGGAACCGGTCGCCATCGAGCTGTTCTTCCGCAGGGGCATGATTGTGCTGGATGACCGGCGGAAAATGGTCCTGACCGCGGCGGTCGGGACGATTCTGGCGGCAATGACATCGTATTTCGGCCCGATCGGCATTCTGGAGACCGTGATCAGCGCGCTGCCGCTGGTGATTGTCTACTGCTGGACCGGAGATGTCTACACCACCATTCTGATGCATCTGATTTACGCTGTTCTGATCAACGTGCCTGAGCTCATCTATGAGATGATGCGGGGGGCGCTGGCATAGGAAAGCTCTCTGCCCGCCGGAATCTTCTTCCGACGGGCTTTTTCGTGAAGGCGACGAGCCAGATGCCATGATGCAGGCTTGCCTGCAGATCATGGCATTTGGCGACCGCACAACATCGAGTGCGAAGCACGAGATGAAAGGCGACCGCACATCATCGAGTGTGGAGGCGCATGCAGATATAAGTCCGGCGCGGCCGGGGGAAAAACCGGATCATGGCAG
>ONQW01000183.1 GCA_900320025.1 uncultured Lachnospiraceae bacterium
GCGGGCGGAGCTGTCCGCAAAAGAGAAGGAAGCGCTGAAAATCTGCCGGGAAAAGATTCATAAACACAATCTGGAGATGAAGCTCGTCGATGCGGAATACGCATTTGACGAGAACCGGATTCTCTTCTACTTCACGGCGGACGGGCGGATTGACTTCCGGGACCTGGTCAAGGATCTGGCGTCGGTGTTCCACACCAGGATTGAGCTCAGGCAGATCGGTGTCCGCGACGAGACCCGGATGCTTGGCGGCATCGGGAGCTGCGGACGCGAGCTGTGCTGTGCGACCTATCTCAATGATTTTGCGCCGGTTTCGATCAAGATGGCGAAAGAGCAGAATCTGTCTCTGAACCCGGGAAAGATTTCCGGGATCTGCGGCAGGCTGATGTGCTGCCTCAAAAATGAGGAGGAGACGTACGAGTTTCTGAATACCCGGATGCCGAAAATGGGTGCGGCGGCGACGACTGCCGACGGGCGTACAGGCAAGGTGATCGAACTGAATGTTCTCCGGCAGCGGGTTCGCGTGCTGTTTGAGGAGGATGACAGCAAGGAAATCGAGAACTTCAGCGTGGATGAACTGACATTTACGCCGAGAAAGCGGAGGGAAGAGGGACAGCAGGGAAGCCCGGAGAGCGGACAGAGAAAGCCGGACAGCAGACCGGACAGCGCACAGAGCAGGGTAGAGAGTCCTGCAGACAGTGCCGGGGGAAGAAACGAGAGCCGTGCGGATGACACGCGGAGAAAACCGGAGGATGCGCAGCAGGAGACAGAGGGGAAGACAGGTTCTGCCATCGTGACGCCGGCGCCCGATTCCGAAGCTGGTGTGCAGCAGCCGGAGCAGGTCGAAAAGCCGGAGACGGACGCGCAGATGGAAACAGCTGTACGGACAGAACGCTTGCAGCGTCAGGAGAAGGGGTACAGAAAAACAGGCCGGAGAGAGCTTTCAAATCGTCCGGACCGCGAAGAGCGGAAGCAGGATGCTCAGAATCAGCCCGGCCGCGGAGAGCGCGGTGAGGAAGCTCAGAACAGGCAGAGACGCCCGGAGCGGAGCGAGGATGGTCAGGGCAGACCGAGACGTCCGGAGCGCGGTGAAGGAGGCCAGGGAAGACCGAGGCGCCCGGAGCGCGGCGAGGATGGTCAGGGAAGACCGAGGCGCCCGGAGCGCGGTGAGGATGTCCAGGGCAGAACGAGACGTCCGGAACGAGGTGAGGATGCCCTGGACAGGCCAAGGCGCCCGGAACGCGGCGGGGATGCCCAGGGAAGGCCGAGGCGTCCGGAGCGCGGCGAGGATGTCCAGGGAAGGCAGAGGCGCCCGGAACGCGGCGGGGATACCCAGGGAAGGCCGAGGCGTCCGGAACGTGGCGAGGAAGCTCAGAACAGGCTGAGACGCGGGGACCGGGACGAGAGCGCCCAGAACAGGCAGGACCGCGGAGACGGGAATGGAAAGACGCAGCTGCGCGGCCGGCGAGGATATAAAGAAGACAGTCAGAACCGGTTCCGGAGAGAGCGCCAGCCGGAATCAGACCGCAGTGTGGAAAAAACTGTCAACCCGGGCGGAACACCGGATGCAGGCGCCGGGGCAGTCCAGGAAAGAACGGACAGAATGGAAGTCCGGCAAGTGCCGGGCGGAGAAAACCTGATGGCAGCAGATGGCGAGGCGACGCAGAAGAGATCGAATGAGATGGCGATCTATGGGAGAAGATAGTGGAAACGGGACAAGATGTCCGGCGGCAGCCAGAGGCGCAAAAGTCTCAGGCGCAGATTGTCAGGGAGAGACAGCTGCACGAGCGGCGGCTTTCTGAAGAAGCCGGCTTGGCCGGATTCGACCTGCATCCGGGGGAACGTCTGGATGACCTGCAGCGGGACGGGGCAAGGCTGATTCAGAATCCGTCTCTGTTCTGTTTCGGGATGGATGCCGTGCTTCTTGCAGCTTTCGCAGAACAGGCTCTTCGTCCTGGCAGCCGGGTCCTTGATCTGTGCAGCGGCAACGGAATCATCCCGATTCTGATGGATGCAAGATGGCAGGACCGGCACAGAGAGGAGAAAGACGTTCCATATCCGGTCTTTTCCGGCATCGAAATCAATTCGATATGTGCCGATATGGCGGCGCGAAGTGCCTCCGGGAACGGTCAGTCTGCGCGCGTTCATTTTATAGAAGGAGATCTGTGCCGGATCCGGGAGCTGGAAAAACCGGCGTCCTTCGATCTGGCCACGGTCAATCCGCCGTATATGATCGGCGGGCATGGTCTGACAGGGGAAAATGAGGCTCTGACGGCTGCACGGCACGAGATTCTGTGCAGTCTGGAGGATGTCTGCGCGGCGGCTGCATATGCACTGAGGCCGCAGGGACGGCTGTGCATGGTGCACCGTCCGTTCCGGCTTGCGGATATCTTCCGAAATCTGAATACGTATGGCCTGGAGCCGAAGCGGATGAGACTGGTTCATCCAATGGAGGGGCGGGAGCCCAATATGGTGCTGGTCGAGGCTGTCAGGGGCGGCAGACCGAGGCTGGCAGTCGAAAAACCGCTGGTCATCTATGAGCGGCCGGGCGTCTACACAGAGGAAGTGCGGTCGCTGTACGGATGAAGGCACGAAAGCCTGTGCTGACAGGGTGAGCAGAACAGCCTGCCGGAAAACAGTGTACGTTAAAGCGAGGGAAAGATGGCGGGAATACTGTATCTGGTCGCGACGCCGATCGGAAACCTGGAAGATATGACGCCGCGGGCGGTCCGCACGCTCAGAGAGGCAGATCTGATTGCTGCGGAGGATACACGGGGAAGTGTCAGGCTGCTGAATCATTTTGACATCCATACCCCGATGACGAGCTACCATGAATACAACAAACTGAGCAAGGCACATGTCCTGATCGACCGTCTGCTCCAGGGAGAAAATGTGGCTGTCGTGACGGACGCAGGGACGCCGGGCATTTCCGACCCCGGGGAAGATCTGGTCCGTATGGCACTTCAGAATGGAATAACTGTTTCTCCGGTCCCGGGAGCCTGCGCGGCGGTGAACGCGCTTGTCTGCTCCGGCAAACCGACAAGGCGGTTCTGCTTTGAGGCCTTTCTGCCGATGGACAAAAAAGAACGGGCGGAGATCCTGGAGGAGCTGAAG
>ONQW01000194.1 GCA_900320025.1 uncultured Lachnospiraceae bacterium
CGCGCCGGGTGCCTCATCGCAGCCCGCGAAGATAGAACCCATCATGCAGACGCTTCCGCCCGCCGCCCGCGCCTTGGTCAGATCGCCGGAATACTTGATGCCGCCGTCAGCGATGATCGGCATGCCATACTTGTCCGCGACCTCATAGGCATCCATGACCGCCGTCACCTGCGGAACACCGATGCCGGTGACAATACGGGTCGTGCAGATGGAACCGGGTCCGATGCCGACCTTGACCGCGTCCGCGCCGGCTTCGATCAGCGCCTTCGTGCCCTCGCCGGTCGCCACATTGCCGGCGATCACATCGAGATCCGGGAACTTCTCCTTGATCATGCTGAGGCAACGCAGCACATTGGCTGAATGGCCGTGCGCCGAATCCAGCACCACACAGTCCACCTTCGCATCAACCAGCGCGGCGACGCGGTCCAGCACATTCGCCGTGATACCGACCCCGGCGCCGCAGAGAAGTCTGCCCTGATCGTCCTTTGCCGCCAGCGGATATTTGATCGTCTTCTCAATATCCTTGATCGTGATGAGCCCCACGAGATTGTAGTCGTCATCCACAAGAGGGAGCTTCTCCTTCTTGGATTTTGCCAGAATCTTCTTGGCCTCGTCGAGCGTGATGCCGCGCTTTGCGGTGACGAGATTCTCCGAGGTCATGCACTCGCGGATCGGGCGGGTGAAATCCGTCTCGAACTTGAGATCCCGGTTCGTGATGATGCCGACGAGCTTTCTGCCCTCTGTGATCGGCACGCCGGAGATGCGGAACTTCTGCATCAGATCCTCCGCATCCTGCAGCGTGTGCTCCGGGGAGAGAGAGAAGGGATCGGTGATGACCCCGTTCTCGGAGCGCTTCACCTTGTCGACCTCCTCAGCCTGCTGTTCGATCGACATATTCTTGTGAATGATGCCGATGCCGCCCTGCCTGGCCATGGCAATTGCCATCCGGCTCTCCGTGACCGTGTCCATGCCTGCGCTCATCATGGGGATATTCAGCCTGATCTTTTTGGTCAGATGCGTCGTGATATCCACCTGATTCGGCACCACGTCGGAATACGCGGGAATCAGCAGTACATCGTCAAAAGTAATACCTTCCTTAGCAATTGTGGCCATACAGGCTCCTCCTTCAAGTCGATTTGATTATTCTGCCCAGCCTCAGTCTAAATAAAACTTCCTCGGAAATTTCTCGTGCAGCGCCTGCGCCAGCTCCGCATCCGGTTCGATCAGGATCCTCTTGTCGGCAAAATACAGCGCATACCGCGGGTCAGGCTGCTTTTCCACCTTGGAACTGTAGTCGAGTGTCTTGAGATCCTTGTCCTTATTGCGATAATTGTCGAGATGATAGGAGCGCACCGGTCCGCCGATCTGCATCTCGTCGAGATTGTACGTGCCGAGTTCCTTTCTCGCCTCCTTCTTCATGATCCGGGCGACATGCAGCTCCTTGTCAAAATAGGAGTACTCATACTCGATCTGTGTCATGCGGCTCATCCACCATGTGACAAAGACAAGCACCACGCCGATCAGAAGCGGGATAAACCCTCTGACCATCCCCATCATCAGAAAAAGAGCCGTCACGATCCAGAGAAACACATACAGCACCTTCGTTCCTGCCCCCGCCCGGCTGGGCACCACATTTTCAATTACGCCGCGTTCCGATGAATCCATATTTACATTCTCCTGTCAAATGATGATTTGCGTAGAAACCGTGCTGTTTCCATAACGCCATGTTCCTCACGCGCCACGCAGACTGTCTGTATCGTAAACTACTCACTTTTTGATTGCAAGCCCTTCCGGGTAAGACGACCAGCTTTACAGGCAGGCCTGCATCACGGCTTCTGGCCCGTGCGCCTGCCGCACACATCAAATAGCACTCATAAGCCGTGCTTATGAGTGCTCCCACAGAAAATCAATCATGTAGCGTGCTTCCACAAGGTGCTTCGAATTACCGATCACACCCACGATCGGCACCGCGTTCTGGTAAAGCCCCGATTTTGTGAGGTACGGACTGTCTGTCATAATGATTCCGACCGGAACCGGATCCTTCATACTCTTCGGGTCCGGCCTTTTCCAGGTACCCCTCTGTTCTGCCGCAGCCGCCTTTGTCTGGTCCGAGATGTCTGCGATCGTGCCGGAGACGAACGGCGTATCCTGCGTTCCATCCGCCGTATAATTCTGCCTTTCCTCGATGACCGCGCGGTCTACATAATAAAAATACGGCTCGTATTTTGCGATCTGCTTCTCGTTCAGAACATCCCGGAGGTCCATGTACATATCCGCGATGGCATAGCTCTCATAATTCCAGGCGTCCGCGCACAGCACATCGACCTGCTGCGCGGCCACATAGACCATGACCTTCTGTGCCTCGGCGATCTCGTACTGGTCCGTCGAGCCGCCGGGCGTGATATGTCCGCCCGTGCTCAGCATCAGTGAGCTGGTCTTGAGATTGACTCCCATATTATCCGCCAGCGGCTGCTCGAGCCACTCCGACGGGTCCTGATAGGCCTGCTCACTCTCCGCATTGAGCAGGACGAGCCCCGCCGCCTGCGGCTTATTGGTCACCCAGGTGCGGATCAGCATCACAAGCAGGACGATCATGCCGGCAAAAATAATCACCGGGATCTTATAGTAGCCCCAGAACCAGACCAGCTTCTCCTTCCCGCTCTTTCCCTCGAGCATCTTTTTCTGATTTTCAAAATCTTCCTTCAGCGTCATGCCCTGTTTCCTCCCGCGCTGAGAATCCTGCGACTCCTTCTGTCACAACTGCGTTGTGACAAATATATCATAAATCGCGCGGATTGCCGTCTCAAAATCCTGATTATCCACGGCAATGATGATGTTGAGCTCG
>ONQW01000196.1:0-888 GCA_900320025.1 uncultured Lachnospiraceae bacterium
GATCAGCTGGATGGCTGGATCCTGGATGACAGCATGACGGAGAGGCTTCTCCGGCAGGTTCCGCCCGGTCTGAGCAGGCATTCTGACTATGAGCAGATGTCGCTGTTCTGAGACGAAGGAAGGAGAGATTGTGAAAACGAAGGACGAACTGCTCCGCACCCTGCGGAGTATCGATCACCGGGGATATCCGGCATATAAATCACTAAAGGGAAGCTATGATTTTGGCACGTATGTGCTGCATATTGTCCACGTGCAGGGCGATCCGTTTGCCGCGCCCTCAGACCTGGCGGTCACGGTGAAGGCGCAGGATGCGCGCTGGCCTAAGGGCGCCTGCGGAAGGTACGAGACGCGCGTCGCGCTGCAGGATATGATATTAAGAAGGTTCAGCGCAAAGCTGAGCAGCATATCCGGAAGAGCAGGCGGGTCAGGGAAAAGCGGGACGATGATCGCGAGCCGGCCGGGGCAGGAGATTCTCGACAGGAGCGCCTGCCAGCTTGACAGGGCGGGCGGCGTGACGCTTCGCTTTTACGCGGGCTTCCCGGCAGCCGGGCGGACGGTGCTGGCAGGGGAACTGGAAAAGATGTTGTTCCGCTTCCTGCCGGATGTGGTGCGGGAGACAGCCTGTGCGGCGGCGTGGCAGAGCGGGACGGTGCAGAGCGTTCTTGATCTGGCGGAGGATCAGGCATTTCTCAGGGCGGAGCTTGAGAAACGGTCACTCTGCGCCTTTGTCGCGGACGGAGCGATTTTGCCGCGGGAGAGCGGCATCTCTCAGAAACCGATGCAGGATGCGCTGCCGTTCCGCGCGCCGGAGGAGGACCGGATCACGCTGGAGCTTCCGCATCGCGGGACGATCAGCGGCATGGCTGTCAGAAGGGGCATCACGCTGAT
>ONQW01000196.1:906-3743 GCA_900320025.1 uncultured Lachnospiraceae bacterium
GACGGGAGAGAATATGTCGTGACAGACGACAGCGCCGTCAAAGTCCGTGCGGAGGACGGGCGCTGTGTCAATGGCGACGACATTTCTCTGTTCATCAATCATCTTCCGAACCAGAAGGATACGACGGCCTTCTTCACAGAAAACGCCAGCGGCAGCACCTCGCAGGCGGCGTCTGTGGTGGAGGCGATGGAGTGCGGCGCGCGGACGCTGCTGATGGATGAGGATACCTGCGCCACAAATTTCATGGTGCGGGATGCGCTGATGCAGAAGATCGTCTCGGATGAGGAGGAGCCGATTACGCCGTTCTCCGGGAGAATGCGTGCGCTCTATGAGAAGGCCGGCGTCAGTACGGTGCTGGTGGCGGGAAGCTCCGGCGCGTTCTTCGGGCAGGCGGACACGATCATCCAGATGGACCGGTATGAGCCGAAGGATGTGACGGCAAGGGTCCGCGCCCTTGTTCCGTTTCAGAAAGGCGAAGCGGCAGCGCCCGCGGCAGGCGGTCCGGATATCTGTCCGGATCAGAAGAGACGCTTCCCGCGGCCAGGCAGGGATTTTGACGAAGAGAGAGGCCGCGTGAAGCATAAAAGTCTGGGGACGGACGGTTTTCTGATCGGGCACGGCGAGACAGACCTGCGGCTGGTGGAGCAGTTGGCGGATCGGGAGCAGAGCGAGTGCCTTGCGCGGACATTTCTGCTGATGGCAAAGGGAAAGATGAACGGAAGAAACAATGTCGCCTCTCTGGTTCGCGGCTGGGAGCTGGATTTCCAGAGGGAAGGCTTCGGGATGTATGAGGAGAATGGGCATATTCCCGGCGATCTCGCGAGGCCGCGGAAGGAAGAGCTGGCGGCGGCGATCAGCCGATGCAGAGGGCTGGTGTGGGGAACGTCAACTTCTTCCTGACAGCAGATCGTCGAGAGTCATCTGGGGATCGAGGAAGCTGCGCTGTTCTGCCTCCCTCACGGTGTCTTCGGGCCGGAGATGTCCGATCAGCATCGGGGAGGATGGGTCATGGCGGAGCCTGTTCCGGCACACGCTCTCCGCATCATAGTTGGCGTAGCAGTAGAGGCAGCCGTGACTGCAGGTGTTGTAGGCGCCGATGTCGGCCCCGAGGAGGCAGGGGCAGGCGGAGCGGGCTCTGGCGGTTTTCGGAATCTGCAGATGGATATGGAGGGATTTCTCCAGGACGGACTGGGAAAAGCAGCCGTCCGCATCGACGCCGGGTCTTGCAAGGGAGGCGCTTTCGCAGCAGAGGTGGATCTGCATATGGTTCTCCTGCGCCGTTTCCGCGAAGGCCGCGATGAGGGCCTCCTGCTGCTGCGATGTGACGCGGCGGACGCCCGGAAAGTTCCGCATCGTTTTCTCATAGAGGTCGATAAAGCTGACGACGCACTGACCGGTGTATCCATGCAGCGCCCGGGCCATCTGCCGGAATGCGCGGATGTGAAAATCTACAGAGTAGTCTTTGCTGATAAAGACCGGGTCATAGCGCCATACCACAGAATTCTTCCCCACCGCTTCGGACAGGCGCCGGAAGGTCTCCAGTACCTGCGCGGCGGGCGGAACATGAGGCTCGATGTCGCGCCCATAGGGTGTGATGGTCACGTGCCAGAACTGCCGGTACGGTTTCAGCAGATCCTGGTATGCGAGCATGGGAAGCGGGTTCTTGGAGCAGAAGGACAGAACGTCCACGACGGACGGATCGAGGCGGTAGCGGGTGACAAGAGACGGGTTATAGGGATTGCGGACGAGGCAGAATCCTTCCCGCAGGCGGTTCGCAAACCATTCGCTGTAGAAGGCGGGGATATCTGTTCTGCTTCCGGTGTTCAGTATCATAGCTATACTCCGTGCCGCGCATTTTGCGGCACCCGCGGGAGAAATGTGCGAATTGGAATCTCCCATATCAGGGCCTTGATGCCGCCTTTCTGACGGCTGCTACCGTGGTGATAGCTGGTGCCATCTTATCACGTGAAGCATTGAATGGAAATCCGCTTTGCATTACCATGTCGTAGCGGATATGGTTTGAGAGCGACGCCAGTCCGCCATGTTCAAACTGACATTGATGCTGTCAATGATATGACGTGAGGTGTGGGAATGCCGGGTCTTGGAACAATATTTAATGTAGCAGCCATTATCGCCGGCGGGATTCTGGGCTGCACGGTTGGAAGCCGGGTGCCGGAGCGGGTCAGACAGACGCTGATGAGCGCAAATGCGGTCGCTGTCATTTTTCTTGGAATCGGCGGTACGCTCGCCAAAATGCTGACATTCTCGGAGGGCCGGTTCGGCACGATCGGAACGATGATGATGATCGGCAGCCTGGCCATCGGCGGCGTGATCGGAGAGATTTTGAATCTGGAGCGTGGGTTTGAGCGGCTGGGCGTGTGGCTGCGGGAGAAGACGGGCAATGCGAAGGATGCGCAGTTTGTGGATGCCTTTGTCACGGCGTCGCTGACGGTCTGTATCGGAGCGATGGCAATCGTCGGCTCCATTGAGGACGGGCTGTTTGCAAACCATGCGATCCTATTTGCCAAGGGAGTGCTGGATTTTGTCATTGTACTGGTGATGGCGGCCTCGATGGGCAAGGGCTGCGGTTTCGCCGCGATTCCGGTCGGGATCGTACAGGGCGCGATGACGCTGCTCAGTTCCCTGATGCGGCCGGTGATGACGGATGCGGTGATCGACAATATTTCGTATATCGGGTCAATTCTGATATTCTGTGTCGGGATCAACTTGTTCTTCGGAAAGAAAATCCGGGTGGCAAATCTGCTGCCTGCCCTTGTGATCGCCGGGCTGTGGACGATTTTTCCGATGTGATGGCAGGAGGTATAAGATGGAATTCA
>ONQW01000132.1 GCA_900320025.1 uncultured Lachnospiraceae bacterium
GGCGGACCGGCTGCACAATATGCGGACGCTCGCGCATCAGCCGGTGGAGAAGCAGAAGCGGATTGCGCAGGAGACGCTTGATATTTACTCGCCGATCGCTCAGCGGCTCGGAATCAGCCGCATCAAGGTGGAACTGGACGATCTGTCACTCAAATATCTCAAGCCGGATGTTTACTACGATCTGGTGGAGAAGGTCGGCGAGCGAAAGCGCGAGCGGGAGCAGTATGTGGCGCAGATCGCGGAGGAAGTCTCACGGAAGATGGAGGAGTCCGGCATCGAGGCAAAGGTGGACGGACGCGTGAAGCACTTCTTCAGTATCTACAAGAAGATGGTGAATCAGGGGAAGACGCTCGACCAGATCTACGATCTCTTTGCGGTCCGGATCATCGTCAATACGGTCAAGGACTGCTACGCCGCGCTCGGCATCATTCACGAGATGTATACGCCCATGCCCGGGCGGTTCAAGGATTACATCGCGATGCCGAAGCCGAACAATTACCGGTCGCTGCATACGACCCTGATCGGCTCGTCGGGGCAGCCCTTTGAGATTCAGATCCGCACCTATGAGATGCACCGCGAGGCGGAATATGGTATCGCGGCGCACTGGAAATACAAGGAAGTCAGCAACGGACAGAAGGTCGACAACCAGGAGGAGGAAAAACTCACCTGGCTGCGTCAGATTCTGGAATGGCAGCAAGACATGCCGGACAACAAGACCTTCATGGACGGCCTGAAGTCGAACCTGGACCTGTTCTCGGACGATGTCTACTGCTTCACCCCGAACGGAGAGGTGAAGACGCTCCGCGCCGGTTCGACGCCGATTGATTTTGCCTACGCGATCCACACCGCCGTCGGCAACAAGATGATCGGCGCGCGCGTCAACGGCAAGCTTGTCACGCTGGACTATCAGATTCAGAACGGCGACCGCGTCGAGATCATGACGAGCCAGAATTCGAAGGGACCGAGCCGGGACTGGCTCGCGCTCGCGAAGAGTCCGCAGACGCGCAATAAGATCAATCAGTGGTTCAAGCAGGAGCTCAAGGACGAGAACATTGAGCGCGGGCGGGATCTGATCGCCGCCTACTGCAAGACAAAGGGATTAAATCAGGCGGAGCTGGAGCAGGATGCTTACAAGAACGAGGTGCTCCGTAAGTACGGCTTCCGCGACTGGGAGGCGGTGCTCGCAGCGATCGGCCACGGCGGCGTCAAGGAAGGCCAGATTGTCAATAAGCTCAAGGAGCTGTATGACGCGGACCACCGGAAGGATGTAACGGACGAGGACATTCTGCGGCAGGTGGAGGAAAATGCGCAGAAGATCCATGCGCGTGGAAGCAATCCGATCGTGGTCAAAGGCGTCCACGACGTGGCGGTCCATCTTTCCAAGTGCTGCAACCCGGTGCCGGGTGACGAGATCGTCGGCTTTGTCACGCGCGGGCGCGGCGTCACCATTCACCGGACGGACTGTGTGAATATCCTTCACATGCCGGAGATCGACCGGCCGCGCCTCATCGAGGCGGAGTGGGAGGAAGGCGTCGACACAACCAGCCTGAGCGGAGATTTTGAGGCGGAGATCGTCATCCACGCCGATGACCGCAATGGACTGCTGAGCGATGTCTCGCATGTGTTTACGGACAACGGGATCAACATCACGAGCATCAATACCAACACCAGCAAGCAGCACATCGCGACGCTGTCTGTGACCTTCCACATCTCCGGCAAATCCCAGCTCGAGACCATCATTGGCAAAATCGGTCAGATCCGCAGTGTGCGGGATGTGCAGCGCGCGTAGGGCAGCGGCATTCGCTGTGCGGTATTGAAAGGAATCGGGGAATGGTCAGATTCAAAATCGGTGCGTTCGCGGTGGGTATGCTGCCGACGAACTGCTATTATACATATCTTGAAAATCCGGGCGCGGCGGAACAGCCCTGCGTGGTCTTCGATCCGGGAGATCATGGAGCGGAGATCGCCCGCGCGCTGAAGGACCATGGTCTGCGTGTGGAGGCGGTGTTTCTCACGCACGCGCATTTCGACCATATCTGGGGCGCGGAGGCGCTTCTTGCGGAAACGGGCGCGCCGCTCTATGCCTGGGAAGGGGAGAAACGTCTGTGCGCGGACGCCGGACTCAACGGCTCAGCGGACTATGGCAGGCCGTGCACAGTGCAGCCGGACCGTTTTCTCCAGGACGGCGATATTCTCACTGCAGCCGGTATGACCTTCCGGCTTCTGGCGACGCCGGGACATACGGAGGGGAGCTGCTGCTATTATTTTGACGTGGAACAGTTCGGCAGACTGCCGGCGAAGGCTGTCGGGAAGAATGCCGCGAAGCATTCCGCGGACAGCGCGACGCAGGCGGCAGAAAAGGGTGCGGCGAAGTGTTCTGAAGACGTCATGGCGCAGCCGGACGGTGAGAATGCGGCCCGGGGTTCCGGCAAGGGCACAGTTCCGGTGACTGCGGACGGCACGGAGGATTCGCCGCGCCGCGCGCTGCTCTGCGGAGATACGATCTTCCAGGGCTCCGTCGGGAGAACGGACATGGCGACGGGATCGCAGAGCGCGCTTCTGCGCTCGATCCATGATAAAATCCTGACACTTCCGGACGACACCATCCTGTATCCGGGGCACGGTGCACTGACAGATCTGGGAACAGAGCGGCGGAGCAATCCGTGGTTTATCTGATTGTATTTTATAAAAGAAATCACAGAGAAAACGCCAAGACGGGCCGCGGCACGGATTTTTTAAATCGGAGGCTGCGCTTCTGTGGCCGCGGCGCGGCGGTTTTTCTGCCGGAGACTGTGCTTCTGTGGCTGCGACACGGGGAACAACACGAGGATTAAAGAGAAAGAAACGGGGACAAGCATGATCACTGCCTGCGTTAATCTGGATTTGTATCGATATGAAATTCATGCCATGCTCAAGGCCTTCTATCCTGCAGAGGATGTGAAGGTCCTTTTTGGTGAGCAGAAAGGCGTCTTCCCCTTTCTGGAGGTCTGCTACGCGGCGGACAGTCTGACGCTGACATTTCATGTCAGCATGCAGGGAAAAGAAGATGAGCGCTTCGCACGAATTCCGGCGCCGGAGGGGGCGGATTTTGCAAAGAAGGGTCCTGCGCTTAAGGCGGCGCTGAAGCACGGACTCTACGACAACCTGGCGGAGATCACGGGCCAGCGGCTGCCCTGGGGAGAGTTGATCGGCATCCGCCCGACCAAGCTTGTCTCGGCGCAGCTGCGGGCAGGCAGAACTCCGGAAGAGGCTGCCGCGATGCTGAGGAAGGAGCATCGGGTGAGCCGTCGGAAGGCCGACCTCGCGGCGGAGATCGCTGTGCGTGAGGAGGAGATTCTGTCAAGGCTTGACCGGGAGAATGGATACAGCCTTTATCTTGGCGTGCCGTTCTGCCCGACGACCTGTCTGTACTGCTCCTTCCCGAGCTATGCCATCGCGGGATGGAGGACAAGAGTGGGCGAATATCTCTCCGCGCTTGAGCAGGAGATGCAGGCCATGGCCGGACTCATGGCATCGCAGGGCAAGCATCTGGAGACGATTTATATCGGCGGCGGCACACCGACCACATTAGAGCCTGCGGAGCTGGAGCGGCTTCTCTCCAGCATCGAACGGTTCTTTCCGGAGACCGGTCAGGTGCAGGAGTTCACGGTGGAGGCGGGGCGGCCGGACAGCATCACCCCGGAGAAGCTTGCGGTGCTCAGAGCGCATGCCGTGAGCCGGATCAGCGTGAACCCGCAGACCATGAACGACCGGACGCTCGCGCTGATCGGACGGCGCCACACGGTGCAGCAGGTGATCGACGCGTTCTATATGGCCCGCGAGGCCGGCATGAACAACATCAATATGGATATCATCCTGGGACTTCCCGGTGAGTCGGACGAGGATGTGGCACGGACGCTTGAGGAAATTCGGAAACTGGGGCCAGACGATCTCACGGTACACACGCTGGCTGTGAAGCGCGGCTCAAGAATGCAGCAGTGGATCGAAACGCTGGGCTATGACGCAATTCATTCGTGTGTCACGGACGAGACGGTGGAACTCGCGGCACGCGGCGCGGAGGCGATGGGTCTTGTCCCCTACTACCTGTACCGGCAGAAAAATATGTCCGGCAATTTTGAAAATGTGGGATACGCAAGACCTGCACGGATTTTGCCGGATGGCACACGCACGCCTGCGCGCTATGGTATTTACAATATGCTGATCATTGAGGAAGTACAGTCCATTGTGGCGCTGGGCCCAGGCAGCGTCTCCAAATGCGTGCGCAGGGGAGAGGACGGCAATGTGACCATCACCCGCTGCGACGACGCCCGGGATATTCCGACTTACCTCTCACACATCGATGAGATGATCGACCGCAAAATCCGGCTGTTCTCCTGAATGAGCCGCCCGCTTTGCGGTCGGATTTTGCTGCTCGCCCATTCCTGCGGACTTATGGATTTTGCTGTTCTCCGATTTCTGCGGACTTATAGATTCTGCTCTCCTTTCGTTCCGGCGGACTTGCCAAGGATTTCTTTTTGTAGTATTGTTCAAAATCGTCGGACGATCCGGCTGGTTATTTATTTAAGTAGAAACACGTTTTTGTATAGGAAGGCGACGAACCATAGGCCGTGATGCAGGTTTGCCTGCCAATCATGGCTCCGGGCGGTTGCTCATCACCTGGTGCGAAGTACATGATGACGGCGGATCCGCCGTATCGGGCAGGACAGAATAGAGGGGACAAGGAATAACGTTCATGGCAAAGAATCTGGTCATTGTAGAGTCTCCGGCGAAGGCGAAGACGATCAAGAAATTTTTGGGGTCAG
>ONQW01000184.1 GCA_900320025.1 uncultured Lachnospiraceae bacterium
TAATCAGACATTTCAGCAGAAAAAAAACGCAGCGCGGATGAGCGCTGCGGTGATACTGCTTCAGTCAACCGATCTCCCGGTCACGGAAATCGCTGAACAGCTTGGCTTTTCTTCTTCTGAACATTTCACAAATGCTTTTCGCACCTATGCCGGCATCAGTCCCCGGCAGTACCGGAAGGAGCATGCGGCATCTCCTGTTTCTCCTCTTTCTCCTTCTCCGCAGGGCACACGAGATGCGGATCCTCAAGAAACTGATAGCTTACCAGAATAAGTCCCGCGGCGGGCGCCGTCGGTCCTGCCGCTCTCCGGTCCCTGGCCTGCAAAATCCGCGCGACATCCTCCGGCTCCCGTGCGCCGCGTCCGACCTCGATCAGGGTTCCGGCGATGATACGGACCATGTTGTAGAGAAATCCCGTCCCCTGCACGCGGATCGTGATATCCCGCGGCGGGATGATTCCGCGCCGCATGACGGCAGTCAGGGCAGGCTCTGCTGTCACATGCAGTGAGAGAATCGTTCTGACCGTTGTCTCCGCCTGCGTATAGATACTGCAGAAGCTCTTGAAATCATGCTCCCCGACCAGAGCCTGCCCCGCCCTGTCCATCGCCTTCACATCGAGCGGACACCAGGTATGGAAGCTGTACATCCGGTGCAGCGGGTCCTCGAACTCTGCGTTATAAATATGATACTCATAGGTTTTGACCGTACTGCAGTGCCGGGGATGAAAATCGGCCGCCACCTCAAAGGAATCCTGAATCCGGATGCGGGATGGAAGCCTCCGGTTCAGCGCGTAGGAGAATTTCTCCGGAGGGATCCGGGATTCCGTGTCAAATACAGCGATATTGCACAGTGCGTGCACCCCCGCGTCGGTCCGGCTTGCGCCGATGACCCGGATCTGCTCGCCGGTGAGTCCGGAGATGGTCTGATCCAGAACGCCCTCGATCGTCTCCTGCCCTGGCTGTCTCGCAAACCCGGCGTAACGGGTGCCGTCATATGCAACTTTCAGAAGGACTCTTCTTCGCATCCCTTCATACGCCTTTCACACCAGCATGCGCAGGGTTCGCATCCCTATCACCAGGACGAAGTAACCTGCGAAGAGAAGATACGCGGAGTAATCTCTTCCCGCGTAGACAAGCGGCTTCATTTTTGTCCTGCCCTCTCCGCCCCGGTAACAGCGCGCCTCCATCGCCATCGCGAGATCATTGGCGCGGCGGAACGCGGAGATGAACAGCGGCACCAGCAGCGGGACGAGCGCCTTCACCCTGGCGACAAGGCTCCCGGATTCAAAATCCGCGCCTCTCGCCATCTGGGCTTTCTGGATTTTGTCTGTTTCCTCGGCGAGAATCGGGATGAAGCGGAGCGCGATGGACATCATCATGGCGATCTCATGGACCGGCACATGTATCTTCGTGAGCGGCCTTCCGAGACTCTCCAGCGCATCCGTCAACTGATTCGGTGTCGTGGTCAGCGTCATCAGCGTCGAACAGATGATGAGGAAAATGAGCCGGATCGCCATCTTCGACGCAAAGGCGATGCCCTCTATCGTGATCTGCAGCTTCCAGAACTTCACGACCGGCGTGCCCGGTGTGAGAAACAGATTAAAAATCACTGTGATCAGCAGAAGAACCAGAATGCCGCGCATACCTCTCCAGATGAAGCGGAAGGGAACGTGCGACAGCGCCACAGCGACAGCGAGCAGGACACCCGCCACTACATAGCCTGTGAAGCTGCGGATGAGGAACAGAGAGATGATGTAGCCGAGCGTCATCACCACCTTGGTCCGCGGATCCAGCCGGTGGAGCAGGGAATCCGTCTGATAATATTGTCCCAGTGTTATTGATTTAAACATACTCTTCTCCGCTTATCGCCACCGTCCGTCAGTCTCTGTTCTTCGTCCTTCCGACGGCACGCAGAATCTCCTCCGCCGTCTCTTCCACGGTCAGGCAGTCCGTGCGGACCGGCAGTCCCCTCGCGCGGATTTTGTCCAGAATATAGGTCACCTGCGGCGCGGCGAGTCCGATGTCCTCAAGCTCCCTTACGTGCGCGAAAATGTCGTGCGGCGCGCCGTCCATGAGCAGATTGCCGGCGTTCATGACCATGATGCGCTGCACATAGCGGGCGACGTCGTCCATGCTGTGGGAGACGAGAACGATCGTCATCCCGCGCTCGCGGTGCATGCGGGAGATCATGCCGAGGATCTCATCCCGCCCCATCGGATCGAGTCCCGCCGTGGGTTCGTCGAGAATCATGATTTTCGGGCGCATGGCGAGTACACCGGCGATGGCGACGCGGCGTTTCTGGCCGCCGGACAGCTCGAACGGAGAAGCCTTGTAGTACTGCTCTCCGATTTCCACCTGCCTGAGCGCCTCCACAGCGCGCGCGGTCTGCTCCTCGTCCGGGAGACCCAGGTTCTTCGGGCCGAATTTCACATCGGTCAGAACATCCGCCTCAAACAGCTGATGCTCCGGGTACTGGAAGACAAGGCCGACCTCAGCGCGGAGCTGCCGTCTCGGGTAGCCATCCGCCCAGATATCCTGTCCGTCATACCACACAGATCCGGCGCTTGGCTTCAGCAGGCCGTTGAGCAGCTGCACAAAGGTGGATTTTCCGGATCCTGTGTGCCCGATGAGGCCGATGAACTGACCGTGCGGAATCCGTGTGGACAGGCCGTCAAGCGCCCTTGACTCCATCGCGGAACCCTCGTTATAAATATAGCTGACATTGCGGATCTCGATCCCACTTCCGGCATCCGCATTCGATGCCTCGTCTTTCTCATTCGCACAGACAGAGGCGGAACGGCGCTGCTCCGTAACCTCCTGCGGCGCTGGCCCGGCCTGCGCCGGTTTTGCCTGTTCCGCGTCAAACGCCGCCGGGCATGCCTCCTGCAGGTGCTCAGCCAGCTCGTCCTTCGTCAGAACCCCGTCCGGAAGCAGAATCCCGCCGCGCTGCAGCAGCCACGAGACCATGGTCGCCTCCGGGACGTCCAGCTTCATCGCCTTGAGCTCCTCCACGCGGGAGAAGACCTCGCGCGGCGTCCCCTGCATGGCGACCCGCCCCTTGTCCATGACATAGACCTTGTCGGCGTAGATCGCCTCCTCCATGCGCGGATCACTTCCTTTCTGCCGCTCGGATCCAGCATCGCCGTCGGCTCGTCGAAAATGATGCACTTCGGGTGCATCGCGATCACGCCGGCGATGGAGACGCGCTGCTTCTGGCCGCCGGAGAGATGGTTCGGACTCTTCTTGCGGTATTCGTACATCCCGACGACCCGCAGACTCTCCTCCACGCGTTCCCAAATCTCCTTCGTGGGCACGCCGAGATTCTCCGGACCGAATCCGACATCCTCCTCGACCACCTGGCCGATGATCTGATTGTCCGGATCCTGAAATACCATCCCGGCTTCCTGCCGCACGTCCCAGAGATGGCTCTCATCCGTCGTGTCCATCCCGTCGACCTCGACGGTGCCTCCGGTCGGGAAGAGCAGCGCGTTGATATGCTTGGCGAGCGTCGATTTGCCGGAGCCGTTGTGTCCGAGGATTGCGACGAATTCACCGGCCTTCACATCGAGATCGACCGCATCCAGCGCCCTGGTCCGTCCGATGATATTTCCCTCGTCGTCCTTTTTCAGATAGTCGTGGATCAGCTTCTTCGTAATAATCATATTTTTTTATGCCAAAAGCGGAACCGCTGCAGGAGAAACCGTTCTCCGTACAGTAGTCCCGCCGTTGTTTCACGCAAAATAGTGGTCTGTCTCTGGCTGAAACGCCATTTTGAGCCGATCAGACGAGCTCGATCATGACCATGAGCGCAGCATCGCCCTTGCGCTGGCCGATCTTGATGATTCTGGTGTAGCCGCCCTTGCGTCCTGCATACTTCGGTGCATACTCATCGAACACCTTGGCTACCACATCGACCTTCTTCGTGCCCTTCTTGCGTCCGGCTCCCTTTGCAGGAACCTCAACGACCGGGTACACGAACTTGGCGATCTCACGGCGCGCATGCAGACGGCTCGGCTGATCCTTCTTGATCTGCTTCTCGACGGTCTCGTAAACCGTGACCTTCTTGCCGTCCTTCTCTTCCTTGACGCGCTTGCCGTCCTTGTCGCGCTGTGCCTGCTTGACCTCGACGGTCACGGTGTCGTAGTTGTCCTTTTCCTTCGCCGCAAGCGTGATCATCGGCTCGACGATCTTCTGGATCTCCTTGGCTCTCGCCTCAGTCGTCACGATCTTGCCTCTGTAGAGGAGCTGCGTGACCTGCGTGCGGAGCAGAGCCTTTCTGAGCTTGGTCTTCTTGCCTAACTTTCTGTACATTGCCATGGTTATTTCTTCCTTTCTTCTTATGGATCCTGACACCGCACTCTTCGGCATTACCGGCGCCCGGAGTTCTCCAGCCCCTCCCACGCTCTTCGGACTTACTGGGAGAGGAACCTTGGATTACATCAGAATTGCAATTGGTTCCACTGATCCGGCTGCAAAAGCCATCGGCCATGCGCCGACCCTTTTGCTTTTGCAGTGCTTCACAGCATATGAACCGGCGGCTTACGCCTCCGGCATCTCGCCTGTCTTGAGGGACAGGCCCAGCTCCTTGAGCTTTGCCAGCACTTCCTCAAGAGACTTGCGGCCCAGGTTGCGGACCTTCATCATATCCTCGGGTGTCTTGGAGCACAGCTCCTCCACCGTGTTGATGCCTGCCCTCTTCAGGCAGTTGTAGGAGCGCACCGAGAGTTCGAGCTCGTCGATGCTCATCGTCATGGACGACGGCTCCTGGCCCTTCGGTCCCTCTGTGATGACCGGCACATTCTTGGCCGCGTCAGAAAGATTGATGAAGATGCTCAGGTGCTCGGACAGGACCTTGGCGGCGAGGCTGACTGCCTCATCCGGGCCAAGCGTTCCATTTGTCGTCACATCGAGTGTCAGCTTGTCAAAATCGGTCTGCTGGCCGACACGGGTGTTCGCGACCGTCACATTGACCCGTTCCACAGGCGTGTAGATCGAATCAACCGGGATGACACCGATTTTGGTATCCTCGTTCTTGTTCTTGTCCGCGCTGACATAGCCCCTTCCCTTGGTGATGGTCAGCTCGATGAACAGCTTGGTCTTCTTGCCGCTGAGCGTCGCGATCACCTGATCAGGGTTCATGATCGTGATGTCCTGATCGCACTGAATATCC
>ONQW01000095.1:0-5988 GCA_900320025.1 uncultured Lachnospiraceae bacterium
CTTGTTGGAGGTAACAACAACTATGAACAAGGGTACTGTAAAGTGGTTCAACAACCAGAAGGGCTATGGCTTCATTTCTGATTCTGAAGGGAACGATATTTTCGTTCACTATTCTGGACTGAACATGGAAGGCTTCAAGTCTCTCGATGACGGCGAGCATGTCGAGTACGATGTCATCCAGGGCGAGAAGGGACCGCAGGCTGTCAACGTTACGAAGCTTGACTGATCTGAGCCATCACCCCATGGTGCCGGAGCTGCCGGCGCGCTAATTTTTTCAGAACTATATGCAGTACTTCATTGATATACGGAAACACCTTGTGAGGGGCATAAACCGATAGCTTTAAAGTGAATGCAGGAAACTCCGAATCGATTAGTGGATGAACCAGACCGGTGTGCGTCAGCACACCGGTTATTTTTGTCCCTGATTGTCCCTAAGGAGTTTAGCTTGTTTGGGACAAAAATTGTCCCAAACAAGCTAAACTCCTTAGGGACAATTTCACTCCTGGACTTTCGTGCGGTGAAGTGATACACTAAATGGGCTGCTGGGGCGGCAGGAGGGTGAGATGAATAAGAAGATCAGGACGGAAGCAGTGGATCAGTTGTTTGACGCGGTGTTGAGTCTCCAGGATCGGGAGGAGTGCTATCGTTTCTTTGAGGATCTGTGCACGGTGAAGGAGCTGCTTTCACTGTCACAGCGGCTGGAGGTGGCGGAGATGCTGCGTGAGGACAAGACATACCTGGAGATCGGGGAGAAGACGGGCGCTTCGACGGCGACGATCAGTCGGGTGAACCGGTCTCTGAGTTATGGGGAGGATGGCTATGATCTGGTGTTCCGCCGTCTCGGGAAAGAAGATAACAAGGTATGAGGAATAGAATTTCTGCGGCCGGTGCTTCCGCACCGGCTGTTTCTTTACGGCCTGACAGACGCGGTGCGGTGGAGCATCCTTACCGGACGGCGTTTCTGCTCGGGGCGGTACTGTATGTGGTCTGTGTGATTCCGTTTCTGATTTATCACGGCGGGATCTTTTTCTATTACGGGGATTATAACGTCCAGCAGGTGCCATTTTATATTCTTGCACACCGCGCGGTCCGGGAGGGACGGCTGTTCTGGAGTCCGTATGTGGATCTCGGCGGAAGCATGGGCGGGAGTTTTGCGTTTTATCTCTGGGGCAGTCCGTTTTTCTGGATCACCATTCCGTTCCCGGAGGCCGCGGTGCCATACCTTCTGCCGTTTCTGATGGCGGCAAAATACGGCACTGCCACGCTGACCGGGTTCGCGCTGATCCGCAGAGGGACGAAAACGGACCGGGCGGCGCTGATCGGTGCGCTGCTTTATGCGTTTTCCGGGTTTCAGGCCTGCAATATTGTCTTTCAGCATTTTCACGATGTGGTGGCGTTTTTTCCACTTTATGTGCTTTCGTTTGATGACTTTCTGCAGAAGAAGAAGCGGATTCCATTCACGCTGATGACGGCGTTCATGGTCATTCTGAACTACTATTTCTTCGTGGGCGAGGTTGTTTTCTTTCTGTTGTATTACGCCGTCCGCTATGTCTGGGCGGACGGAATCATGCAGCGGAAGAGAGATATCGCCCGGGAAGTTTTATCGCTGCTCGGATTCGGCGCGCTGGGGCTTGGCGCCGCTGCGTTTTTCCTTGTGCAGTCACTTGAGGGGGTAGTCGGCAACACGCGCGTTTCCAACTGGATCAGCGGCTATGACTGGGTCCGTTACCCGGATCCCGGCACGCCGCTCGCCATTCTGAAAAGCTTCTTCGTGGTGCCGGACCTGATTGCGAAGGGGACAATGTTCTCAAGTGACGCGATCAAGTGCGGGTCGGTGGCCGCTTATCTGCCGTGCTTCGGCGTCTCCGGTGCAGCCGCGTATTTTGCCGCGCACCGGGGGAAACGGAATTGGAAAAAACGGCTGTCTGTGGTCTTTCTGGCATGTGCTTTTGTCCCGCTTTTGAATGCGATGTTTTCCGCGTTCAACAGCGCCTATTATGCGCGCTGGTTTTACCTGCCGGTGCTCCTGATGGCGTCGATGACTGCGGAGTCTCTGGAGGACGCGGGTACGTCATCCTGGAAGATTGGCGCGAAGATTGCGATCTTCGGACTTTTGTTCTTCACGCTGTGTGGGCTGATTCCAAAGTATGAGGACGGGAGCTGGTCATTCTTCTCGCTGCCGGATAATCCGGAGATTTTCTGGATGGAGATTCTCGGCACGGCGCTGACGGTGCCGTTCATGCTCTATATTCTTTTCGGGCAGCAGATGCAGAAAAAGCTTCACGCCCTGCGGCGCGGCGCGCAGGCAAAGGATGAATCATCGAAGGAATATGCTCCGGTGAGGCGCCGGCACAGGCCGGGCAGATCCGGAGAGAAAGGCAGATGGTCTGAGGAAGCCGGACTGCCGCAAGTACCGGAGTTTCAGCGTTACCGTCCTGCGGCACTTGTCCTCACGGCGTTCTGCTGCGCACTCTGCACGATGACGGTCATGCTCAACGGAACGAGCCTCATCGCGCGGACAGGCGGGACGAAGTGGCGCTGGGAGATGCTTGACACTAGACCCGCGCTGCCGGATGAGAAGACCTTTGCCCGGGTCGAGACGGACGGAACGAGCACAAACTATGAGATGGTATGGGGATACCCGACCATTCACGCCTTCGAGAGCACGGTCACGCCTTCGATTCAGGAGTTTTACGACGGGATCGGTATACGCCGCTCGGTGGAATCGGAGCTTCCGTGGACGAGAGTCGGGGCGAGACAGATTCTGTCGGTCCGGTATGAGTTGGAGAATCTTATCATCTCCTCGGATGAGAAGTATTCCAAGCGGGGCGGACTGCCGGGGTATACCAGCGTGGAAACGGAAAGCCCGTATTATGCCATTTATGAGAATCAGCATTTTATTCCGATGGGATTCACGTTTGAGCATTACGTGACGGAATCTGAGTACAAGACGCTGGATGCCGGCAGTACGATCGCGGACCGGCTGCTGGTACGCGATCTGATTCTGCCGGATGAGACCGCGGCATCCCTGGGCCTGGATATCGGAGAGAATGCGGAGGAAGCGGCAAAATCAATCCGGGAGGATCTGCAGGAGTCCGGCACGGAGACGGAGGTATATCCGACGCTGGCGCACGACGATATCGCGGATCCCGGTGCCATGTCGATCGACGAGCTGGAGCGGGAGAGCGACCGGCGGGCCGCGTCCGCATGTACGTCGTTTGTCTTTGACAACGGCGGATTCACGGCGGAAACAGCGGATCTTGACGCGCGGAACCTGGTGTTTTTCTCTGTACCGTATTCCAGGGGCTGGACTGCCTCTATTGACGGGGAGAAGACGGAGGTGATTCGTGCGGATTTCGGACTCATGGCGGTGGCAGTGCCGGAGGGAGTGCACCATATCTCGTTCCGCTACGAGCCGTACGGCTTCCGTCTGGCAGTGCTCTGTTCGGTGCTCTGCGCAGCATTGATCTGTGTCATCGCCTTGATCGAGAAGCGGAAGAAGAGATGAAGTGAGAAGGCAACTTTTTCTCCATCAACGCGATTGGTCTTAAATCAATACATCTCTTGCAAATTGAGGAGTCGGGTGATACGATTTCCACCATGAGCGCACAAATGTCCGTACAATATAGACAATTACAACAATTATGCCGGGAGGCTGTATGGCTAAAGAGACAGGGTACTATCTGATCCGGAAGAATGCCGTTCCGGAGGTCCTGCAGAAGGTCGTGGAGGTGAACAAGATGCTGGCCTCCGGGAAGGCCAGGACCGTGAATGAGGCGGCCGCGGCAGTGGGCATCAGCCGTAGCACGTATTATAAGTACGCCAATGACGTGGAGGAATTTCATGACAGCGCCGCCGGTACGACACTGACGCTGTATGCGGAGATCAATGACGAAACCGGATTGCTGGCGGAGGTTCTGCGGATCATCGCGGAGAGCCGCGCCAATATTCTGACCATTCATCAGAGTATTCCGCTCAATGGCGTTGCTGCGCTCTCCATCAGCATTCAGATTCTGGAGAACACAGACAATATCAATCTTATGGTCGAGCGGCTTGAAAATCTCAGCGGCGTGCGGAAGGTCCGCGTGACCGGAAGAGAGTGAGTGCGGGTCACGCGATGATGGAGTCCGGGCGGACGAGTGACGCCAGACATGGCGCAGAGACCTGCTGCCGGAGCGGCTTACACGATGGCAGGGTCCGGATGGATGACAGACGGAAGGGAGAAGGATACCAATGATCAAGGCAGCAATTCTTGGGTATGGGACGGTTGGCAGCGGCGTCGCGGCGCTGATTGATCAGAACAGCGCGGAGATCCGCCGCAGCGTTCCGGAAGGCATCGAGGTGAAGTACATTCTGGATCTGCGGGACTTTCCGGACAGTCCTTACCGGGACCGGATGGTGAAGGATGTGAATGTGATCCTGGAGGATCCGGAGATCAAAATCATATGTGAGACGATGGGCGGCAAGGGCGCGGCATATCAGTTCAGCAAGGCGGCACTGGAGAAGGGCATCAGCGTCTGCACTTCTAATAAGGAGCTGGTGGCCGCTTTCGGACCGGAGCTGATGGCGACAGCCGCTGCGCATCACTGCAGCTACCTCTTCGAGGCAAGTGTGGGCGGCGGCATTCCGCTGCTCCGCACGCTGAATACAGGTCTGTCTCAGGAAAACATCACGCGTGTCGCCGGCATTCTGAATGGGACGACCAACTACATTCTGACGAAGATGAACCGGGATGGCGCGGATTTTGATACGGTACTCCGCAGAGCGCAGGAGCTCGGGTACGCGGAGCGCAATCCGGAGGCGGATGTGGAGGGGCATGACACGGCGCGAAAGATCGCGATCATCACCTCTCTCATCAGCGGCAGGACAGCCCGGTATGAGGATGTTCCCTGCGAGGGCATCACGAAAATTGACCGCATGGATTTTGCCTGCGCGGCAGCGCTTCATGCGGAGGTGAAGCTGCTCGGTCTGTGTGAGAAGGATGGAGACGGACGATATGCGGTGATTACCGCGCCGTTCCTGGTGCCGGAGGAGAGTCTGCTTGCGCCGGTGCAGGATGTGTTCAACGGCGTGCTGATCCATGGAACAATGGTGGACGATGTGGTGCTGATCGGCCGCGGAGCGGGCAGGGATGCGACCGCGAGCGCGGTGGTGAGCGATGTGATCGATGCGGCGCGCCATCCCGGCGAGACGGTTCCCTGCCCGTGGAAGGGCGGAGATCCGATGCCGCTCGTCCCGGTTGCGGAACAGAAGAGGCGGTTTCTCGTCCGCGTGCCGGCAGCAGAGGCCGGACTTGCGGCGCAGCTGTTCGGCGCGGTGCGGCCTGTGTCGGCAGAGTCCGGCGCGGCGCGGCCGGCTGTCGGTGAGAACGGCAAGAGCCAGCCGGAGCATAAGGAGGAATACGCCTTTGTGACACCGGTGCTGTCTGAAGGAGAGTTCGCGGAGAAGGCGGGTCAGTTCTCGTCTGTGCACCGGATTCGTCTGCTGGATCCCGATATGGTTTAAGAGAAGACGCGGAAGCACAACAGGAGAGATGGAATGAGAAAAGTAGTCAAATTCGGCGGCAGTTCTCTCGCCGATTCGCATCAGTTTGAAAAGGTCGGCAATATCATCCGCGCGGACGCGTCGAGAGTTTATGTCGTGCCCTCGGCACCGGGCAAGCGGTTTTCCGGGGACCGGAAGGTCACGGACCTGCTCTACGACGCGTACCGCGCCGCTTCAGAGGATGCGGACAGCGGGGCGGTGGATGCCGTGCTCGGCAAAATCCGTGCGCGCTACGCGGAGATCATCGAAGGGCTGGGACTAGGAGAATTTTTCCTCGGAGCGGATTTTGACGAGATCCGGAAGAATCTTCTCGAGGCGCCGGAGAAGGACTATGTGGCGTCGCGCGGGGACTATCTGAACGGCAGGATCATGGCGCGCTACCTTGGGTATGAATTTCTGGACGCGAAGGAGGTCATTTTCTTCGATGCGGGCGGGCGGCTCGAT
>ONQW01000095.1:5998-6915 GCA_900320025.1 uncultured Lachnospiraceae bacterium
TTCTTTGACGGCGACGGGCGGCTCGATGCGGAGAAGACGAACGACGTGCTCAGCGGGCGGCTCGAGGCCATGCCGAACGCGGTCATCCCCGGCTTCTACGGCTGCGGCGCGGACGGAAGGGTGAAGACCTTTTCCCGCGGCGGCTCCGACATCACAGGATCGATTGTGGCGCGCGCGGCAGGTGCCGATGTCTATGAGAACTGGACGGATGTGTCGGGATTCATGGTCGCGGATCCGCGGATCGTTGCAAATCCGCAGTCCATCGACACCATTACTTACCGGGAGCTGCGCGAGCTCTCCTATATGGGAGCCTCCGTGCTGCATGAGGATGCGATCTTCCCGGTGCGCCACGCCGGCATTCCGATCAACATCCGCAACACCAATGAACCGGACGCGGCGGGAACCTGGATCGTGGAGAGCACGGCGCGCCAGCCAAAATACACGATCACCGGCATCGCCGGAAAGAAGGATTTCTGCTCAGTGCTCATCAGCAAGGCGCTGATGAACTCGGAGATCGGATTTTACCGCAGAGTGTCGCAGGCGTTCGAGGATCACGGCGTCTCTGTCGAGCACATGCCATCGGGCATCGATACGATGACAGTCGTCGTGCACGAGTCGGAGTTTCTCAACAAGGAGCAGCAGGTGGTCTCCGAGATTCACCGGCAGTGCAGCCCGGACAGCATTGAGATCGACTCCGGCCTTGCGCTCATCGCGGTCGTCGGACGCGGCATGAAGAGCACGCGCGGCACGGCAGGGCGCATCTTCTCCGCGCTGGCACACGCCCATGTCAATGTCCGTATGATCGATCAGGGCTCGAGCGAGCTCAACATCATCATTGCCGTGGATAATCAGGATTTTGAGACGGCAATCCGCGCGATTTATGATATATTTGTCACAACGCAGTTGTGACAGAAGGA
>ONQW01000185.1 GCA_900320025.1 uncultured Lachnospiraceae bacterium
TCCGGACGGCAAAACCGTGGCCGCGATGGACTGCCTCGTGCCGGGGATCGGTGAGATCATCGGCGGAAGCCAGAGAGAGGAAGATTACGACAAGCTGCTGACCCGTATGAAGGAGCTTCATATGGACCTGAGCCAGTACGATTTCTATCTGGACCTCCGCAAGTATGGCACATCGCGCCATGCAGGTTTCGGGCTCGGCTTCGAGCGCTGCGTGATGTATCTCACCGGTATGCAGAATATCCGCGACGTGCTGCCGTTCCCGAGAACGGTAGGAAACTGCGAACTTTAATAAAAATGCGGGCGGTCGTGTCTCACCGGCCGCTTGAACGATAGTCTGGATGACCGTTCTCCTTTAGCGAGGACGGTCTTTGCGTGTAAGCTACGAGTCACGTGGCCCAGTTATCGTCTGTTAAGAAAAATGCATCTGAAGAAAGGCAGAAGAAATGGCAGGAATTTTATTCGGAGTCGGCGTCGGTCCGGGAGACCCGGAGCTGATGACACTGAAGGCGGTCCGGGTGATCCGGGAAAACGACGTGATTGCGGCACCGGGGGATGATGTCCGGGAGACCGTCGCTTACAAGATTGCAGTGCAGGCTGTACCGGAACTTGCAGAAAAAGAGCTGCTTCCGATCCGGATGCCGATGGTGATGGATAAGGAAGAGCAGAAAAAGAACCATCGTCTCGGGGCAAAGCAGATCGAAAATGTGCTCGATCAGGGGAAAAACGTCGTCTTCATCACGCTTGGCGATTCGACGATCTATTCGACGTTCTCCTATCTGCAGGAAATTGTCGAAGCGGACGGCTATGAGACGCGTCTCGTGAGCGGGATCCCGTCCTTCTGCGCGGCGGCCGCAAAGCTGAATATTCCGCTGACGGAGTGGCAGGAGCAGCTCCATGTGATCCCCGCGCGCCAGAACCTCAAGGCGAAGCTGGATCAGCCGGGGACATACGTTCTCATGAAATCAGGAAGCCGGATGGCACAGACGAAGAAACTGCTCGCGGAAAGCGGCAAGAAGGTCCGGATGGTGGAGAACTGCGGCATGCCGGATGAGAAGATTTACGGAAGTCTTGATGAGATTCCGGACAACGCGGGTTATTTCTCCCTGATCATTGCCAAAGAGTTATGATGATGGAGGATAAGAGTCTGCGCAGCGTGCCGGATGCCGGACAGAATGATGATGGCAGAGGGAACGCAGATGTGGCGAAGCACCAGCAGACAGCCATCGTCAGGGACACGCAGCACGGGATGGTCCGAAGAGGACGTGCTCTTGGGATTCTGGCTGCCGCTGTCCTTGCCTTCACGCTGCCCTCAGGACACAATGTCGCCGCAGACCCGGCGCACAGTCAGGTCGCTTCGGCGGGCGAAACGGCGAAGTCCTCTCAGGTCGGATCTTATGGCATGCTGCCGATTTATCCGCGCGATATTGAGGACGGAACGTACGACGTCACGGTGGAGTCGAGCTCCCATTTCTTCCGGATCCACGACGCGTCCCTTACCGTGAAGGACGGAAAGATGAGCGTCCGAATCCGGCTCGACAGTTCGAGCTATGAGCTGGTCTACCCTGGCACCGCGGAGGAAGCGGCGAAGGCAGAAGCGTCGGACTATGTGAAGATCACGGAGGATGATGAGGAATGGTCGGTCTTCACGCTTCCGGTGGAGTCGCTCGATGCGGGATTCCCCTGCGCGGCTTTCAGCATCAAAAAACAGAAGTGGTACGACCGGACGCTTCTGATCGAGGCGTCTTCTCTTCCGAAGAAGGCACTCAAGGTGGACCTGCCGGACTATGAGGCAATCGAGAAGGCGTTTGAGGCGGAAGGCGTGGACCCGTCGACGCTTGGTTCCACGGATTCCGGGGCAGAATCAGCTTCAGAGGCCGTTTCCGGAGGATCGGATGAGACGAACGCAGGGACAGCCGGCGGAAGCGAGACCACTTCTTCTGCGAACGGAATTTCCGGATCGGACGAAACCATTGCTGCGGGATCCGGGGCGTCTTCTGTGACAGGCGGAGAGAACAGAAATATCTCAGATGAAACAGGAGAGCAGAGGGATTCTTCCGGCCCTGAACCGGTCGAGATGGAGACGTATCCGGATGGGAAATATTCCGTCGAGGTGAGCCTCACTGGCGGCAGCGGCCGCGCGTCGGTCAGCTCTCCGGCGCTTCTTACGGTGAAGGACGGGCTCACCTACGCGACGCTGATCTGGAGCAGCAGCTACTACGACTATATGATCGTGGACGGCGAGCAGTTCGACAATGAGAATAGTGGTGGAGCGTCCACGTTTACGATCCCGGTCACCGCGTTCGATGAGCCGGTGAAGGTGACGGCCGATACGACCGCGATGGGAGAACCCGTGGAGATTCAGTATGATCTCTGTTTCTACTACAATACCATCGGGGATGACGATCTGATCCCGCAGGTCGCAGCAAAGAAGGTCCTTCTGATCGCGGCGGTGATCATCGCGGCCGGCGCGGTCTTAAGTTTCCTCACAAGGAAGATGCGGTACCGCTGAAGACCCGGCGCGCGCCGGCATCTTTTCTGCCATGCAGGAAAAGAACAGAAGGAATCCGTACCTACTCGAGATGGAGTCTTTCGAGCGCCGCGATATCGAGAGGGAGCGCTTGCCACCTCCTGCTCGATTCCAGGCATGATTGAACGGAAGGAAGGCAGACGATGATCGAGCTTCGGAACCTCACAAAGCGGTTCGGCGACTTCACGGCGGTGGACAACTTAAGCCTTACGATCGGAACCGGGGAGTTCTTCGGTCTTCTAGGCTCCAACGGCGCCGGAAAGACGACCACGATCAGCATGATTTCCACCGTGCTGCTGCCGACGGAGGGGGAGATCCGGATCGACGGGGAGCGGATCACGCGAAAGGCGTCGGAGCAGAAACGGAAGCTGGCGATCGTGACCCAGGAATATTCCATGCGCCAGGATATGACGATGGACGAGGTGATGGAATATCAGGGACGGCTGTATTTTCTACCGAGGAAAGAGATCCGCCGAAAGACGGAGGAACTGCTTACGTTCGCGGGGC
>ONQW01000046.1 GCA_900320025.1 uncultured Lachnospiraceae bacterium
CTGACGGAAGCTGAGGCGGACAAGCTCGGCGAGGCAGACGCATTCCGCGCCCGGTTTGAGAAAGTGATGGATGACGACTTCAACACGGCAGACGCCATCTCAGTGCTGTTTGACCTCGTCAAATGGATCAACAGCAGCGCGGATGAGAACAGCTCGGCTGCGTTCCTGGCTGTGCTGCGCGCGGAGCTTCACACGCTGGCAGGCATCCTCGGTCTCAAGTGCGAGATGGACGGACAGGCTGCCGCAGCGGGCGATGATGAGCTCGCCTCCTATGTGGAGGGCAAGATCGCCGAGAGACAGGCTGCGAGAAAGGCCAGGGATTTTGCAAAGGCGGATGCAATCCGTGACGAGCTGAAGGAGAAGGGCATTCTTCTTGAGGATACCCGCGACGGTGTGAAGTGGAAGAAGGCCTGAGTGTAGGCGGTGTTCTTGAAGGCGGTGTACGCAGCGGCCGGATCAGATACGATATGACGGAGCTACATGAGGAAATTTTAGAGCAGTTTGGCATGGAGCCGGCGGACCTTCGGACCTACAGTCCGCTCGCGCTTGCCTTTCTGGGCGATTCGGTCTATTCCACGATCATCCGGACCATTGTCACGGGCAGATGCAGCCGGCAGGCGGAGAAGCTTCACAACGAGGCGTCACGTCTTGTCAGCGCAGGAGCGCAGGCAAAGGCAGCAGACGCGATTCTCCCGGCGCTCACGGCGGAGGAAGCGGCGATTTACCGCCGCGGTCTCAATTCGCATCCCGCCCATATGGCAAAGAATCAAAGCGCGGAGGATTATCTGAAGGCGACGGCGCTCGAGGCGCTTGCCGCCTATCTTTACATGAGCGGGCAGCAGACGCGGCTGGTGAGCCTTGTCCGGCAGGGACTGATGGATGCGGGGCTGTGGAAATAACCCGGAAAATACCAGAAGGAATGAACATGGACGGAGGAATCAGGGAATAACGATGGAACGATACGGTAGAAACAATGAGGGACGCGGGAGAGGACAGCGGCCCGCGCGAGGCGGAGAGCGGTTTAGCGGCGAGAGACGCGAAAGAGCGCGCGGCGGGGAACAGGCGGAGAGAAGCCGGTCCGGGCAGCAGGGCAGAAGGCCGGCGGGCGGAGAAGACCGCCGGAGAACAGGTGAAGGGGAACGGTTCGGCAGCAGTGAGAGTCGCGGAAGGGCGCGAGGCGGAGAGCGGTTCGGCGTTGAAAACCGCGGCAGATCGTATGGCGCGAGCCGGTTTGACGGGGAGACCCGCCGGAAGCTGGAGGAGCGGAGCAGAGAAAAGGCATCATCCGGCGCGGCAAGTACCCGGGATACGGAGGAACAGGACAGCTTCCGCATTGAGGGTAGAAACGCGGTGGTGGAGGCTCTCCGCAGCGGACGAACGATTGACCGCATCTATATTCTGGACGGTCTGAACGACGGCGCAATCCAGACGGTGAAACGGGAAGCGGCAAAGCATGGTGTTCCCGTGCGCTATGTCGACAAGGAACGTCTCGATCTGATGAGCGAGACCGGAAAACACCAGGGCGTGATCGCCAATGCGGCGGCCTATGCTTATTCGGATATAGAGACCATGTTTCAGAAGGCGGAAGAAAAGGGAGAGGCGCCATTCCTGATTTTGCTCGACGATATTGAAGATCCGCACAATCTGGGGGCGATCATCCGTACCGCAAATATTGTGGGAGCGCATGGCGTCATCATTCCGAAGGACCGGGCCTGCGGCCTCACTGCAACCGTCGTCAAGGCGTCGGCCGGCGCGCTGAATTATACACCGGTGGCGAAGGTGACGAATCTCGGAAATACGATTGAGGAGCTCAAGAAGCGCGGCATGTGGTTCGTGTGCGCAGATATGGACGGCACGCCCATGGGAGAGCTTTCCATGACGGGGCCGATCGGTCTTGTGATCGGCGCGGAAGGAAACGGCGTCTCGAGACTGGTGAAGGAAAAGTGCGACATGACCGCGGCCATTCCGATGCGCGGCGAGATCACGTCGCTCAATGCTTCCGTGGCGGCAGGCGTGCTCGCATACGAGATACTGCGCCAGCGGGATGCAGCGAAGAAGGCGTGACAAGATTTTTTGAATCGGGCGGAGTCAGGCTGATTCAGGCGAGACAGGCTGAATCAGATTTTGTTCGATCAGGACGGCTGCACCGGGACGGGATCGGTGCGGGTGACAGAATGTACGGAGAAGGCGGGTCCAGATGGCGGATCAATACGCGAACTTGTCAGATGAAGAGCTCATCCGGATTATCCGTGCAGATACGAAACACACCGGAGAGGGCGGCGCGGCCACGGAGTTCCTCATGGAGAAATATAAGGGATTTGTGCGCAGCAAGGCGCAGTCCATGTATATTCTGGGGGGCAGTACGGACGACCTCATCCAGGAGGGTATGATTGGATTGTTCAAGGCTGTGCGGGACTACGACGCCGGCCGGGATGCAAGCTTCGCCACCTTTGCGGATCTCTGCGTTTCAAGGCAGATGTTCTCCGCGATTCAGGCCTCGGGCAGGAAGAAAAATATGCCGCTCAACACCGCCATTTCTCTCTACTCTGAAATCAGCAGGGAGGAGGATGGCGGTTCCTCGGTGCTCGCCGATGTTCTCAGCGCTGACCGCCATGGTTCGTCTCCTTACGGCGGGCAGACGGGAGCGAATCCCGAGGAGCAGATGATAGAGGAGGAAAACGTCCGGCAGCTGCTGGCTCAGATAGAGAAGGATCTGAGTCCTTTGGAGGAGGAGGTCATGAGCCTCACCCTTACGGGCATGGGATACGCGGAGATCGCCCGCGTCCTCGGGCGGGACGAGAAGTCGACAGACAATGCTCTTCAGCGGGGGCGCAGCAAAATCAGGCGCATCCTCAAAGAGAGGGATAGCTGATACTCGCTTATAGGGGTGTATTTTGCAAACAGATTTTTCTTGACGGTCATCCGGAATCTGACTTATTATGATTATAGAAATCAACAATGATTTCCGTGAAGCATACACGTAAAAATGCTTTATATGCCGGTGAAGCGGGAACTCCGATGGATGTGGAGTGAACGTGGAGGCCTACAAAGGTGGCAGCTTACCATAATCCATCTAAGCCGAAAGGTGAAAGAAAGCTGTTATATCAATTTTAATGGAGCCCTGCTGCAGTGCAGGGCTTTTTTCATTGACCGGAGAAATACTAATGGATGATATTTCCGCGGCTGCTGAAAACTTTTCAAAAATAATTGGTATAAAATATCACTTCGTCGTATCAAGATCGAGAAAGATACGAGATATTATTCTGGATTTCCAAATCACAGATCTATTTCACCTCTGCGGCCTGCATTATCTGAAGGACATCCAGATTCCGCAGGATCGAAAGAAGACTGTCGTATACATACAAAATGGACAGATCACAGATGAAATGTTGAAAAAGAGTCAGTATTACAAAAGAAATTCTTCTCTCGGTCATGATATATCTTCTAGAATACATGAACTGCAATTTCTAGAACAGTACCTGGACAATGAGAATATTATCCGGATATTTACCACGAAAAATTCAGGCACGTCGTCAATGATCAACGCAGAATACATAATTGAAAGCTGCCTCGGCATCGGAAAGCCTTTAGTTTATATTTTTCTCAATAAGAGAGCGCATGGTGATGAAGTCTACTGCCTGGTTTCTTTTTTTGTCAAGGATAACGTGACTTATGGTGGTGAATGTCTGTACTGGATGCTGAAAGAGAAAATCTCAGATAAAGGCACGATAGAATTGTTTAGGCATAAAGACTTCAATCCAGGGTGATCGTTTATCTTTGACTGGATTGATTTATTCCTAAAATTTTAAGTCTGCTGCGACTCGCATTTCAGTCTTCTGATATTTGCTCTTGCAACGCATGCAGGGGCGTGTTACAATAACAAAGCTGTTTTGAGACAGACTACTGCAGTAAATGCGAATTTGCTGATCGATAAAGAGGTGAGACATATGAAGGAAGGAATCCATCCCCAGTACTATCAGGCGACTGTTACCTGCAACTGTGGTAACACGTTCGTGACCGGCTCCACGAAGCCGGAGATCCACGTGGAAGTTTGCTCCAAGTGCCATCCGTTCTACACGGGTCAGCAGAGAGCCGCATCCGCGAAGGGCCGCATCGATAAGTTCAACAAGAAGTACGGTGTTAAGTCTGCGCAGTAAGGCAAGCCTAGCATGTGTATAGAAGGACCGGGACTGTTTATACTGTCCCGGTCCTTTGCGTATACAGCAGGATGCGGCTTAAGAAAGTTCTTATGCTGATCTGGTGATCTGCATGATGAAGCAGTGGAATCATGACTACTGTCAGATAAATCTTTCGGAACAGTGACAATAAGCAGCAGATGCTTTATCGAAGAAAAGTGTTAGCCTTGGAGAATTGTGCATGAGGAAGAGAACGCAGCATTATTCCGGCATCGGCGGGCAGGCAGTGCTCGAGGGTGTCATGATGAAGAACAAGAAGATGTACGCCGTTGCGGTGCGCCGTCCGGACAGGGAGATTGAGGTGCAGGTGGATGAGTATCATGGGATTCTTGAGCATTCCGTGATCTCAAAGGTCCCGTTCCTGCGCGGCATTTTCGTCTTCCTCGATTCACTGATTCTGGGTTTCCGCGCGCTCGGGTATTCCTCATCGTTCTACGAAGACGAGGATGAGGAGCCGACAAAATTCGACAAGAAGATGGATCGTGCGACGCGCGGAAACGGCGAGACGGTGATGCAGGTCGTCACGATGATCATCGCCTTTGCGCTCGCCGCGTTTCTCTTTGTGCTTGTTCCGTATTTCTTTGCAGAGCTTCTGGCAAAATATCTGCGCAGTCCGTCTGTGCTGGCACTGGCGGAGGGAATTCTTCGGCTCGTGATTTTCCTGGTCTATATCTGGGCGATCACGGCGATGAAGGATATTCACCGGCTGTATCAGTATCACGGCGCGGAGCACAAATGCATCAACTGCATTGAGTCGGGAAAGCCGCTGACCGTGGAGAATGCGCGGGAGAGCAGCCGGTTCCACAAGCGCTGCGGGACGAGCTTCCTGCTGCTGGTCCTGCTTGTGAGTATCATTTTGTTCTTCTTCATCCGCGTGGACAGCCGCGTGCTCAGACTGGCGCTTCGTTTTGTGCTGATCCCGGTGATCGCGGGCATATCCTACGAGCTCATCCGTCTCGCGGGACGCTCGGATAACCTTTTTGTCCGGATATTCTCCGCCCCCGGGCTGTGGCTGCAGCGGCTGACCACGAAGGAGCCGGACGACGATATGCTGGAGGTCGCGATCGCGTCGGTGGAGGCGATCTTTGACTGGAAGCGCTACCTGAGGCGGGAGTTCGGCTGGACGGAGGAGACAGAAGATATGCCCGCAGCGGCAGATGCGGCTGAGATGTCCGGTTTGAATGCGGCAGCGGGAGTACCTGCTGCCGCTGCCGTGCCGGCCGGAAGGGAAAAACCTGACGGCACGGCGGGCAGGACCGTTGAATGAGCAGTGTCACCCTCCGGTTCTGGCAGGTTAAGGGAAGAAAATGGTCTGCCGCGAAAGGCGCGGCATGAGGTGTCAATGACATACCGGGAAGCTTACAATATAGGTGTGGCACGGCTGGAGGCGTCGTTACCGGAGAATCCGGACCGGAAGCTCGATGCAAGGCTCCTTCTGGAGGCGTCCTGCGGGACGGATTATCAGACGCTCCTCGCGGACGGAAATGAGAGACTCGTCACGGATGAGGAATTTCGCCGCTATGAGACGATGCTGGAGCGGCGCAGCGGGCATGAGCCGGTCGCCTATATCCTCGGCGCGCAGGATTTCATGGGACTTCCTTTCTTCGTGACGCGGGATGTGCTGATTCCCAATCAGGACACGGAAAACCTGGTGGAGGAAGCGATGAAGGAGGTGCACGCCGGAATGCGGATCCTCGATCTGTGCACCGGGAGCGGGTGTATTTTGCTGAGCCTACTGCACTATTCCGCGGATACCACCGGCGTCGGGACGGATCTGTCCGCGGCGGCGCTCCGTGTTGCGGCGGAGAATGGCGGGCGGCTTGGCCTGTCGGACCGCGCCGTGTGGAAGCAGGGCGATCTCTATGAAGCCCTGGCGGGCGCAGAATCTTCGTTAAAATTCGATCTGATTGTCTCGAACCCGCCTTACATTCCCACCGCTGTGATCGGCACGCTGATGCCGGAGGTGGCGGAGATGGAGCCGCGGATGGCGCTCGACGGCGGAGAGGACGGACTCAGCTTCTATCGGAGAATTCTGGCAGGCGCGCGGGATGTACTGAAGATCGGCGGCGTCCTGATGATGGAGACAGGGTTTGATGAGGCGGCGGATGTCGCGTCGATGATGCGGCAGAGTGGTTTCCTTGATCTTCAGATTATCAGGGATTACGGCGGACAGGACCGCATTGTGCGCGGGGAACTCGGACTGTAACCTGCAGAAGGAAAACAGATATATGGTTTTATGAAGGCAAAACGCACGGCGTTTTGTCTGTTCCCGGCAGACCCGGGACACGGAGAATGAGGCCGCAGGGATTGCGGAAAGGAAACAGATGCAGGATTCGATGAAGGATAAGCTCACGGCGCTCTGTCTGCGCAGTGAGGATGTGACAAGAGAACTCGCGGCGCCGGAAACGGCCTCGGATCGGAAGCGGTTTCAGGCGCTGTGCCGGGAGCAGAACGAGCTTGCACCGGTGGTGGAGACGTTCCGGGAGTATCAGAAGCAGGAACAGAATATCCGCGATTCGCTGGAGCTTCTGGAGGGAGAGTCCGACCCGGAGATGAAGGAGATGCTCCGCGAGGAGCTGTCCGCCTCGAAGCAGGCCGTGGAGGAGCTTGAGGAGAAGCTCAGAATTCTGCTGTTGCCGAAGGATCCGAACGACGACAAGAACGTCATCTTCGAAATCCGGGCGGGCGCCGGCGGCGAGGAGGCGGCGCTCTTTGCCGCGGAGCTCTACCGGATGTATGTGCACTACGCGGAACGGCGCGGCTTTAAGGTTTCCACGGAGAATGTGGAGGAAACCGGACTCGGCGGCATGAAGTTTGTGACGTTTACCGTGAATGGTCAGGGGGCATATTCGAGGCTCAAGTACGAATCCGGCGTTCACCGCGTGCAGCGCGTGCCGGAGACGGAATCGGGAGGGCGCATTCATACCTCCACCGCGACTGTCGCGGTGATGCCGGAGATTGACGACGATATTGAAATCGACATTCCGCCGGAGGACGTGCGGATGGATATCACCCGCGCCTCCGGAAACGGCGGACAGGGCGTCAACACGACGGACTCCGCGGTGCGGCTCACGCATCTGCCGACCGGCATCGTGATCTATTCTCAGACGGAGCGCTCCCAGCTGCAGAACAAGGCAAAGGCCTGGGCGCTTCTGCGCTCGAAGCTCTATGATCTCGAGCAGGAGAAGCGGCACGATGCGGAGGCCGACCTCCGCCGGAGCCAGGTGGGAACCGGCGACCGGTCTGAAAAGATTCGGACGTACAACTTCCCGCAGAGCCGGGTGACGGACCACCGGATCAAGCTCACGCTTTACTGTCTGGACGATGTGATGAACGGCGGGCTGGATGTGCTGATCGATCCGCTGATTCAGGCGGATCAGGCGGCAAAGCTCCTGAAGATGGGACAGGAAGCATAGGGGGACAGAGCGGCATGAGCGACCTTGAGGAATACAGGAAGGAAATCGACGACATCGACCGGCAGCTGGTGGAGCTCTATGAACGGCGCATGGCGGTCTCGGAGAAGGTGGCAGCGTACAAGATCGGGACGGGAAAGCGGGTGCTCGATCCGGAGCGGGAGCGGCAGAAAATCGCGTCTGTCGAGGCGCTCACACATGACAGCTTCAACCGCCACGGCGTGAAGGAACTCTTCGAACAGATCATGGCGATGAGCCGCAAGAAGCAGTATCAGCTCATCGCCGAGAGCGGCAGCATGAACCGTCTTCCCTTCATCCCGGTGGATTCCCTGACCGGGAATGGTCCGTACCGGGTCGTCTATCAGGGCGCCCGCGGCTCCTACAGCGAGGCCGCCATGAAGAAATATTTTGGCGCGGATGTCTCGAATTTTGCGGTCGAGACGTTCCGCGACGCGATGACGGCGATTGAGGAGGGAACGGCGGATTACGCGGTGCTGCCGATCGAGAATTCCACGGCGGGCACGGTGACGCAGACCTATGATCTGCTGAGCGAGTACGAGAATTACATCGTCGGGGAACAGATTATTCCGATCCGCCACTGCCTGATGTCGGTGGAGGGCGCGGCGATATCCACAATCCGGACGGTGTACTCCCACGCACAGTCGCTGATGCAGAGCGCGCGGTTCCTGGCGGATCATCCGGCCTGGCAGCAGGTGTCGATGCTGAACAATGCGTTTGCGGCGCAGAAGGTTGCGGAGGACGGAAACCCGTCGGAGGCGGCGATTGCATCGGAGTATGCGGCGAAGGCCTACGGCCTGTCGATTCTTGCTGAGGGCATCAACCAGTCGAGCACGAACTCGACCCGCTTCATCATCTGCACCAACCAGAAAATTTTCCTTCGGAATGCCCGCAAAATCAGCATTACCTTCGAGGTGAAGCATGAATCAGGTTCCCTCTACCACGCGCTGAGTCATTTCATCTATAATGATCTCAACATGAACCGTCTCGAGTCGAGGCCGATCGAGGGACGCAACTGGGAATACCGGTTCTTCGTCGATTTTGACGGCAATCTGTCGGAGAGCGGCGTGCGGAACGCGCTCAGAGGCCTGCGCGAGGAGACGATGAACATGAAGATTCTGGGGAATTACTGATTGACGGTAAAAGCCGGAAATGCACTGATAAACAGGAGGTTCGGGGATGGCAGTTCAGTTGTTCGGCGCGATTGACGTCGGGAGCTATGAGATCGGCCTGACCATCAGCGAGTGCTCGAAGAAGAACGGCATCCGCGAGATTGATCATGTGTCTCACCGCATCAATCTCGGCACGGATACGTTCCGCACGGGCAAAATCAGTTATGAGCATGTCCGGGAGCTCAAGGCACTTCTGTCCGAGTACCGGAGGATTATGGACAGCTACGGCGTGAAGGAGTACCGCGCCTATGGCACGAGCGCCATCCGGGAGATGGTCAATTCCACGGTGGTGCTCGACGGCATCGAGCTTCTCACCGGCATTCATATCGATGTCCTCTCCAATTCGGAGCAGCGCTTTCTGGATTACAAATCGATTGCGGCGAGAGGGGAGGGCTTCACCAGATTCATCGAGAAGCCGACCGCCATCGTCGATATCGGCGGGTCCTCCATCCAGATTTCGCTGTTCGACAAGGACCGCCTCGTCGAGACGCAGAATCTGAAGCTCGGCGTGCTGCGGCTCTACGATCAGATTCATTCCATTGACGCCGGAACAAGGCGCCTCGACTATGTCATCGGCGAACTGGTGAATTCCCAGCTGAAGGTGTTCCAGAATCTCTATCTCGGAGATCAGCGGATCCGCAACATCATTGTGGTAGACGATTATATTTCGCCGATTCTGCAGAACCGCACGCTGACAGGCCGGGATCCGGGCTATATCGATTGCGCGACGTTCCGCGCCGTGATGGAACGGGTCCGGACGATGAACGCCCAGGAGGTGGCAAAGCGCTTCGGCATGGCGGACGACAATGTTCCGCTGCTCTACGTCTCAGGCAAAATGCTGCAGTGCATCGTGGATGCCTTCGGCTCAGAGATGATCTGGGCGCCGGGCGTCACGCTCTGTGACGGGATGGTGTACGAGTTCGCGGAGAAGAAGGGATACAAGCTGCCGGACCATGATTTTGAGGCGGACATTCTCTCCATCGCGCACAACACCGCGGAGCGGTATCACGGCATTCCGGAGCGCCAGCACGAGCTGGAGGAGATCGCGGTCAAAATCTTTGACGCGACGAAGAGGTATCACGGACTCGGCGAGCGGGAGCGTCTGCTCCTGCGAATCGCGGCAATTCTGCACGATTGCGGCAAATATATTTCCATGGTCAATGTCGGGAAGTGCTCCTATGACATCATCATGGCGACGGAGATCATCGGCCTGTCCCACATAGAGCGGGAGATCATCGCGAATGTGGTGAAGTTCAATCACGAGACCTTCATCTATTACCGCGCCCAGCAGTCGGCGACGGATCTCGACAGGCAGTCATATCTGACGATCGCAAAGCTGACCGCGATTCTGCGGCTCGCCAACGGTCTTGACCGGTCGCACGAGCAGAAGTTCCACGATATCCGCGTGGAGGTGTGCGACGGGCAGCTGATCATCCGGGTGCCGGGCGAGGTGGATCTGACGATGGAGAAGGGACTGTTTGTCCACCGGGCCGATTTCTTCGAGGAGGTTTACGGCATCCGGCCGGTCATCCGGCAGACGAAGAGAAAATAGCGGAAAGGGCCGGTACGGGCATCTCCCGCGGGCGCCGCAAAGGACGCGGAACTGGGGATATAAATGGTTGGGGAAAAGGCGGTCAATATGAGTGCGGAGAATCAGAACGGGATCATCAGAAAACTGGGTTCAGAAGAAACGGGCGGAGCGGGCTCTGCGGCGGTTACTAAGGGCGGAGAAACCGACTGGAGAAATCCGGCTTATTACATCAACCGGGAGCTTTCCTGGCTGCAGTTTAACGAGCGGGTGCTCGGAGAGGCGAGGCGGCGGGACAATAAGCTGTTCGAGCGGCTTAAATTCCTGTCGATCACAAGCTCCAATCTGGATGAATTTTTTATGGTCCGTGTCGCCAGTCTGAAGGATATGGAGAACGCGGGCTATCGCAAGACGGATATCGCCGGCATGACAGCCGGCGCGCAGCTGGAGGCTGTGCTGTCCGCCACACATAAGTTTGTGGACCTGCAGTATTCGACGTACGGGCGCATGCTGGTTCCCGCGCTGAAGCAGGAGGCGAACCTCGAGACGGTCCAGTATGAGGAGCTGACGGAGGAGGAAGAGGCCTTCGTCCGCCGGTATTTTGAAGAAGAGGTTTTTCCGGTCCTCACGCCCACCGCGGTGGATTCCTCGAGGCCGTTTCCGCTTGTGCGGAACAAGACGCTGAACATCGCCGCACTTCTGACGCGCAAGACGGATGCAGGGCCGAGCATTCTGAGACAGAAGAAGGGACATGGGAAGGGCACGGAGGGAACGGATCTCGATGTGGCGGTGGTGCAGGTTCCGAGCGGACTGCCGCGGTTCACGGTACTGCCGGCAACGGCAGGTGGGCCGGTGCGGATCATCTTCCTCGAGGAGATCATCCGGCACAACATGCCGCAGCTGTTCCTCAACTACGATGTGGTCAGCGCCTGCCCGTTCCGCGTCATG
>ONQW01000186.1 GCA_900320025.1 uncultured Lachnospiraceae bacterium
GAGAACAAGACAATTCTTCTCGAGGGACAGCTCGGGACGATGAAGGATCCGGACAACGGCATCTATCCGATGGTGACATCGTCCAGTCCGCTGGCCGCGTTCGGCGCGGTGAGCTGCGGGATTCCGCCTTATGAAATCCGTCAGATCGTTGTGGTCTCCAAGGCCTACTCCAGCGCGGTTGGCGCAGGAGAGTTTGTCTCGGAGGTGTTCGGTGACGAGGCGGTGACACTCCGCAATCACGGCGGTGACGGCGGCGAATATGGTGCGACCACCGGCCGCCCGAGAAGAGTCGGCTGGTATGACTGCGTCGCTTCAAAATACGGCTGCCGTGTCCAGGGCGCTACCGACGTGGCATTCACGGTGCTTGACGACCTCGGGTACCTTGATGAAATTCCGGTCTGCGTTGCTTATGAGCTTGACGGAAAGCAGATCACGGAGTTCCCGGTGACGAGAGACCTGAAGCGCTGCAAGCCTGTCTACAGGACCTTCCCCGGATGGAAGTGCGATATCCGCGGCATCCGGACCTTTGAGGAGCTTCCGAAGGAAGCGCAGGATTACGTCAACTTCATCGAGGAGCAGATCGGCTATCCGATCACGATGGTCTCGAACGGACCGGCGCGGGAGGATATCATCTACCGCAACAGCCCGCTGAAGAAGTAATCGCGTGAGGTGATTGCCCGTCAAGGTCCGATGGGAAAAGGCTCTGCCGTGACACATACGGAGAACAATTAAAGCAGAGGTGTCATCTGTTCCCAATGAGGTCCAGGAGCTTTGACGCGGCGGCGGGCACTGTACCGCGCCGGTTCACCACAACGCAGATCTGGCGCCGGGGGATGAGCTTGTTGAAGCGGAGTTCAAACAGCCTGCCCTCGTCCAGGGATTCCGCGGCAAAATCCCGGACGACACAGCCGATGCCAAGGTTCCGCTCGGCGAACTGGACAATCATGTCGGAGGTCGCAAGCTCGAATTCCGGATGCATGGTGACGCCGTTGCGGGAGAGAAAACGGTCCATATAGGAGCGGGTGGAGGTACGTGGTTCGAGCGTGATCAGAGGCAGCTTTTCCAGGTCCCGGAAATCGAGCATGCGGTTCCGGTATTGGATAAACCGCCTCGCGGCGACAAAGGTATCCTGAATATCCCGGACAGGAATGATGTCCATACCGTCCATGGCAGGAAGAGGCCCGGACACGACGCCAAAATCAATGGCTTCGTGTTCCAGGGCCTCTATTGTTTCAGGGGTTGGGGCGTTATTCACGATAACCCGGATGCCCGGATATGCTTCATGGAATTTCTCGAGGTAGGGCAGAAGATAGAACCGGAGCGTCATGTCGCTTGCACCGATGTGCAACTCTCCGATCTCGAGATTCAGCATCTGATGCAGCTTCTTCTCCCCGGCGGTGATCTGCTCATAGCCCTTGCTGACATAGGTATACAGAAGCTCGCCCTCCCGGGTGAGATGTACGCCCCGCGAGGAGCGGGCAAACAGCTGCGCTCCGAGGGAAGTCTCCAGCTGCCGGAGCGACTGACTCACGGCCGGCTGCGAGATCGAGAGCTGCTCTGCGGCCTTTGTCAGAGAACCGGTTTTGGCGACAAAATAAAATACACGGTAATATTCGAGATTTGTCAGCATCGCGGGGCCTGCTTTCTGATGTCGGTCATCGACTGTCGTCATCGGCAGTCATTGAGAAATGTTTTGACCTTATTATACATGCTGGATTCCCGAAAAGAATGTATCAATCCGCGCAGGAAAAGACGCATTGTCGTGCAGAAAATGCATCATAGGGCAGGGGGGATGCCTTATCGTGCAGAAAATGTATCATAGGACACGAATGGATGCGGTATTGTGCAAAATGAGTTCATCCGGAATGAATGGTACTCCTGCCGATTTTTATGGCAAAATAGATATATTCAGATTATCTCACGGAAAGGAGAGGATATTGCATGGCGGATATCATCACCAATGTAGTATTTGATGTCGGGGGAGTGCTGGCAGAGTATCACCAGCAGGATTATTTTGAAAAGCTGGGATATCCGGCGGATGTCGCCGCAAGGCTCGTGCAGGCCACGATGAAATCGCCGGACTGGAAGGAGTATGACCGCGGCGTGCTGACGGACGAGGAGGTCCGGGCCCGCTTCAAGAAGAGGGCACCGGAGCTCTCCCGGGAGATTGACGAGAGCCTCACTCATATGAAGGGCATGGTGACCGGACTGGATTATGCGGCTCCGTGGGTGAAATCCTTGCGGGAGCGCGGCATCCGGACCTACGTGCTGTCGAATTTTTCCAGAACATGTTACCAGGACTGCAAATCGGCCTTTGCGTTTGAGCCGCTGATGAACGGATGTCTGTGGTCATATCAGTATCATCTGATCAAGCCGGACGACGCGATATTCCTGCAGCTTCTCCACATGTTCGGCCTCAATCCGGGGGAGACGGTGTTCCTCGATGATACCCCGGCCAACGTGGAGGCCGCGGCAAGACTGGGAATCCACGGCATTCATTTCACCAGTCAGGCAGATGCGGAGGAACGGCTGCTGTCACTTCTGGGATAAGGCGGCAATCTGGATGGCATATAACGGTCGGGCGCATTCCCGGCATATAGACAGGCACCGCAGCCGCCCGGAATCCCTGAGCACTCGGTGCATCATATGGCTTACTGAATATCTGCCCAGCCGGGCTACTGAATATCTGTCGAGCGCATTCCCGGCAGGTGATCAGGCGCTGAATCTGCCTTAAAGCCTCCGCATTCCGCAAAACGAAGCTTCGCGCGATGAGGCGTGCTGAACCGCCGCGATCATTTTGATTTTGATGTGTTGTTTTTCTCCTTTTTCTCACTCTCCTGCACGGCCTTTTCCATCTCTTTTCTGGCCTCGGGGTTGGAATTCAGGAGCTTCAGACTGGCGATGGATGTTCTGTGCTGGAGCGCGCCGACTGCCCAGATGAAAATCCAGGCGATGACGGGAAGCGCGATCGTGAGCAGGAGGCTGGCCCGGAAGGCGGTTCCCGCGGCA
>ONQW01000187.1 GCA_900320025.1 uncultured Lachnospiraceae bacterium
ACCCTTGTATGCTGCCTGAAAGCCGATCTGTGTGCCGAGGACGCCGCCGCCGGCAACGACTACATTTTGAAAGCTCATAAATAACCCTCCTTTGAATTTGTGTTGGCGCAGGATGGCCTGCGATTTACACAAATCATACCACAGAAAGGGACTATTCTGTGTGAAATTTTCATAAAAGATCACTGCGTAGATACGATTTATCCGGCAGGCGGATTTGAGAGAGACTGCGCTTTATCACGTCTATACTCCACAGGCGTCTTCCCCGTGCTCTCGCGGAAGACCCGCGAGAGGTGGCCGGGCGAGGAGTAGCCGAGATAGACACTGATCGAGGTGACGGGCTTGTCGGTGTAACGAAGAAGCCGCTTTGCCTCCTCAATCTTCTTGTCGCGAATGTACTGCTGCAGCGTGACGCCGGCTTCCTTCCGAAAGCAGCGGCTTACGTACGAGCGGCTCATGAAGAGCGCGTCCGCGATGTCCTCCGTCGTGACCGGTTCGGACAGATGCTGCAGGATATAGGCGTGGACCTTAAGAACAAGCGGAGTTGGCTGGCCGCCGCCCTGGAGAATGCGGACCCGGTCACAGAAATCGAGCACCATGTGATACTGCAGGTTCATGATCCGGTCAGGATCGGGCAGAAGCTCCGCCTTCCGGATATACGCGTCGCTCAGCTGAAACGCCTCCTCGACCGGGACACCGCCTTCGATCGCCGCTCTCGAGACAATCGTCGCTGTCGTGACAAATGTATTTTTCTGCTGGCGCAGCTGGTTCGGCGCCATGCTCCCGGGACGGATCGCCGGCGCTCTGTCCATCCATGCCCTGAGCGAGACCATGTCGCCCTGGCGGATCATCCGCAGCATGAGCTGTTCCTGACCGTAGGAATTGTGCTGCGTCTCCTCCGGCTGCGACGAATCTGCATTTGCGGCCTTCTGCGCAGGCCCGCCGGTTTCGTCGCTGTCATCGAAGAAGCGGTCTGCCTCCTTTGTCCTCAGCTCCGTCGAGAGCGCGTCCTGCTCGCTGCCTGAAATGGTCAGGTCCATGAGGCTCAGCCTCTGCCCGGTCAGGATAAAGCAGACAGGCAGCAGCATCTGCACCAGGTTCATGATCGGCAGGCGGATGATGCTCTTCATGCCGCCGATCAGCTCCTCAATCTCTCCCCTGTCCGCTAATCCCAGACGGAAGGCCAGCCTCCGGAGATTCTGGTCTGTGTCCGGCACCTGCCGCGTGGGCCCGATGACCATCCGCCGGCTTTCAAAGCGGACGATTCCGTAGTAATAGAAATCCTCCGTCGTATAGTAGCCGACCGGTCCCGGAACAGACAGAATCTCCTCCATATGGAGTGTCATCGGGTCCGCCGGCAGATGGATGACGGAGTAATAAAAGTCGACGTGATCATTCGTCAGAAGCCGCACCGGAATGCCGGCCAGCATGCCGATCTCCGTGCCCAGATAGCGCAGGTCCTCCTCTGAAAATGAAGGGCGCGTGCTGCGGTCGGTTCTTTTTGTTACTTTTTTATCTTCCATACAGGTTCATTTCTCCGCTTTCGGATGGAATCTGATGATCCATCTGTTTTTTGTCACATATAAGTAAAATATAACACATATAGGTAAGTCTGATGCACGACAATTTGATATTCTTCATCCTGACAGATGAAAACCAATCCTTAAAAAGGAACGGAGGCAGTACCGGCCTCGGCATGAAGGGAGAATGACAAATGAAGAAACTGAAGGTGCTTGTCACAGGAGCTGCCGGCGGCATGGGTATGGAGACGATCCGCCAGATGGCGGAGGACGATGGTGCATACAGCATCGTCGCGACTGATCTTCCGGGCGAAAAGAGCAGAAAGAACCTCGAGCCGTTCCGCGGAAATCCGAGGTTCACGATCGTGTACGGAGATCTCACGGATTATGAGACCGTAAAGAAGCTTGTGAAGGACTGCGATATTGTGATGCACATCGCGGCATTTGTCTCGCCGTTCGCGGACTACTATCTGGAGAAGGCGATGCAGATCAACTGCGGATCGACGAGAAACTTTATTCTGGCGATCCGGGAGCTTCACCAGGAGGAGACAACACGGTTTGTCTCGATCGGAACGGTCGCGGAGACCGGAGACCGGATGCCGCCGATCCACTGGGGACGAGTCGGAGATCCGATCAAGCCGAGCATGTATGACTACTACGCGGTCTCGAAGGTCGCCGCGGAGCGGATGGTCGTCGAGAGTGGGCTGAAGTACTGGGTCAGCCTCAGACAGACGGGCATCATCGGCCCCGCAATGGCGAAGATCCGCGACTCGATTCAGTTCCACAACTGCCTCGACAACGTGCTTGAATATGTGTCGGACCGCGATTCCGGGCGTCTCATGCGGAACATCGCGGGCTTTACGGAGGACGGAAGCCTTCCGGAAACCTTCTGGGGCCATATCTACAACATCGGCGGCGGAGAGCCCTGCCGGGTCAGCACAATTGATATGTACAGGGTCATGTACCGCGAGATGGGCTTTACGTCGCTCGATCCGGTGATCAATCCGAAATATGTCGCGACGCGGAATTTCCACGGTCAGTTTTATCTGGATTCCGACAAATTGGAAAATTACCTTCATTTCCGGAATGACTCCATGCAGTACTTCTACGACGCGTATCTCGAGGAAGTGAAGTCCGTGAAGGGACTGGCGCGCATGATCACGCGTCTTCCGGGCGGACAGAGCTTCATGGGCTGGATCATCCAGAGGAGCTTCGAGAAGTTGCTGATGGGTGAGCACGGCACAAAGCGCTGGCTGAAGGAGAACATGGAGGCGCAGATCGATGCCTACTGGGGCAGCCGGAAGGCGTGGGAGGCGATTCCGGAGAAGGTCAGCGACATGAAGCTCTTTACAGACTGGGACCATGTGGTCCGGATCGACCACGGCTACGACGAGTCGAAGCCGGAGAGCGAGCTCACGCTTGCGGACATGAAGGCAGCGGCGAGGTTCCGCGGCGGCGAGTGTCTCTCGGAATCGATGCAGAAGGGC
>ONQW01000191.1 GCA_900320025.1 uncultured Lachnospiraceae bacterium
CATCTCCGAGTACACCATGGAGGCCGGCGTCCGCGGCCTCCGCAAGCGCATCGACACCCTCTGCCGCAATGCTGCTGTGAAGATCGCGCAGGAAATACCGGATACCAAATCGGAGCAGGCGCTCGCGGAGCAGACGGCGGTATCTGCAGCAGGAGAGAAAAAGAATGTTGAGCCGTCGCTCGCGGGGCAACCCACTGCGGGAGAAAAAACGGATGCCAAGCCGTCGCTCGCGGGGCAGTCTGCTGCAGGAGGAAAAACAAACGCCGAGCCGATGACCACGGATCAGACTGCAGCATCGGCGGCAGGAGAGAAAACGGATGCGGCAGCGGCATCCGGCCATGTCGACATTCCTGAGAGCGATGGGATTTTGACCGTCACAAAGGACCAGCTCCGCAGCCTGCTCGACATGCACCCGGTCCATCATGACCGCGTCCTCGTGCAGGCAAAGCCCGGTGTCGTCACCGGCCTTGCCTGGACCGAGGTCGGCGGAGAGATCCTTTACATTGAGACCCTCTTCACGAAGGGGAAAGGGGAGACTGTCATGACCGGCCAGCTCGGCGATGTGATGAAAGAGTCCGCCGAGATCGCCGTCGACCTCGTCAAGAGCCTCTTCCCGGACAAGGCAGACCTCTTTGCGGAGAACGACATCCATATCCATGTGCCGGAAGGCGCGGTGAAGAAGGACGGACCCTCCGCCGGCATCACCCTCACCACCGCCATCTCCTCGCTCGTCACCGGCATCGCCGTAGATCCGCATGTCGCGATGACAGGAGAAGTCTCCCTCCGCGGCGCCGTCATGCCAATCGGCGGCCTCCCGGAGAAACTCATGGCGGCGCAGCGCGCCGGCGTCACCCACGTCTTCATCCCCCGCGAAAACATGGAGGACCTCGACGAAGTCGCCGACGACGTGAAAAACAAACTGACCATCACACCCGTTGACAACGTCACCGATGTGCTCCAGGCCCTCCACATCATGAACTGATGCCCAATGGAAACCTGGGCGGTGGAAATTGTCCCTAACAAGTTTAGCTTGTTTGGGACAATTTTTGTCCCAAACGAGCTAAACTTGTTAGGGACAATTTGGCAGCAGAAGGAGCGTAGGGATGTATGCAAAATCAGTGATTCACAGGTCATGGCGCGAAGGGGTGTGGCTCCTTCTCAGTCTGAGTTTCTATCTGGGGTTTGCGCTTGCGGACGGGCCGGTGTTGTGTGTTGATACGCAGAGTTATCTTGATATGGATTACTCGCGGGAGCCGCTGTATCCGCTGTTTCTCGCTGGCCTTCGGGCTGTCTTCGGCACTGCGCCGTCCCGATACGGCGCGGATATTCCGCGGTATCTTGTGGCAGCCGTGCTGGTACAGGCTGTGGCAATGGCTGTCTGCGTATGGTATTTTGTCCGGGTGATCGGGCGTACAGCAGTCGATGTGCGGGGAGAAGAACGGAGCAGCATCGGATTCAGAAAGGCAGGCGGGGCGGAAAATGCCAGCGCTGGAAGGAGTGGAGAGAGGGAAGGTTTCCGGACTTTCCTTCTATTTTCGATCTGCTGGGGTGTGGATCTTCTGAACCGGTTTGCAGCCAGGCGCGGCTCGATGTACATGGAAAGTATCATGACAGAGAGTTTTGCTATCCCGCTCTTCCTTGTTTTTCTCGCCTGTGCGTATTTGTTTTTCAGGACGCACCGTCCGGGCAGGCTCATAGCCTGCACTGTGCTGATGTTTGTGCTGATTAGCCTTCGGAAGCAGATGGCGGTGAGCGCGGTCATTCTGGTCTGCTTTTCTCTGCTGTATGATCTGATCCGGCGGCGCAGATGGAAGCCCTTTGCGGCATGCGTTCTGGCTGCGGGCATAGCGTTCGGCGGCGCCGCCCTTGCGGATTACAGCTATAATTATGCCCTCCGCGGGGTGTGGATGCACAAGACGCATAATTACAAGGGGGCGGACTGCACGCTGATCTATACCGCGCGGGAAGAGGACGCGTCCCTGTTTGACGATCCGGAGGAGCAAGAGCTTTTTGCCAAAATATACAGCGAGTGCCGCGCGAGGGGCCTGACCTGGGAGGGCTGTCAGACGTCGGGCTGGATCGGCAGAGCCGAGCATTTTGCTCAGTCCTACGATGTCATCGGGTTCGACGTGATGCTTCCGATCCTGCGTGAGCGGGTGCAGCAGGAGAATCCTGACATTGACGACGTTCATCTCGCGCTGCGCATGGACGAATACATGAAGGCACTGCAGGACGGACTCGTCCGTCAAAATCTTTCCCGCTTTGCGGCACTGCTCGGTGTGAATCTGCTGGCCGGCCTTTCCACGACGATCCTGCGGGAAACACCCCTCCTCAGCGCAGTATCCTTCTGCCTCTTTGCGGCTTACCTTGCGCGGATGCTGGTTCTCTGGAGGCGCTGCCGCGGCATGAGAAAGCCGCCCGTCCTTCTGCTGGCAGCACTCGTTCTCATCAGCATCGCCGCGAACTGCGTCACGGTAGGATCCATGATTTTCCCGCAGACCCGCTACATGATCTACAATATGGCGCCGTTCTACTGCACCGGTTTTCTGATGCTCAGTGTAGAATCATGGTTTACTGATACCAGTCCACGGTGATCGTGTCTCTGAGGCAGGCGGTGCCGGAGCCGCTGAAGGAGAATGCGGTGATGGTTGGAAATGTCTGACTGCCGTCCGCAGACAGGCAGGCGGCGGTGCTCGCCAGGTCCTGAGGATAATAGGTGAGGACAAATCCGGATGCCATGTTGGGGACAGCAATCGTGCCGGAGGCGGATGAGCCGTCGCTGTATTGGAGGGTGATGGTGATCGGCCCTGCGCGGTAGAAGAAGTCCTTCAGCTTCCCGGCGGTGGAATAGTCGAGATGTACGACGACAAAATTCGCGCCGTCCGGACAGGTGAGTGTCATGCCGTCTGATGCTTCCTGCTGATCCCTTCTGATGAGTGATCTCTCGTTTTCTTCATATTCATGAGTGATCTCTCGTTTTCTTCATATTCCGCGTGCTCTTTTCTTCTCAGCAACAGGACATCCTCTTCTGTTCTGACGGTCTGGTAACTGCTGCAGATCGCGTCCCAGGTCAGGGGGTTCTCCAGCCCCTCCAGGTGGCCATAGATCGTCCCGTTCTTAAACAAAATATACTCCGGAGCGGTGGAATCATTTCGGAAGAGCGCGGTATTCTTCCTCATGGCGTGTACGGCTATGAATTCAGCGCTCCGATTGGATTTTTTTGATGATCTCATTGACTCGATCCTCGTTGAGATGAAGCTGCGCAGCAATCCGAGACGGAGCCCACCCAATTTGAAGTAGCGCATTGACTCCACCCTCGGCAAGCCCCTCCTGACGGCCCTTTTCCAAACTCTCCTCGATCTCCGGTTTCATCAGTTCTTTCAATGCATCGCACATCATCGGGTCCTCCTTCTTG
>ONQW01000064.1 GCA_900320025.1 uncultured Lachnospiraceae bacterium
CCCGCACTCCGAGATTCTGGAGCAGGCAAAGGCGGTTCTGGAGGCACAGGGCTATGATCTTGAGTACACGGTGTTCGAGGATTATGTCCAGCCGAACAACGTCGTCGAGTCCGGAGATTTTGACGCGAACTACTTCCAGCATGTCAATTATCTCAATTCCTTTAATGAAGAGAAAGGCACGCATCTTGTCGTTGCCACCAACGGCAAAATTCACTATGAGCCGTTCGGCATCTACGGCGGTACGAAGAAGAGCCTTGACGAGATCGCTGACGGCGACGCAATCGCCATTCCGAATGATACCACCAACGAGGCAAGAGCACTGCTTCTGCTTCAGCAGGCAGGCCTGATCACGCTGAATGATGGCGTGGGTGTCACGGCAACCGTAAATGATGTCAAGGATAACCCGCACAACCTGAAGCTGGTTGAGGTTGAGGCTGCGCAGGTTCCGAAGCAGCTTCCGTCTGTTGCGTTCGGCGTGATCAATGGCAACTACGCACTGGAGAACGGCCTGAGTGTCAAGAAGGATGCCCTTGTGACAGAGGCTGCGGATGGCGACGCTATCCAGCAGTATGTCAACATCATTGCCGTCAAGGAAGGCAATGAGGATCTTCCGAAGATCAAGGCTCTGACCGATGCACTGCACAGCGACACGATTGTGAAGTACATCAATGACACGTATGACGGAGCGGTGGTTCCGTACGACGGAGCTCAGTAATGGTTGTTCGGCAGTAAAACTGCCGAACAACACAAGTTTCGCGGAGCGAAACTTGCAGGGGATGGAGCGCGCAGGAAGATGGTTGTTCGGCAGCAGGGCTGCCGAACAACACAAGCTTTGCGGAGCGAAACTTGCAGGGCATAGAGCGTGCAGGGAGATGTGTTGTTCGGCGGCGGGGCCGCCGATAAGCACGAGTCAGCATCAGGAGCATCCACGGTCTAATATGGGACCGTGGATGCTTTTCTAGTGTAAGAGATATTGGCATATAGAGAGTAGAAAACGTCTATTTTGCCGGGCACATCCATGGTAGTATGGTGAAGGCAGTAACGGACATCGCGGGGGAGATTCTGCAAAGCAAAGATTGTCCGGTATGATGGCATGGAAGAAATATGAGGGGGATACGAGGAGGTATACGGTGATTCGTTTTTACAAAGGAAAAGATTATAAAAGTGCCAGCAAGATTGCGGCCGACATCATTGCGGCGCAGATGATTCTGAAGCCGGACTGTGTCCTGGGCCTGGCGACGGGATCTACGCCGATCGGGGCATATCAGGAGCTGATCCGGATGAATCAGGCTGGACTGATAGACTTCTCAGAGGTTACAACCTGCAATCTGGACGAGTATGTCGGCCTTGGCGGCGATGACGAGCAGAGCTACCGCTATTTCATGAATCATCAATTGTTTGATCATGTCGATATTGACAAGGCAAGGACGCATGTGCCGAACGGGCTTGCGGACGACATTCAGACGGCGTGCAAGGAATATGATGAGATTGTGGCATCGATCGGAGGCGCGGACCTTCAGCTTCTCGGAATCGGACACGACGGCCACATCGGGTTCAATGAACCCGGGGACAGTTTTGACAAGGGCACGCATCTGGTGGACCTGCAGGAGTCAACCATCCGCGCGAACTCCAGATTCTGGGGCGGCGATGAGAGTAAGGTCCCGAGGCAGGCAGTCACGATGGGCATCGCAACCGTGATGAGCGCACGGAGAATTCTCATCATGGCGTGCGGAGCGGACAAGCGCGAGATCATCACAAAGGCATTCCGCGGACCGATTACGCCGCTGGTGCCGGCCTCGGCACTGCAACTTCATCCCTGCGTGTATGTGGTAGGCGATGAGGCGGCGATGGCAGATCTTTGCTGATCACGACTGATCACGCAGCCGCGCGGTGTTTGTGAAGGCGACGAGCCGGATGCCGTGGTGCAAGCCTGCTTGCAGGCCATAGCATCTGGCGACCGCACATCACCTGATGCGGAGCACGAGATGCGGACAGGAGATGGGGAGGAATGCGTTTCGAGACAGAGGATGATTTCGACCTCGACAAAATAGCCGGCAGCGGTCAGTGCTTCCGCTGGACGAGGGAGGCGGACGGCGGCTATCGGATTATCGCTTCGGGGAGAATTCTGCACATCCGGAAGGAAGGGGTTAATTCCGGGCGGACGGGGTCCGGCGGAACGCAAAAGGGAACGTACGGAGGAACGTCCGGAGGAAGGCACAGAGAAGCGCATGGAGGAACGCACGGAGAAGCGTACGGAGGAACGTTTGAACTGTCCTGCACGGAGCAGGAATTCCAGGAGTTTTGGCATTCCTATTTTGATCTGGACGAAGATTATCGTACGCTTCGGGCCGGCATTCCGGCGGAGGACAGATATCTCCGGAAGGCGGCGGAGGCAGAGGCGGGCGTGCGGATTCTGCGTCAGGATCCGTGGGAGACGCTGGCCACGTTTATTTTGTCGCAGCGCAAGAATATTCCGGCGATACGGCAGTGCGTGGGAAAGCTCTGTGCGGCGGCGGGAAGCAGGATTTCCGCAGAAAATGGGTCAGAGGTTTATGCCTTTCCCTCGCCGGAGCAGGTGCTGGGGATTGGCTGCCCGGAGATCGATCCGGGTGATTCGCCGGACTGCGCCTATCATCTCAGGGGAATGGACACCTGCAGTCTGGGATATCGGCTGCCCTATCTCTATGCGGCGGCGCAGTGGGCGCTGAAGCATCCGGAACTGTTCATAAGGGACGGCGGCGCGGACGAAGCTTCCCTGACCGATGAAGCGCTGCAGGCGGAGTTGTGCCAGATACGGGGAGTGGGGATAAAGGTCGCGTCCTGCACGATGCTGTTCGGATATCACCGCATGGACGCCTTTCCGGTCGATGTCTGGATGCAGCGCACTCTGGCGGAGCACTATCCGAAGGGATTTGATCCAAGGCGGTACAGCCCTTGCGCAGGGCTGATGCAGCAATACCTGTTTATGGCGGCCAGGGAAGGTATATCGCGCATAAGCAGGTGCGGTCATGAAGGACCGCTGCGAAAGGCGGATGCATAGTCGAGAGATATGCAACAGATGGCACCTGGAAATGGAATGTGGCGGCAGAAAATGAGATGAGCCGAATCAGGCACAGGAGGGAAATGCAATGGGGGCACTGTACAGCACAGTTGACATGGCGTATCCGAGACCGCAGATGGTCCGGAAGTCGTGGAAGAATCTGAACGGGACGTGGAAATTTGCCTTTGACGACACCTTTGATGGCATCAGAACGGGATGCCCGGAGGAAAGCGGGATGGACCGCGCGATCGAGGTACCATTCACGTATGAGACGGAGATGAGCGGTATTCATGAGGAAGCGTTTCATCCGTGTGTCGTATACAGTCGTCAGGTGGCATTGTCAAAATCTGACCTTGCGGGGCGTCTCCTGCTGCATTTCGAGGGCAGCGATTTTGAGACGGAGGTCTGGGTAAACGGCCTCTTTGTCGGGAGACACACCGGCGCATATGAGCGGTTCACCTTTGACATCACGGATGCAGCCAGGGAAGGGAAAAATCAGATTGCGGTCCGTGTGACCGACTCGGATCGTGTGAGTCAGCCGCGCGGAAAACAGCGCTGGGTGCCGGAAAATTTTGCATGCTGGTATGTCCAGACGACCGGAATATGGAAAACGGTCTGGATGGAGACGGTTCCGGCGAGCTATATTGAAGGGCTGAAGCTGACGCCGGATCTGGGGCGCGGCGTGATCCGGATCGAAGCGGATCTCGCGATTCCTTCTGAAAGCTCAGCGGAATGGGCGCTGCGGGCCGAGGTGAGCTATGACGGCACAACGGTGAGCACGGCTGAGGCATCGGTCCGCGGCGGCAGGGCGGTGCTCGAGGCCGGAACGGTGCGGGACGGAGATGTGCGGTTTGCATTCGGGCCGGTCTGCTGGAGTCCGGAGAATCCGGCGCTGTATGATCTCAGACTGGTGCTGGTGAGGAAAGAAGGCCAGGATACCGCGGAGATCGATGAAGTGCAGTCGTATTTTGGCATGCGGGAGATCGGCATTCAGAACGGCAAGGTTCTGCTGAACGGGAGACCGATTTATCAGAAGCTGATTCTGGACCAGGGATACTGGCCGCAGTCGGGACTGACACCGCCGTCGGCAGAGGCACTTGTGGAGGACATCGACAAGATTCATGCCGCGGGGTTCAACGGGCTTCGCAAGCATATGAAGGTGGAGGACGAGCGTTTTCTGTACTGGTGCGACAGGAAGGGAATGCTCGTCTGGAGCGAGATGGCGGCGGCGTATGAGTTCACGGACCGCGCGGTGCGCCAGTTCACGGAGGAGTGGATGCAGGTGGTGAAGCAAAATTACTGCCATCCGTGCATCATCACGTGGACGCCGTTCAATGAATCCTGGGGCGTGCCGGAGATCAGAACCTCCGGGGAGCAGCAGGCGTTTACGGAGGCGGTGTATTATCTGACGAAGGCAGTGGACCCGATGCGCCCGGTGATCTGCAACGACGGATGGGAGCATACGGTGTCGGACATTCTGACGCTGCACGACTATGAGGAATTCGGGGAACGCTTTATGGAGCGGTATGCGGACCTCGATGAGATTGTGTCCGGAGCAGTTTTCCCGTGTCTTGACCGGCCGGCGTTTGCGGATGGCTTCACGTACCGCGGACAGCCTGTGATCATCAGCGAGTATGGCGGCATCGCGTTCTCGCAGAAGCAGGAAGGGCAGTGGGGATATGGCGGCAGCGTGAAGGATCAGGCGGAGTATCTTGCGCGGTTTCGGAAGATCACGGAGGCAATACAGAACGTCCCTTACATTGTCGGCTATTGCTATACGCAGGTATCGGATGTACAGCAGGAAGTGAATGGAATCATGACCGGAGACCGCCGGTTTAAGCTGCCGCCGGAGCAGTTTGCTGAGGTCAACGCGAGGCAGACCGCCATGCATCGCTGAGGAAAGCCGGGAACGGCTGAGATGCGGTGGGGTTTGTCCCTAACGAGTTTAGCTTGATTGGGACAATTTTTGTCCCAATCAAGCTAAACTTGTTAGGGACAAAATAAAAAACAGTCAGATGAAATCATCTGACTGTCCAGAGCGACAGGCGGGATTCGAACCCGTGGTCTCCACCTTGGCAAGGTGGCGCTTTACCAGCTAAGCTACTATCGCATTCTTGAAATGTTACGCACCGTCCTGACCTGCATCGGAGCTGTTTCTCTGTGCTGTCCCGTGCGCAAGTAGTATAATAGCAAAGACTGCTCCGGGTGTCAACCGGAAGTTGGCAAGAAATTTGCTACAAATATGCGTTCACGGAGAACCGGAATACAGATTATTGTGAAGCGAGCCGCGGACTTCTGGTATCATGGAGGCATGGTGCCTGGAAGGTCCGGAGCTGGATAGAAAGGATGCAGGGATGATCACACAGGTTTCGATTTTTACAGAGAATAAGAAGGGCGCGATGCGGGCGCTGACCAGGATTCTGGCGGACAATCGGCTGAATATTGTGTCCATGCTGTCGAATGACAGTCCGGAGTTCGGCACGATCCGCATGATTGTGGACGATCCGGACAAGGCTGCGGAGGAGTTTCACCGCGCCGGGTATATGTGCCGCAAGGAGCAGGTGATCGCGGTATATATGGTGGACAGGCCGGGGTGTCTGAATGATATTCTGGGGGCGCTTGATCAGAGCAATATCAATATTGAATATCTCTACATTTCCTTTGACCGGAGCAGTGCGGCTCCGATCGCGGTCATGAAGACGGCGGAGCAGGACATCGTGGAGGAGTGTCTCGAGGCGAAGGGGTATCAGGTCCTTCGATAGGATAAAGAAAGAGGAGTACGGTAATTTTATGAAGATTCACAAGGAGCTGTTTGACCGTCAGTGGGTCAGGATCACGCTTTCGCTGTGTGCGGCGATTTTGTTTTATGTCTGTCTCTCTCACATCAATCTGCTGTTCACTGCGATCGGTCAGATCTGGAAGGTGACTTACCCGGTTTTCATCGGCTTGATCATTGCTTATATTCTGAATCCGCTGGTCAAGCTGATCAGGCGATCGCTTCTGCGCGGGATGAAACGGCCGAAGGCAGCGTGGGGCGCCTCCGTGGCGGTGACCATTATCCTTGTGATTGTTCTGCTGGTTCTGCTGCTGGTGGCGCTGATTCCCCAGGTGATCAAGAGCATCGGGGAGTTCATGAGCAATATTGGAATTTATGTGGATCAGCTCGACGGACTCCTGAACAATCTGACGCACTCGGCGTCACAGCACAACATCGACGTGTCGGGCATCACATCGTTCGGGCAGAAGCTTCTGGACTCGATTTCGGCGTATCTGACGAAGAATTCCGGTGGCATACTGGACACAGTGCAGGTCGTGGGAAGCGGTGTCATGAACGGCGTCATCAGCTTTATCCTGTCGATCTATTTCCTGCTGGACAAGGAGCGGCTGAAAAAGGGCGCAGGCCGCTTCAATCGCCTGATTATGTCAAAGAAGCATTTTGATGAGGCTTTCGTGTTCTGGAGCCGCTGCAATGATATCTGCACGCGGTTTATCGGGTTCGATATCATCGACGGCCTGATCATCGGCCTTGCAAACTGTGTATTCATGATGATCGCCGGGATGCCATACAACGCACTGATTTCCGTGGTGGTCGGCGTGACGAATCTTGCGCCGACCTTCGGGCCGCTGGTCGGCGCGGTGATCGGCGCCTTCATTCTGCTGCTGGTTAATCCGTGGTATGCGCTGGCGTTCCTGATCTTCACGATCTGCCTGCAGACCGTCGACGGCTATATCCTCAAGCCGAAGCTGTTCGGCGGCACGCTGGGAGTGCCGGGCATCTGGATTCTAATCTGCATCATCGTGTTCGGCCGGATGTGGGGCGTCGCAGGCATTCTGCTGTCGATTCCGCTCGCCGCTATTCTGGACTTTATTTATCATGACTATATTTTGGCAAGGCTGCAGCGGCGCCATGCAAAATCGGAGGCTGCGGAGGGAAATGTCCGGACTGGCGAGGACCGGGATGTGGCAGTGAGGCAGGAATATAAGCCTGGATGCGGCAGCGAGTCAGGAAAAGGACAGGTGAAATGAGCGGGGCTGGCTAAATTATTAGAAGGACGCAATCATCAGGAGCAGGGGAGTTAGTATGTCGACACAGGAAATGGATAAGAAGGAATTTTACAGGACGCTGATCCGCCTGGCGGGGCCGATCGCGCTGCAGAGTCTGATGCTGGCGTCTGTGGCAGCCGCGGACGCGCTGATGCTGGGTCGGGTCGCGCAGGATCAGATGACGGCGGTGTCGCTGGCCACGCAGATTCAGTTTGTGGAAAATATGTTTCTGGCGGCGGCGACCGGAGCGGGGTCTATTCTCGGCGCGCAGTACTGGGGCAAGGGAGACAGGCATACCATGGAGGATATTTTCAATCTGATCCTCCGGTACTGCGGAATCATTTCCATTGTGTTCTTTCTCGCCTGCGAGCTGATTCCGGGACCGCTCATGCACATTTTCAGCTCTGACGCGGATATCATTGCCATCGGCGTATCGTATCTGCGCATCGCGGGATGGTCGTATCTGATCACCGGTTTGTCGCAGTGCTACGAGACCATCATGAAGGTGACGGATCATGTGAAGCCGTGCGCGCTGATCAGCTCCGGCGCCGTCCTCATGAATATCGGATTCAATGCGGTCTTTATTTACGGGCTGCTCGGCGCGCCGAGGATGGAGGTGCGCGGCGCAGCGCTCGCCACCACGATTTCGCGCGTGATAGAATTTGTTCTCTGCATTTCGGTTTCTGCGGGGGCGGCCTATGTGCGCCCCGCGTTCCGACGGTTTCTGAAGACATCGGGGCTTCTGGTGAAGGATTTTATGCGGCAGTGTCTCCCGCTGCTCGGCGGATCGCTGTGCTGGGGGATAGGATTCACCTCCTACACTGCGATCATGGGACACATGGGTACGGACGCGGCAGCAGCGAGTTCGGTCGCCGCGGTGGTCCGGGATCTGATCTGTTGTGTCTGCAACGGCATCGGCAGCGCGGCAGCCATCATGATCGGCAACGAGCTTGGCGCAGGCCGGCTGGAGCGTGGCAGGGTAATCGGAAGGAAGCTCCGGAATCTCTCCTTTGTGATCGGATTTTTGTCCACAGGAGTGGTTCTGGCGCTGACGCCGGGCGTCGTCCGTTTCGTGATTCTGACCGATAAGGCGCGCGGCTATCTCACAGGCATGATGATCATTATGGCGGTCTATATGATCGGCCGCTGCGTCAATACGGTCACGATCAACGGTGTGCTGGACGGCGGCGGGGATACAATCTTTGATATGTACAGTCTCATCGTGTGCATGTGGTGTATTGCGATCCCGCTTGCGCTCTGCGGCGCGTTTGTCTGGCACTGGTCTCCGCTTGCGGTTTATGCGTGCACCTGTCTCGACGAGGTCGGCAAAATTCCGTGGGTGATGATCCGGTTCCGGAAATATAAATGGGTGAAGAATCTGACAAGAGAGCTTGCATAGAATAGAAAAAGTCTCCGCGGACCGGAGACTTTGTTCTAAAGGGAGGTGTTTCCCGGCCATACCGGTCTGGGAAACGTTATGAAAAAGTTTATCAAAGACGTTTCCGAATGGGTTCGGCGCGAACGCTCTGGCAGCAGCTGCTTCGCTGTCTTTGATGCTCTTTATGATAAGAATCAAACTTGAACGATGCTTGACGGAAATGTGAACGGTCTGTAAACGTTTGCGGCGAATCAGAGGGCGGCCGCAAAAAAGCGTCACATACTGAGGCGCGGCAATGGCGCAGTTTACAGCGCATTTCCACGGATGCTGCAAGAACGCGGGGAGGGGATTGAGATGACCGAAAAAATTCGCAAGGTGCTGCAGGGAGAAGAGGATAATTATCTGCTGCCTTTTTTCTGGCAGCATGGAGAGGATGAGGCGACGCTGCGGGATTACATGCACGTGATCCATGATGCGGGGATCAGAGCGGTCTGCCTTGAATCGCGTCCGCACCCGGATTTTGCCGGGGACGGATGGTGGCATGATCTGGACATCATTCTGGACGAAGCGGAACGGCTCGGCATGAAGGTCTGGATTCTGGACGACAGTCATTTTCCGACCGGGTATGCGAACGGCGCGGTGGACAGGCTCGGGGAGGAGTACTGCCGCCAGAGCATCACGCACCGCGCATATGCGATGAAGGCGGGAGAGACGCTGGAGCTGCCGGCCGGAGAGGTGCTGTCAGTTCCTCATCCGCCGCTGAACACAGTGCAGCAATATCTGAAGGAGCAGAATCCGAGGCATTTTGACGACGACAGGATCCTCGCCGTCTATTTTGCCGGAGAGGACGGAGAGACGACGCCGATGGCTGCCTCTGCCGCAGCAGACGTCCGGAGCAGCGGATGAACAGACACAGGATGGCCACGGTGGGACGGCGTCTCCGGCGGAGGCGGCACAGGGCAGCAGCGCACTGCAGTTCACGGCGAACCGTGACGGAAAGCTGATCATCCTCTATCTCTCCCGGAATCTCGGATATCATACGCATTACATCAATATGACAGAGGCAAAGTCCGTGCGCGTCCTGATCGACCCTGATCGACACGGTCTACGAACCGCACTGGCAGCATTATCAGGACCGCTTCGGAAAGACGATCGCGGGATTTTTCTCGGATGAGCCGGAGCTCGGAAACGGGCTGATGTATGATCTGGTGAACTATGTGGGCAATCCGGATATCGATCTTCCGTGGAGCCGGGAAATTGAGGAAGGACTGCGCAGCGCTCTCGGGGAGAATTTTGCCGCGAAGCTGTATCTGCTCTGGGAGGGTGCGGGCAGCGATGAGGCTGCCCGGGTGCGCGTCGCCTATATGGATGTGGTCACCGGGCTGGTGAAGAAAAACTTCTCCCTGCAGATCGGAGACTGGTGCCGCGCGCACGGCGTGCAGTATATCGGGCATCTCATCGAGGATAACGATCAGCATGAGATGACAGGCGCCTCGCTCGGCCATTATTTCCGCGGGCTCTGGGGACAGGAATGGGCGGGCATTGACGACATCGGCGGGCAGGTGTATCCGCAGGGGGAGAATGATTCCTATTTCAACGGGGTATTTCAGACGCGGGACGGAGAGTTCTATCATTTCGGGCTGGGGCGTCTGGCCTCGTCCGCGGCGGCCATCGAGCCGCGCAAGCACGGAGATTCCATGTGCGAAATTTTCGGCGCATATGGCTGGAAAGAGGGTGTGCAGCTGGAAAAATATCTGGCGGATCATTTTCTGGTGCGCGGCATCAATCATTTTGTGCCGCATGCGTTTTCGCCGAAGGCATTTCCGGATCCGGACTGCCCGCCGCATTTCTATGCGCATGGACACAATCCGCAGTATCGTGCATTCGGGGCGCTCTGCCGGTACATCAACCGGGCCGCGGAGCTGCTGCACGGCGGGCGGCATGTCTCGCCGGTCGCGGTGCTTTATTCGGCGGAGGCAGTCTGGGCGGACAAGGAGACAGCCATGGAGTCGCATGCTGTCAGCCGTCCGCTGACGGAGCATCAGATCGGGTTTGACTTTCTCCCGCAGGATGTGTTTCTGACGCCGGAGGCATATCATGCGCACATCGGGCAGGAGTATCGCATTGGACAGGAACAGAATGCGCAGCTCATGGCGAAAACAGCGCGGGGCAGTGTGTCAGGCGGCCGCGCGGGAGATGAGAGATCCGGGGACAGCGCAGACTTAGCGTGCGGCGGGCTTGTTGTCAATACGCAGCGCTATGCGTTTGTCGTCGTTCCCGGAACGAGATACATCCGGGCCGCCTTCGCGAGGGCGGTCCCGGCGCTCCGGCGGGCAGGCACGCGGGTGCTGTTCATCGACCGCTATCCTGAGGTGCTGCTCGGGGAACACGGAGAGACCATAAGACTGAACGGAGCGGCGATGAACCGGGACTCTGCGGAGCAGGTCACACCGGATGCGGAGATTCTGAGAGCGATGCGGGAGGCTTCTGAGGTACTGCCGCTGTCGGAGCTCATCCCGGCGCTGCGGAATGAGGGATTGCGCGAGGTCAGGATTGCGCCGGAGAGTCCCTGGATCCGGATTTACCATTATGAGGAACAGGATGGCTCGGCCGTGCTGATGTTCGTCAATGAGGGGACGGACGTGTACCGCGGGAGCGTGGATATCCGGGCGTGCTTTGCCGGAGCGTGGGAAGGCCGGAAGGTGGATGACGGCGCAGGAGAGCAAAGGCGCGGAATGAGCGCCGGTGGAAACGCGGATGATGGCGGAGTGAAAGAAAATGGAGGAAACGCCGCAGTCTTCTGGTACGATGCGTGGGAAAATGAGACACACCCGGCGGAAGCCGTCGGGAGCTGCGTAGAACTGACCATCGAGCCGCGCAAGAGCCGGTTTCTCATTCTGGACCGTGCCGCAGCGTCTTCCGAAACGGAGGAAGCCGCAG
>ONQW01000026.1 GCA_900320025.1 uncultured Lachnospiraceae bacterium
GCAAAGAGCTGGTTCATCAGGTCAGCATGGTCAGCACGGGTTTTGCCGTCTCCGATTCCCTTATCCTTCAGTCTCGACAGAGACGGAAGCACGTCAATCGGCGGCTCAATTCCCTTGTGGTACAGGTCTCTGGACAGAATAATCTGGCCCTCGGTGATGTATCCGGTCAGGTCAGGGATAGGATGTGTCTTGTCATCCTCAGGCATGGTCAGAATCGGGATCAGCGTGATTGAGCCCTTCTTCCCCTTCTGACGGCCGGCGCGTTCATAAAGGTTTGCAAGGTCGGTGTACATGTAGCCGGGATAGCCGCGGCGGCCGGGCACTTCCTTGCGGGCTGCGGAGATTTCACGCAGCGCATCCGCGTAGTTGGTAATGTCCGTCATGATGACCAGGACGTGCATGTTCTTCTCAAATGCCAGGTACTCCGCTGCTGTCAGCGCCATGCGCGGTGTTGCAATTCGTTCGACAGCCGGCTCATTGGCCAGGTTGATGAACAGAACGGTCCTGTCGATCGCGCCGGTCTCCCGGAAGGACTCGATGAAGTCATTCGCTTCCTCGAACGTGATGCCCATTGCGGCAAAAACCACGGCGAAAGGCTCATCGGAGCCGACCACCTTCGCCTGTCTTGCTATCTGGGAGGCAAGCCTCGCGTGCGGCAGGCCGGACGCGGAGAAAATAGGCAGTTTCTGTCCGCGGACCAGTGTATTCAGTCCGTCGATGGCCGAGACACCGGTCTGAATAAATTCCTGCGGGTAAGCGCGGGCTGCAGGGTTCATCGGCAGACCGTTGATGTCGCGCCGTTCATCCGGAATGATCTCCGGGCCGCCGTCAATCGGGTTGCCCAGTCCGTCGAAGACGCGGGAGAGCATATCCTCGGAGACGCCGAGCTCCATGCTCTTGCCGAGGAAGCGGACCTTTGAAGTCGCCACATTGATACCGGCTGCGTTCTCATACAGCTGCACCAGAGCGTTGCCGCCGTCAATCTCCAGGACCTTGCACCGGCGGATCTCGCCGTCGGCCAGCTCAATTTCTCCCAGCTCATCATAGGCGACATTCTCGACGCCTCTGACCATCATCAGAGGTCCTGCGACCTCCTGAATTGTTCTGTATTCCTTCGGCATCAGAATTCCTCCTTCTGCTCCGCGGCGGCACTGACCTCCGACGCAATCTCATCCTCGATCTTCTGATATTCCGCCTCTCCGTCCGCCTCCTGCGTGTACTTGTACCGGCCGATCTGCTCGCGCACCGGGAGAGAGACCAGCTTTGCAATATCCGCTCCCTTTGCCAGCGCATCATTGCAGGCATTGTGCAGGTCAAGAATCAGCCCCATCATGCGGTACTGCTTGGCAAGAGACGTATAGGTATCGGTCTCGTGGAATGCATTCTGATGCAGGTAGTCCTCACGGATGGAACGCGCAGTCTCCATCTTGAGTCTGTCGGGTGCGGAGAGCGCATCCTCACCGACCAGCTGTACCATTTCCTTCAGCTGGGATTCCTCGTGCAGAATCAGCATCATCTGGGCGCGCTTCTTCTCCCAATCGCTGCCTGCGTTCTCGCCGAACCATGCCTTGAGGGAATCCTGATACAGGGAATAGGATGTCAGCCAGTTGATTGCCGGGAAATGTCTCTCGTAGGCCAGCTGTGCATCGAGGCTCCAGAACACCTTGACGATACGGAGCGTCGCCTGTGTGACCGGCTCGGAAAGATCGCCGCCGGCAGGAGAGACCGCTCCGATAACGGACAGCGCGCCCTCTCTGCTCTGTGTCCCGAGTGTCTCTACGCGGCCGGCGCGCTCATAGAACTGCGCCAGACGGGATCCGAGGTAGGCGGGATAACCTTCCTCGCCGGGCATTTCCTCCAGACGGCCGGACATTTCACGCAGTGCCTCTGCCCAGCGGGATGTGGAATCTGCCATCAGAGCTACCGAATATCCCATGTCGCGGAAATATTCCGCAATTGTGATTCCGGTGTAGATGGATGCCTCACGGGCCGCCACCGGCATATCCGAGGTGTTTGCAATCAGAACCGTGCGCTCCATCAGCGAATATCCGGATCTCGGATCCTTCAGTTCCGGAAATTCGTTCAGAACGTCTGTCATCTCGTTGCCGCGCTCACCGCAGCCGATATAGACAACAATGTCAGCGTCCGCCCACTTGGCCAGCTGATGCTGCACAACCGTCTTTCCGGAGCCGAACGGACCCGGAACTGCCGCCGTACCGCCCTTCGCGATGGGGAAGAGGGTGTCGATGACGCGCTGTCCGGTGATCAGCGGCATCGTCGGCGCCAGCTTCTGCCGGTACGGCCGTCCCTTTCGGACAGGCCATTTCTGCATCAGCGTGACGGGAATCTCTTTTCCGCTCTCATCCGTCAGGACCGCAACAGTATCAGTGACATGATAGTCGCCCTCCGTGATCGATTTGACCGTGGCCTTCTTCACGGACGGATGAACCATAATCTTGTGGTTCACAATATGCGTCTCCTGCACGGAGCCGAGGATATCGCCGCCGGTGACCACATCGCCCGCCTTTGCGGACGGAACGAAATGCCACAGCTTCTCTCTCTTCAGAGACGGCACCTGAACGCCTCTCTGCAGAAGGTTGCTGTGCGTCACCTTCATGATATCGTCCAGCGGACGCTGAATGCCGTCGTAAATACTGCTGATCAGACCAGGTCCGAGTTCAACACTCATCGGCATTCCCGTGCTGGTGACCGGAGCACCGGGCGCGAGGCCCGCCGTCTCCTCGTAAACCTGAATGGAGGCCTGATCGCCATGAATTTCGATGATCTCACCGATCAGATTCTTCTCTCCTACATGAACCACATCAGACATGTTCGCATCGCGCATGCCCGTGGCTACGACAAGCGGTCCGGCGATTTTCTTGATGGTACCTGTGCTCATTGGTCTGTTCCTTTCTGATCCTTGCCAAATATGATATCTGAACCGACTGCCTGCTCCACGGATTTCTTCACCGCGGCCAGCCCCTGTCCCGTGTTCCCGGAGATGCCCGGGATCAAGATGATGGCCGGCGTCGGGAGCGTCCGGTAATGCTCGATGACATCCGGAATCTTAGCCGCAAGCGCCTCGGTGATATAGATCACGGTATAATCTGTCTCCGCCAGCCGGCGCAGCAGTTTTCCTGCTTCCTGGATATTGCTCTCGTCGAAACGGAACGTATCCAGTCCCAGTGCGCTGAATCCGTAGATGCTGTCCCAATCTCCCATGACTCCGATTTTAGACATAGGTTGCCCTCACTCTCTCCCGCATCACATAATCCGGACAGCTGTTCCGGAGGCAGGTCAGAATGATCCGGACCGATTTGATCTCCGTGCGTCGCGCCAGAATATACGCTGCCAGCGGATCAAGTCCAAAGCAATTCGTGAGCTGGGGACGGATTTTTTCAATCATCAGATCGTCGCACCAGCGCTCCAGGGAGCAGAGGGATTTCTTCAGTTCCTCCACCGCGCCGGAGTAAGGCGTCGTATCCAGATAAGCAGCCAGTGCTTCCATACTGTCCGAAGCAGCATCTGCCAGACGTCCTGTATCGAGCGTGCCGCAGTCTGCAAGCGCAACAGAGAGAAAATCCCGGTCCTTGCCGGTGCGCAGCGCGCGCACGGCGATCTTGATATCTCCGGCTGCGGCGGTCAACTCTCCGTAGAGTGCAAGGAGGTCACTCCCGGAAACCCTGCCGGCGTCCCGGATTGCCTCAAGAGCCGCACGGTCCAGGATGCAGTCACACAGCTGGCCGTCCCTTGTCTGAAGCAGCGTATCCATCGCCCGCTCCGCAGGCTCTCTCATCCGCTCTGGAAGTGCTGTGAACTCTCTCGCGCTCACCGCTTCTTCCATCTTCTTTGCCGGGAACGTGCCGTCCTCGACATAAATGCCGGGATGCGTTCCTCCGGTGCACGCCTCTTTGATGGCCGCCTTTAAATTGTGATAATCATTCTCGCAGCGGAACACATTGAATACCGAGAGATCCTTCACCAGTTCCCCGATGACGTCCCAGGTCTTCCTGCCTTCCTCTTCCAGAATTTCCTCCGCGCTCTGTCCAGCCGCTCCCCAGCCGTGCTCGTTCAGCAGGCGGATTGCCGCCTCCTCGCTGCCCGACGTCTCCAGAGACTCCAGAAACGGCGTGGTCAGCAGCTGCTGCTCTCTGGAACGGATGCGCGAGACCGCGTAAATATATCCGTGATCAGCCATGTTACACCTGTGATATGGGCATTAAGCCCGATTAATAATGAAAGCCTTCGGAATCCGCCGCGTACCGCATCAGCCGAACAGGATGCCGCAGACCTTATCCTGCATTTCTTCTTTTCTGGCGCTCAGAACTGCCCGGAAAGAGCAGTTCTCCTCAATGCCGCCGTAGAGCAGCAGAAAGCCGTCCGAAAGCTCTGCCGGCTCTCTGGAAAGCGTCAGTGTCGTGCCTGCCGGAAGCACTCCGGCCAGTTTCTGCTCAAAATCCGCCGGAAGCCTGCCGAGGTCTCTGCTGCCAAGCTTCATGACGCCCTGTTCTCCCGGATGCGCATTCTCCGCCGCCATATGAAGGAGCGCGTCAAAATAGCGTTCCTCAGGCAGTTTCTCCGCAGCCTCCAGAACCCGGTCCAGCGTCTCGGCAATCAGTTCCTGCTTGCAGTAAAGAATCCTCTGCCGGCGTCTCAGCTCCGCTGCCGACCCGGATCTTGCCCGGATATCGGCCGCTTTTTTGCTGCCTTCACTCCGAATCCGCGCCGCTTCCGCTTCTGCCTTCGTTCTGGCGGCGGCAAGAATGGCGTCTCTCTTATCCGAGGCATCCTTCCTCACCGCATTCACCGTCTGCTCTGATTCTGAGCGGATATCTTCAATAATTTTGTCAACTCCGTTCATATCCATACCCCGCTGAGGCAAAATCCGCGAACGCGGCTTTGCCGAATGAGGCAGCCGGTGCGTCAGCACCGTTGCTGCTGTTTGAAGGTTCTGCCTCAGCAGGACTTTCAAACCTGCCTTCCACCGATCCAGGAACGAACCGGACTGCCGGTCTCCCGGAATCTTCCCTCACAATTCTCACAGCGAAGCAATGCCAAAAATGGACAGAATGGAGATCAGCAGTGCGAGAATGGCGTAGGTCTCAACCATGGCCGGGAAAATCATCGCCTTACCAAACTGATCCGGCTTCTTGTTGACCAGCGCGATAGAAGCGATTGCTGCGTTGGACTGCTGTATGGCTGAAATGAGACCGACAAATGCCATCGGCATGCAGGCCGCGAAGTACAGAAGCCCCTTCTGCAGGGAAATGTCGGAAGAACCTCCCATGATGCCGATCTGGGTCAGGGTGATGAACGCGATCAGAAGGCCATAAATACCCTGGGTGCCGGGGAGCAGCTGCAGAATCAGAACCTTGCTGAACTTGGACGGATCATCCGTCACAACGCCCGCTGCCGCCTGACCTGCACGGCCGACGCCGATCGCCGAACCGATTCCGGACATCAGGGCAGAGCAGGCAGCTCCTGCCAGTGCAAAGAAAATGCCTAAGTTCTCCATAGTTAAACTTCCTCCTTGATTTTGTAATACTTTGTATTTTGAGCGAACGGCACAAATTTCTCTCCGCCGCCATTGTAAAACTTGCCAAAGAATTCCACGTACTCCAGACGGTTCGTGTGAACATAGGCGCCGAGCGCATTGATCAGCAGATTGAGAACATGTCCGATCACGAAGATCAGAATGAAGACAATCACGCCGGCGACGCCCTTGCCCGCGGCCACCATGCTGCCCATCTTGTTGAACACCTGTGCGATGACGCCGGTTGCAAGGCCGAGCGCCAGAAGTCTGGAGTATGACAGGATGTCGGAGAGCCAGCTCGTGATGCCGTAGGCTGCATACAGTCCCTTCAGAATCCGCTTGCCCCAGTTCTTCGATTCCCGTCCGCCAGTCAGCACCACACCGATAAAGCCGACAATTGCCATCCACTTCCCGATCTGTCCGACTGCCGCCGGCAGCGGATTGATCTTCAGCATCGTCGCCATCATAGGCATCGTCAGCAGATACAGAATGCACCCGCCCACGAAGAGATACCACAAAACAACATCGTAGAACGCGTCCAGGATCTGTCCGTTCCGGATATCCGTGTACGCCAGTGCGCCGAGTCCCACGAACAGATGAATAATGGCCACCAGGAAGCAGAACGAGAGCATCTTCATCGGATCGCTCAGCTGCTCAAACCAAAGCGCCGGCAGCTTGATATCCGGCCTGCCGAAGAAGGTCGTGGCGATGACGTTCACCGCGTCCCCGAAGAAGGAGCCGAACATAAAGCCCCAGAACATCGTGGAAATGCCGCAGTAGAGGAACATCTTCAGAGTCTTCCTCATACCGGCTTCCATATTTTTCTTCTTCGCGAGGGCAAGGCCGCAGCCGATCGTCATGATCAGCCCGTACCCGGCATCGGAAAGCATCATACCGAAGAGCACATAGTAAAACAGCGCAACCAGCGTGGACGGGTCAAACTCGTGCTTTGACGGAAGCGAATAGCTCTCCACCACGCTCTCCACCGGATTGACAAAGCCGTTGTTCTGAAGCGCCACCGGCGGTTCATCCTGTTCGCCTGGCTTCTCCGTCTCGAACACGACATCAAAGCGCGAGGTGAGCGCCGCCTCGAGAGAATCCGCATACCGCTCCTCAATCCAGCCCTGGACCAGGAACACACTGCGGCTCTGCGCCAGTCCGCTGATCACATCATACTTGTCGGCGCGCATGGTGAAGTAATCCGACATAAATTTCAGATCGTCTCTGCTGGACTCATAGCCGCGGATCTGCTCCTCCAGCGATGTCTGCTTCTGGCGAAGCTCCCCGATCCGCGTCTCCAGCTCCTCTGCTGTCTTCTTCGGATCCATAGAGGAAAGCGGCGGCTTTGCAAAATTCATTCTGCGGAGCGCATCCCGCACCTCATTCTCATGCTTTCTTCCTGCGACCACAAAGACGCAGGTCTGCTCCGGCTCCTGCGAGATCAGGCTGATATCCACATCGTCCGCATCCGGCGCATACTCTCTGAGCAGTGCCTCCGCCTGCTCCAGCGTCGTCCCGCCCGGCAGGCTTCCCGTGAACACAGCCGCCTTCTTCGTTCCATCAAAATCGAGCGGCAGGTCGTAATTCATCCACGGCCGGAGCGCAACCAGCTGGGATTCCAGCTTCGGGACCTCTGCTCTCGCCTCGTCGTACTGCTTCCCAAGGTCCAGAATGTCCTGTGCCTTCCGAATCCCCTCGTCGCGGCTCTCAACCTTCTGTTCGTATTCCTCCCGCGTCAGCTCTTTTCTGCCGTCCAGTGCGGACAGAAGGCTGCTCTTCTCCGGCGCATGGACATTCAGAATTTCCAGTGCCTGCTCAGACAGTGCGGCGTTCTTGCGGAACGCGGCGGATGCCTGTGACCGGTCCTGCTTCTTGAAGATATCGTCCTCCGAGGCGGCGGTTTCTATCTGGACCACGCCCTGTCTCTGCAGGAACTCCAGGATCTTCTTGCGATCCTTTCTAAGGCCTGCGATCAGGACACGTTTCATCGGTAAAACCGACATGTCCCGTCCTCCTTTCGGCGCTGCTCTGTGCAGTGCCCTGCTGCGTCTGTGTCTGGCACGGGTGATACGCCGCCTCCTGCCCTGAGGCAGCGGTTTCGCCCGCATCATTCATCAATTCATTATTCCGTGATTGCCCTAAGGACAGAATCGATTGCCTCGGGCATCTTTGATCTTGCCTGCTTTGTGATTGCCTCGATTTCCCGGTCCGCATCCTGTGCGGCCGCCTCCTGCGACTTCCTTCCCTCTTCCTCCGCCGCGTCGACAGCAGCCCTTGCGTCCTTCTCTGCCTGCTTCACAATGTCTCCGGAAAGGGATTCGGCCTCTTTCTGCGCACCAGCTGCAAGTGCATCCGCCTCTCGCGACGCATCCAGCACCGCCTGTGCCGCTTCCTTCTCCGCTTCACGGATTCTGTCGATTGTCTCCTTCGCCATGTTCCCTCCATCCGGCTGTCAATGAAAAGCCGGGAACGCGCAATCACTTCGGGTAAATGGACGAAAACGTTCACGTTTTCGCACCGCAACTTGTTATATTCTACAATATCCGGATGTTCACTTCAACAAACACCATGCCGAAATTGTCTGAATTTGTTTCACAGCTCCTCTGCTTTAGATTGACTTTCCTACCCGGCATGACTAAGATGAAAGCAGTCAATATCCGCCGGAAATAAGGCTTCCAGCATTCGCCGGCGAGCACGGCGCCGGCTGTTTTCCCACACTTCCGTGCACCGGAGCGCTTATGGACAAAATGCCGGTTCTATTTCGGAAACGGATCATTCCCGAGGAATGTATTGAGCTGAAGGATGATGTGATTCTGCGCTGTGACGAGAATGTCATTGTGACCGGATGGAAGGCGCTCCACCCCAAGAAAGATCTTACGTGCGGCTATTCCTGCTACTATCTGAGACGCGGCATCAAGGTCAGCCGATTCATCGATCACGGCGGGCAGCTTCTATACTGGTATTGCGATATTGTCGATTATGACTGGAATAAAGACAGATCCGTTCTGACCGTGACGGATCTGCTTGCCGATGTTCTCCTCTATCCGGACGGCCGGCTCAAGGTGGTGGATCTCGATGAACTCGCCGAGGCGCTTCACCGCGGTCTCATTGATGACGCCTGCATTGAGCGCACGCTCCTTCATCTGAGCAGTCTCCTCGAAATCATCTACAGCAGACAGTTTTCCTCGCTGACCCGTCCAATTCTGGAAATAATGGATCCAAAGAAACAAGCTGGAACGTGACGTCGATACGCCGCTTTCCATATTTCAATAAAAGATATGTCCGCCGATGGTATACCGCGGCGTCACCTGTGGAATCGGCGTGCGGAAAAAGATGCAGTCCGCGACATTCGTCTGCCCTGCCATCGCCGCATCCGCCGCCTGATAACACGAATCTGTCGCCCGGTCCTCTGCCAGCGCGATGGCCAGATGTCCGTCCGACACAGGCTCAAACTGGCCGGACTGATAGATCACCCCGACCACCGTACCCGGAAACGCGCCCGACAGCACGCGGTTGATCACGACCGCTCCGACCGCCAGCTGTCCGTCATAGGGCTCGCCGCCCGCCTCGCAGTAGATGAGATTTGCCAGCAAAGTTCTGTCCCCGTCTGCGAATGTCACATCCCCGATGCTTCTCCAGACCGACGCCTTTGACGCCGCCTCCAGTCTCCGCTCCTCCGCCAGTTGTTTTTCCAGTGCTGAGATGGTGGAATTCTGCTGGTCCAGCTGATCCTGCAGTGCATCTGCGGCAGCTTCCGCCCCCTGGATCGCATCCGAATACTGGCTGATGCTTCCTTCCGTGGAGGAGATATTGCTCCGTGTCTGCCCGACCAGAGCCGACACCCTGTCCTGCTCCGCCTGTGCCTTGGACTTCAAATCCTCCAGCTCCGCCTTCTGCTGCTCCAGCGCCGACTTCTTCTCCGCGATCGTCTGCTCGGTCTCCTCATATTCCTGCAGTTTTTTTCTGTCATATGCCTCAAGATCATTCAGATAGTTCGCAAAATTCAGGAACTCGCCGAGAGACCCGGCCTGCAGAAAAGCATCGAGGAGCGTCGTCCTGCTTCTCTCATACATGAACTGAATCCGCTTCTTCATCGCGGCGTACTGATCATCTGCGGTCTTCTGCGCCGCCTCCAGATCCTGCTGCGTCTTCTCGATCTCGCTGTTTTTCGTGCTGATTCTGCCCTCCAGGTCAGACAGATTGGCAGCCGTCTCCTGAAGATTCGTATTCAGACTGCTCAGCTGGCTTTCCAGCGAGCTTTTCTGACTCTCCAGCGCGTCCTTCGACTGGTTCAGGCTGTCGATATTGTTCTGATTCTGATCGATAGCCTCCTGCGTCTGACTGGCAGCATTCCGCGCATCCTTCAGCTGCTGCTCCGTTTTCTTCGAGTCCGCGAGCGCAGGAACCCCCCACGCACCAGCAAGCACCGCTGCCGCGCACACCAAAGCTGCCGCCCGATATCCAGTTGATCGCCTCTTCCCGGTTGATTTCAAAGCTCGATTTCCACGTGACGTCCTGTCGCCTGATACTGTTCATACTTCACTCCGGCGGCATCCATCATCTCCTTACTTGCCTTTGTTGCTTCTGAGTCGGCGTACTTGTCGCTGGCATATACTACCTTCGCGATCCCCGCCTGAATAATTGCCTTCGCGCACTCATTGCACGGGAACAATGATACGTACAGTGTCGCCCCCTCCAGACTTCCTCCCCGGTAATTCAGGATGGCATTCAGCTCGCTGTGCGTCACAAACGGATACTTTGTCTTCAGCGCATTGCTCCCGCTTCTTTCCCACGGAAACACATCATCCGAGCAGCCGCGGGGCAGACCATTATACCCGATCGAGAGAATTTTGTGGTCCCTGCTCACGATGCAGGTTCCGACCTGCGTGTGCGGATCCTTGGAGCGCATCCCGGCAAGCTTGGCAACTCCCATGAAATACTCGTCCCAGGAAATATAGTCCTCCCGTTTTCCCGACATACCTGCCTCCTTCCGCCCTTCATCACCTGCAGGAATGCAGATTCGACCTTTTCCTCGCCTGCCTCTGTCTGCACTTCTGCAGCTTCGGCCTTCCCTCGTCTGCCACTGCCTGCAGGACAGTTCTTCCGCCCTTCATTACCTGCAAGAATACCAATTCGGCTATTACATAGCCGAATTGGTATTCTTGCGAAGTTCATCGCTGCATTATGCCCCATAATGCAGCGATGAACTTCCGTTACTTAGTCCCGAAAATTCTGTCCCCTGCATCTCCGAGTCCCGGCACGATATATCCGTTCTCGTTCAGATGATCATCCTCGGCGCCTGCAATGATATCCACGTCCGGATGCGCCTCGGACAGAGCCCTGATTCCCTCCGGCGCCGCGATGATGCACATGAAATGAATATGCCTGCAGCCGTGCTTCTTCAGCTGTGAGATCGCATCGATGGCTGAGCCTCCGGTCGCCAGCATCGGATCGACGACAAAGACCTCGCGCTCCGCGCAGTCCGCTGGAAGCTTGCAGTAATACTCCACCGGTTTCAGCGTCTCCGGATCACGGTACAGGCCGATATGCCCGACCTTTGCCGCCGGAATCAGGGTCAGAACGCCTTCCACCATGCCAAGGCCCGCCCGGAGAATCGGGACAATGGCCATCTTCTTGCCCTTCAGCTTCTTCACCGTGGTATGGCAGATCGGTGTGTCGATCTCCACATCCTCCAGCTCCAGACTGCGCATGGACTCATAGCACTCCAGCATTGCAATCTCTCCGACCAGCGTGCGGAAATCCTTGGTTCCGGTCTCCTTCCTGCGGAGAACACCGATTTTGTGCTGAATCAGCGGATGATCCATAATTGTTACTTTACTCATAAGAGCCCCCTTTTGCCATCTTGCTGCATGATTAATAATGATCAGCAGGTCTTCGGCGGCGTTTCTTTTCCGCCCGCCTTCCGGGCCTGCATACCTCGCCGCTTCCGGCAGAAATTTCATTCCGGCCGTCCGCAGCGCGTCTCCCTGCCTTACCTGTTCATCGGACGTTCAGGCCTCGCGGTACTCCGGCCGTCCCAGCGTCTCCTTCGGCGGATGCGTCCTCGTCACACTGCCGTCCTCGTGAATCGTGACAATCTGATGCCCTGCGGCTTTCATCAGGCGGTTCATGACGGCCATTCCGATTCCCGCCGCGTCAAAATTCTCGCTGTACATGACATCGATATTCTCATCGTCAAACTCGCGCAGAATCCGGAAGAGATCGTGTGCGATCGTCGCCTCATCCCTCCGCGTACCGGCGCTCTTGACCGAATCCGCCCGGTACAGCGCGCGGGTCTCATCCGTGCAGATCACGCCGGTCCTGTGGCCCTCCTTTTCCGCCCTGGCCAGCGCCGCGTTGATGTAAGCCGCGACCTGATCACGGGTTCCCTCCACAATGGTGAGATCTCCCTTCGGCGCATAATGACGGTACTTCATGCCCGGCGCCTTCGGATGCTGCGCAGAGGTGCCGGCCAGAATCGTCGCGTCTACATCGACCTCTCCGATCACCCGGTCGAGCATCTCCTTCGTGATATAGCCCGGCCGCAGAATGGTCGGCTTCTCCTCCGTCAGGTCCACAATGGTGGATTCCACGCCGATGCCCACCTGCCCGCCGTCGATGATCATCTCAACCCGTCCGTCCAGGTCCTCCCGGCAATACTGTGCCAGAGTCGGACTCGGTCTGCCGGAGCGGTTGGCGCTGGGCGCCGCGATAAAGCCGCCCTCCGCCCGGATCAGCGCCTGGGCGATTTTGTTGCTCGGGAAACGGATCGCGACCGTGTCCAGCCCCCCCGTCGTCTCCCGCGGGACAAGGCTGCTCTTTCGCAGAATCATCGTCATCGGCCCGGGCCAGAATGCCTCCGCAAGCCTGTAATAAATATCCGGGATGAAAGAGGCGATTTTCTCCGTGTCCTCCAGCCGGCAGATATGAACAATCAGCGGATTGTCCGACGGCCTGCCCTTCGCTGCATAGATTTTGCGTGAGGATTCCGGGTTCAGGGCATCGCCGCCAAGACCGTACACCGTCTCAGTCGGAAACGCCACCAGACCGCCTGCCCGCAGAATAGCTCCGGCATGATCGATTGCCGCCTGATCGAGCCTGTCTTCTGTCATTGCCGCATACTCTGTTACCAATCCGATCCCGTCCTTCCATGGCGCGGCGGAGCGGAATCCGCCGTTTCTCTATTTCTATTCCCAAGTCTGATCTTTTCTGTTTCTAATCTTAATCTTTTCTATTCCGTCTCTCTCCGTCCCGCGGAAGCCGTCAGGAACCCAGCGTCCCCTCCATGTAGGCTGCGATCACATCCCACACATCCGCCGTCTCCTGTCCGAGCTTCCACTCCGCCACACCGGCGATGCCCTCCGTCTGCATCAGGCCGAGCTTGGAGCGGATAGACTGTGCATCCTCAATCCACATCTGATAATGCGTACCGTCCTCCTCGAAGTCCACGACGTTCTGCTGCGTTGTGTCGTCCCAGGTACCGGTCTGGCCGTGTTTTGAGAGAAATTCCTGTGCCGTCGGCATATCCAGATCCTGCACGCTCATCGACCCGGTGCTGTCCGTGATCCAGAGCCGCATATAAAATGGGATGCCGTTGATAAGTTTGGACGCCGGAACCTCCTTCAGTGCGCGTTCAATGCCCTGCTTCACATAGCTGATGGACGCCACACTGCCCGCCTCCTGGCTTCCCGCGTAATGCTCGTCGTATCCCATGACGCATACATAGTCGGCGAACACAGCCTGCTCGTCCATGTGATAAAAGTCGTTGAAATCATATGTGACGTAATTGTCCACGGAGAGCGTCAGTCCTCTGCCCCTGCAGGCGATGGACAGCTCCCTCACAAACTCAATGAAATCCTGCCCGTAGGACGCATCCAGCTGCTCAAAATCCACATTGATGCCGTCAAATCCATACTGATCCGCAAAATTCATGAGCTGCGTAATGATATTCTGCCGCCGCTCGAAGAGTGCGATGCAGTTGTTGTGATCGACGCCCTGAATCTGGAAATTGTCCACGACCGCCCAGACCTTCCAGCCCTTCGCGTGTGCCTTCTCCACATAGGCAGAAGAGGCGTAATCCGCAAGGTCTCCGTTGTCGTCGCTCACCGGGAACCAGGTCGGCGCGATGACATTCAGATCCTTCACATTGGCCGTCGCCGTGTCAAAAGTGAGATCGGAGGCATCCGCGTTCGCCACATTGTGCCACCCCATATTCACCTTGCCATCCAGCTGTGCCGAGGCGAACTCCGGCTCGGTATAATCCGTCACCGGTGTGTCCGTGACCTTCTCCGGATCGGACATGCGCCGGTTCTCCACGTAGCCGATCACGCCGTCCTCCGTCTCAACCTGACTCCAGTTGTCCATCCGGTTCAGCACCGTCACCGTGCTTCCCTTCGCGGCGTCCGTCAGAATCGGGCTCTTCACGCCGCCTGACATGCGAACCTCTGTGTCTCTTGTGATCTGCGCCGTGCTCCGCTCGCCCCAGCTCGTCGTCAGCACGATCCGGTTCGGGTCGGAATAAAACTGATAGGCAAAATTCGTGAATTTCTTCACGAAGTCCAGCGCCAGATACAGCGTCTTCCCATCGTCGCTGACAACAGCCGGCGCGTACTGCTCCGTCACGGTGCCGTCCGTGTCGCTGCTCCACTCCTTCTCCCCGACAGACACCTTCACCATGTCCGTCGGCAGACAGTAGAGCACCAGCTTGTCTGTGATTCCCCAGTAAAACCGCGGATTCAGATCCTTCTGCACCGTGTCGAGGTCCAGATAAACCTCTCCGTCGATCAGTCTGCCCTTTGTCTCCGTGATCTCATGGTTGCAGACCACCGCGACGTCATCCCCGCCGCTGATGCCATAATAAGAATTCAGTTCTGCCCGCTCCCTGCTGTATCCGTATTTTGCCTGGTACACCCGCTGCGCTGCGATGACAAGCACCAGGAGAATCAGCACCAGAATCACCGGCACCACCGGATTGCGTCTCCTCCGGCCCCGTCCTCTCTGATTCCGGCCGCCCGCATTTCTGCTTTCTCCCGGACGCGTGCCGCGTCCTGATGTATACCCGCTGCCACGCCGCGCCTCCTGTCCTGACGCATTCCTGCTGCCGCGCCGCACCTCCTGCCCTGACGCATTCCTGCTGCCGCGCCGCGCCTCCTGCCCTGACGCATTCCTGCTGCCGCGCCGCGCCTCCCGACGAACGCCGTTCTGTCCGCCGCGTCCGCCCTGCCCGGCATACCGGTCCGGGCCAGTCTCATATTCCGCTCCGCTCTCCTCAAATTCATCCAGCTCATCCAGAAAATCCATGTCAGCTTCATCTTCCGGATATCCGCCGCGAAATTGCTCTTTCATATATCTATATCCTGCATCTGTTCTGCGTATCTGTTCTGATGTTTTCTAACGGTCAATCAAAATCCGTGCTGCAGCCCCACTGAGAGAATGGCCTCCTTCAGCTCCTGCATAAACCAATTCATCATAGCATACTCTCCCCACATGCACAAAGACCGTCGAATAAGCATAGTGCTGTCATGTCCGCCGAAATATTCTCTCCATGCACACAAAGACAGGGTTCTGCATGCTGCGCATGTCAAAAAATCCCCGGAAGCGAAATGCTCTCTCCGTGCGCACAAAGACAGAGCACAGAAAAACCTTGCATTCCGCAGGCGGAGCCCTTCCGTCCATAACAGAATGAATCGCCGGATTTCCTGTGCTCAGAAAGATGTGACGAG
>ONQW01000040.1 GCA_900320025.1 uncultured Lachnospiraceae bacterium
CGGAGAATAAGACGCAGGGCGCTTCGGAGAATGGCGCGTCCGGCACGGCGGAGAGCGGCGAAGGCAGCGGCGCTGAAAGCGCATCAGCCTCCGAAGAAAAGAAGGACGATACGGAGGACGCCGACAAGGATAAGAAGGTTGACCGCACGATCTACTACGTGACGGATCCCCGCCAGCAGGGACAGTATATCTCGATGTTCCGTGCCCAGAAGATGCAGGCGTTCATCATGGACCGCGCGATCGATGTGCCGTTCATCCAGCAGCTGGAGATGAAGAACGAGGGCATTCATTTTGCCCGCATCGACTCCGGCGTGCAGGACGCCCTGAAGGGACGGATCGGCAAGAAGGCCGGCGAGGACCTGAAGAAGGACGAGGAGAAGGTCACGAAGACTGTCCGCGACGCGCTCGGCAGAAAGGATCTCAAGGTCGAGCTGACAAAGCTCAAGGACAAGAAGACCGCGGCCATGCTCACCGTGGACGAGCAGACGCGCCGCTACGCGGAGATGATGAAGATGTACGCATCATCCGGCATGGGCGGCATGGACATGGGAAATATGCTGAAGGAAGGCCAGACCCTTGTGCTCAATGCGTCCCATCCGCTGGTTCAGTATGTGATGAACCATGAGAGCGGCAGCAGCACAAAGCTCATCTGCCAGCAGCTGTTTGACCTCGCGCAGATTCAGAACGCACCGCTCGAGCCGGAGGAAATGGCAAAATTCGTGGAGCGCAGCAATGAGGTGCTGGAGGTCCTGACAAAGGACGGCGGCGAGAACGTCACCACCGGCGGGCAGGCATCGGAGAGTACATCGAAAAATGCACCGGAAGACACTCAGGAGGATAAGACGGACGGAGCCTCCGCAGCGAAGACGGAAGAAAAGTAAGCGGAGCAGTGTTGCCGGCGGGGAAGAAACTGTCCATCGGTCTGCAGGCCGATGCGGCATGGCATGGATGGCGTCAGGAGGAAGCCGGCGCGCACCGCGCACAGCCGCCACGCTATCCTTGGTATAGAAAGACTACAGGCGCACACAATCCGTGGTATACTAACCTCGGCGGATTCGAAGCAGACCCGGGAACCGGGCTTGTTCCTCCGCCGGGGTTTTTTATGATCATCATCGCTGCTGACGGCTGAAAATCCGTCCGCGGCATTCAGCAATTCAGCTCTGAGGGTACCGTATGTCCTGGCTTCGTCAGATGCCCGACCGCATGGCGGGAGAACAATATCATATTATCCGTCAGCCTCTGACGTTCAGCACCTCAAAGGTGGAGGAGACCGTGAGGCCCGGAACGATCCGCGAGGGAACATTTACGGTCTATGGCACAAGCGGCATCCGTGTCGCCGGGTTTGTATCTTCCTCGGACCTCCTGATGGAGGTCGGGGCGGCGGAATTCTCCGGATCGAGTGACGAGGTGGCCTGGAGCTTCGACGCGCGCCATCTTACAGCCGGGGATGAGGTGCGGGGGGAGTTCCGGATTGTCTCCAATCAGGGAGAATACCGGCTTCCGTTTGTCATGCATGTGGAGGCGGAGCCGTTGACGACGCCGCAGGGGACCATCGCGACGCTGCAGCACTTCGTCAATCTGGCCAAAACGGACTGGGGTCAGGCCGTGAAGGTGTTCTACGACGCCAGGTTCGGTGCGCTCCTCTACGAGGAGGGACTGCGCGGCGGCACGGAGCATGGCGGGCAGAGCGGAACGCTGCACGAGGTGTCTGCAGGGTCGGAGTCTCCGGATGCTGACGTCAATGCCGCTGGTGCGGCAGAGCAGGACGCCATGGAGCCCTGGTACCTGTGGAGGGGCCTTTCCGCGGGCACGGAGCGGGAAGCCAACGTGGAGGAATTTCTCGTCGCGGCAGGGCGGAAGGCGGCCATCGAATATATTCCGGAGCTCACGGCAATCAACACGGTGCTGCTGCCGGAAGACGTGGATGAGAAGATGCCGCTCTATTTCTTCCGGCTCACCCGCAGCGGATGGGGATACACGCAGCTTCAGGTCACGGCGGAGGGAGATTTTCTCGTTCCCGAGACAAGGACGATCGGAAGCGCGGATTTTGACGCTTCGCAGAGCGCCGCGGTGCGGTATGCCATCGATACGGAGCGGCTGCACGCTGGCCGGAATTTCGGCGCGCTGCATCTGCGCGGGCGCTGGTGCGATCTGACGATTCCGGTGGAGGTCGCGGTGCGCAGCGGCGCGCCGCAGGACAACGCGTTTCTGGATGAGACGCTGGTGCCGCGGAAGGACGGCGCGGCAGAGCCGGCCTATGCGGATGTCAATATGCTGCACCACAGGGAAGTGAGTCAGATCACGCTGTCCCTGATGCGCTGCTATGTTGATTTCCGGGCAAAGAAGCTTCGCGGACGGGACTGGCTTGCGAAGACGTCTTCGCTCGTGGACAGGCTGGTCCAGCTGGAACCGGACGATCCCGCAGCGGCTCTCTATAAGGTCCATGTGCTCATCAGCTCGGGGCAGCAGAAGGATGCCGCCTGGGCGCTCATGGATTTTGACCGCAGGGTGGAGGAGGCGCTGAACATCCCCTCTTACTCCGACCCGGAACACAGGGGGCTGAGGCAGGAGGACCCGGAGCTGTATGCCTACCGCGTGTATCTAGGCGTTTTGTGCGCGGAGGACGAGAGTCGGCTGACCGCCTACGATGCGGCGGAGCGGGTGTCGCAGGAGCTGCGCCGCGCGCCCGGCGACTGGCGGATCGCGTGGATTCTTCTCTATCTCTCGGAGGAGCTTCGCCGGAGGCCTTCCCAGAAGTGGGCGCTGCTCCGGGATCAGTTTGACCGCGGATGCACGAGCCCGATGATCTATCTGGAGGCGTTTGACATGGTGCGGGCCAATCCGGCTATTTTGTCAGAGCCCGATGAGTTTGCCCTTCAGGTGCTGACCTTCGCGTCCCGCATGGATATGATTGATGTGGAGGTCATGTCTCAGGTCAATGCACTCGCGGCGCGCGCCAAGCACTATTCCGAGCGGCTGTACCGGATTCTCGCCAGGGCGTATGACAGGGATATTCTGAAGGAGGAGACGCTGCGGAATATTGTGGCGCTTCTGCTGCGGGGAAACCGGACCGCGCCGGAGAGCTTTGTCTGGTACGCGAGGGGCGTGGAAGCGGAGCTGACGCTGACAAGGCTGTTTGAGTATTATATTTTGTCTATGCCGGAGGACTACACGGGGGAAATTCCGCAGGTTGTGCTGCGATATTTCTGCTATCAGTGCACGCTGCCCTATCGGAAGACGGCGCAGGTGTATTCCTATATCATGCATCACCGGCAGCAGTATCCGGAGATTTACCGGCAGGCGCTTCCCGCGATCCGCGCATTCACCATGGAGGAGCTTTCGCATGAGCATGTGACGAGGGAACTCTGTTATCTCTACTGGCACATGCTGAATAATGATGTCCTGACGCCGGAGAATACGCCCTGCGCGGTGCGCGTGATGTTCAGCTGCCTCGTCCGGGCGGAGGCGGACCTTTGCGGCACCGGAGCGCTGCAGCTGGTCGTGGCATATGACCAGTGCAGCGGGGAGCAGAAGGTGATGATGCAGGACGGAGAAACCGTGCTGCCGCTGTATGGGAGCAGGGTGCATCTGTTCTTTGAGGATGCCGCGGGGAACCGCTGGGCTGCGCAGCAGCACGGCACGGTGGAGAGGCTTGCCAGATATCAGGACAAAATTTCCATGCTCTCTGCCTTTGACACGGGCATCACCGGGTTCGACCGGTTTCTTGCGGGCGGACAGGGCGGGAACTTTCGAATCACGAGCTTTAACTGCGAGCGGTTCCGGGCGCTTGCCGAGGCACCTGACCTGCGCGGGGATTTCCGCCATCAGATCCGCATGGCGCTGCTCCGCTATTATGATGAGAGTGACACGGTCAGAGAGCTGAGCACGTTCCTGAACGATATTACGCTGGAAGGACTCACGGCGAAGGAGCGGGCGGAAATTCTGGCGTTCATGGTCATCCACGGACAGTGCGGGAAGGCGATCCGCTGGGTTCTCACCTGCGGCGCCACGGGCATCGATCCGGGCATCCTGATGCGCCTTGACTCCGCACTGCTCGGAGAGGACGGAATGACCCTGCCGGACGCCGGACTGACACCGGCGGATGAGGCAAAATTTGTGGAGATTGTCCACGAGACGTATGTGGCGGGCAAGTATGATGAGAAGATGCTCCGCTGCCTGCTGGCCGGATACGAGGGGCTGTCGGTGGAGCTCGATGATCTCCGCACCGCCGCGCAGCGCTTTGGCACGGATGCCGCGCCGGTTCTGCCGCGCATGGCGGCGCAGCTTCTTTACAGCGGCGCCATTCTGGAGGACGAGGAGGAATTTCTTCAGAACTATCGTGAGGCCGGCGCGGAGGACGCGCCTGTCACAGCGCTGATGGCCCAGATGGCGCACTATTATTTTGTCGATCAGGTGCCGATTCAGAAGAAAACACTGCAGCGCATCGGGGAGTTCGGCATCCAGGGACGGCCGCTGTTTGATGTCTGCCGGATGGCGTATCTCAGGGACCTTTCAGGGCGGTCCGGCGAATTCCGCACGGAGGAGCTGGAGACGGCGAAGCTGTTCCTCGCGGATCTCACGGCGGAGGGCATTTTCTTTCCGTTTTACCGCCGTTTTGCGGGCCTTCTGCCGCAGCTGCAGGACCTGGCGGATGAGACGCTGATTCAGTTCAAGGGACGGCCCGGTGCGGATGTCGTGCTGCACTTCTCTGTGGACCGGGAGGATCACTCCGGCACGGAGGTGATGCAGGAGCAGTCGATGAAGGAGATGTACGAGGGCATTTACGTCTCGGGCTTCATTCTGTTCTTCGGGGAGCAGGTGCGCTACTTCATCACGGACGATGCGGAGCGGCGCAACGTCGTGGAGAGCGGAACCTTCGGACAGGACACCCGGATCGCCGACACGGGCAGCGACCGGTTCTCCATGATCAACCGGATCTCCACCCTGATTGCCATGGACCGGATGGACGAGGCGATCCAGGCGATGGAGGAGTACGACCGGAAGGCTGATCTGGTGGCGAGGCTGTTCGGCACGAACGGCGCGGAAAAATAAATGGCATGCCGTGGGTATCAGACTTGCGGTCCGTCATCCGGGTCGCTTTCCGGTCCGCTTTTCGATCCGTCTACCGGTCTGACTACCGGTCCGTGGGAGAAGGTCCATACGAACGTTCATCCCGCGGATGAGAAAGCGCGGCGGAATTGTCATGTTAGAATTTGAAGACAGGAGACCGCAGACTGTCGGCGGTCAGGGGGCGCTATGCTGTTTACCCGCACTTCCAACAAAAAATATGTCGTCGGATTCGACCTCGGTGAGACGGGAAGTCAGGTCTCCTGGTCCGAGTCCGGCGCGGAGCCGGTCACCTTTGCGCAGAAGGAAAAGGGCGGGAGCGGAGAGAATCTGTATATACCCACCGTGCTGTCCAAGAAATTTGGCGCCAATATCTGGTTCTGCGGGCAGGAAGCGGAGACCCGGGCCTCCCACGGAGACGGAACCATCGTGCGTCATATTTTGTCCTCCGCCCTGCAGGGACGGGCGATTCTCATCGAGGGGCAGGAGTACGACCCGTGCTCGCTGCTTGCGCTCTATGTGCGCCGCGTGCTCGCGCTGATGGCGGATACTGTGCCGACGTCCGAGATATCGGTGCTGCTGTTCACGATGGAGGCCATCGATCAGAATGCGGTGGAGATGCTCGGCAGAATGAAGGGGTTTCTCAACCTCTCACTCGATGGCCTTTACTGGGAGGACCATCAGAGCTCGTTCTATTCCTTCCTGCTGTGTCAGAACGCGTCGCTGCATGAGCGCGATGTGCTGCTGTGCGAGTGGAACGGAGAGAGTGCCATGAAGCTCGTCCGCATGTGCTACAACAGCGGCACAAAGCCCGCGGTTGTCTATGCAAGGACGGACACGGCGCCGGAGATGTCGGCGCGCATGACGGCGAAGGAGCAGCGGGATGCGTCGTTTCTTCAGATATGCCGGCGTGCGGCGCCGCAGGGGCAGATCTCCTCTGTGTTTCTGATCGGGCAGGGCTTTGCGGACCAGTGGATGAAGGAGTCGCTTGCCTACCTTTCCTATCACCGGCGGGTGTTTCTCGGCAATAATCTCTACAGCAAGGGCGCGGCCTGGTCGGCGCTGCTGAAGCGGGACCACCGGAGCATTCAGGATCAGTATTTCTTTCTGGGAGAGAACTGCCTGTCCTGCAATATCGGCATGCTGGTGCTCCACGCGGGAAGCAGCCGGTATCTTGCTGTGCGGGACGCCGGGGAGAGCTGGTACGACCTGTCGTGGGAGCGGGAATTCATCGTGGACTCCGGCAATGAGGTACATTTCATCTTCACGCCGCTGACGGGCGGCGCCGTCCGGGATGAGACCATGACGCTGGAAGGACTGCCGAACCGGGCGGGGCGGACCACGAGGATCCGGGTCTCGCTGTCCATGGCGGACGTCCACACTCTGTGCGTGCATGTGGAGGATGTGGGGTTCGGAGAGATCGCGGCGGGAAGCGGGCTTTCGTGGGACCAGAGGTTTACGGTGTAAACGGCACTGCGAAGGCGGAGAAGGTGTGCGTGCTGAGCAATTGTGCGTGCTTAGAAAGCGTGCTTGCTGAGAAGGCGGGAATGCTGAGAAGATGCGAAGGGGAAGAAAGCGGGGCAGACCATGCAGCAGCCCCGGAGTATGCAACGGACAGCAGGCGGGCAGCCGCTCCGGAGTATGCAACGGATAGCAGCCGGATAGGCACCGATTTTGATCCGGGGAAGGAAACTGGGTCATAGGACAGAGGGATGGAATGGGACTGATTGAAACAATCGGAAAACGAACCAGCAATCCATACCGGCTTGCCGCGATCGACCGGGAGGTGTATTCGCCGGAGGAACTCATGTATTCGCTGGTCCAGAGCGCACAGTTTCTGGATGAAGGGATTCTGGATGAGAAGCTGACCGAATGGATCAGGACAGAGTGCGGGCTGCCGGAGCTCGCGGACAATCTGGACCGGATTTTGCGGAGCGCGGAGAAGGGCCGGAACCGGGTAGAGCAGTTTGTTATGGCCATTCTCGACGCGTCGGACTATGTGACGCCGGAGCAACGCCGGCAGACCTCGGAGATTCTCCGCACCGGGGAGGGAATGCAGCAGTTTGAGATGCGCCTTGCCCGGGCCGACTATATGGTCGAGAACGGCCATTTTGCGCAGGCGCTGCTCGAGTATCAGCGGATCCTGGATGCGCTGCCGGAGCCGGAGCGGACGATGCGGGCGCGGGCCGAGCACAGCAGAGGCCTTGTCTATGCGTATTTCTTTCACTTCGACATGGCGGCGGAGTGCTTTCAGAGGGCGTACAGCCTGAAGAATGAGGACGCCTACTATCTCGATTATCTCGCCGCGGTGCGCATGTACCTTCCGGACAAGGATTATGTTGCCTTTGTCGCCAGGCATCCGGAGGCCTATGCGGCGTCCATGAAGCTCGAGAGCGCCATGGACGAGGCCGCCCGCGATGAGGAGGACTCCGCGGGGGCAAAGCAGATCCGCCGTCTCCGCGCCATGAGGGAACAGGGCGCGGATGACGCGCTGCGGACCGAGCTGTCGGCGACGGCGCGGGAGATGCGGAATAATTACCGGATCAACGCGGCGAAAGGATGATGCACCAGCGGGAATTGTCCCTAACGAGTTTAGCTTGTTTGGTACTAAAATTGTACCAAACAAGCTAAACTCGTTAGGGACAATTTTTGGCCCGTATGTGCGCAGGCGGGTGTTGACAGGAGGTGGCTCCTTCGGTAAGATAGGCTCTGTTGAAACTTTAGTGTGATAAATTAGTAAAGTGATGAATGGCAGAGTGCGAGGGAGGTGCGCAATGAAGAAGAGGCTGGTGGTTTGGCTGTCGGTGGCGCTTGCAGCAGGGATGTTGGCAGGCTGCGGGAAGGGCGGTTCCTCGAGAAAGAAGCTGACGGTGGGATTTGATGCGGAGTTTCCGCCGTATGGGTATATGGGAGACGACGGGGAGTATACTGGCTTTGACCTGGAGTTTGCCCAGGCGGTGTGCGACAAGGAAGGCTGGGAGCTGGTGAAGCAGCCGATCGACTGGGATTCGAAGGACGCGGAGCTGAATGCCGGGACGATTGACTGTATCTGGAACGGTTTTACGATGAACGGCCGCGAGGATCTGTATACGTGGACGGAGCCGTATATTGACAACAGCCAGGTGTTTGTGGTGCCGACGGACAGCGGCATTAAGAGTCAGGCGGATCTCGCGGGCAAGAAGGTCGGCGTGCAGAAGGATTCGTCGGCGCTTGCAGCGCTGGAGGGGGATTCCAAGGATCTCGCCGATACGTTCGGCAATCTGACGCAGTATGCGGATTACAATACGGCGTTCATGGATCTGACCGCCGGAGCGATCGACGCGGTCGCCATTGACATCGGTGTTGCCAATTATGAGATCGGGCAGCGCGGCAGCGGATACAAGATTCTGGATGACTATCTCTCCACGGAGCAGTATGCGGTAGGTTTCAAGCTGGGCAACACGGAGCTGCGCGACATCGTGCAGAAGGATATGGATGCGCTGGCAAAGGACGGAACCGTCGACAAAATTGCAGCGGAGTACGCGGACTTTGGTATTCCGGAAAGTCTCTGTATCGGGAAGGATCAATGAGCTTACTTACCGTAATCGGACAACTGATGAGTGGCATGGGGATGACCTGTGCCATCTTTTTTCTGACCTTATTGTTTTCTCTCCCGCTGGGACTGGTGGTGGCACTGCTCCGCATGCACAGGAATAAGGTCATCTCCGTCATCACGCGGGTCTACATCTCCATCATGCGCGGGACGCCGCTCATGCTTCAGGTGATCGTGGTATATTTTGCCCCCTACTATGTGTTCCGCGTGCAGATCTCGCAGTCCTACCGCTTCGCCGCGGTCATCATCGCCTTTGTGCTCAACTACGCGGCGTATTTTGCCGAGATCTATCGCTCCGGCATTCAGTCGGTTCCACAGGGACAATATGAGGCCGCACAGGTGCTGGGGTATAGTCATTCCCAGACATTTCTGAGAATCATCGTGCCGCAGGTCTGGAAACGCGTTCTTCCGGCCGTGACAAACGAGGTGGTCACGCTGGTCAAGGACACTTCCCTCTCATTTGCCATCGCGGAAGCCGAGATGTTCACGATTGCAAAACAGATCTCCTCCAAGGTGGCATCCATCTGGCCGCTGCTCGCCGCGGGACTGTTCTACTACATCTTCAACCTGCTCGTCGTGCTCGTGTGCAGCAGGGTGGAGAAACATTACAGCTATTACAAAATCTGATTTCATCCGGAGGATGACACTGCCAGCTGCCGGAGTCAGATGCCGACGCCGGCTGCCGGAAACGGGTGAGAAAGGGGACACTGCAAGGTCTGACCGGGCGGAATTGTCCCTGACAAGTTTAGCTTGTTTGGGACAAAAATTGTCCCAAACAAGCTAAACTTGTCAGGGACAATCCGGAGGATCGACGCACAGGGATATCGATGAATACTTACTTACAGATGAATCATATTCGCAAGTCGTTTGACGGGAATGAGGTGCTGCGGGATATTTCCCTGACGGTGGCGGAGGGGCAGGTGGTCTCGATCATCGGGCCGTCCGGCTCCGGCAAATCGACGCTGCTTCGCTGCGCGACGATGCTTGAGACGATGGATGCGGGGGACCTGATTTATCTCGGGCAGTATGCCGCGAGGGATGAGGGAGGGCGCAGTGTTTATGCGCCTCCTGCGGAGCTTCGCAGAATCCGGAAGGATTTCGGTCTGGTATTTCAGAATTTCAATCTGTTTCCGCATTATTCGGTGAGAAAAAATATCACGGAGCCGCAGATGCTTGCCGGCAGGAGCCGCGAGGAGGCGGAGGCGAAGGCGGAGGAGCTTCTTCGGAAGCTGGGGCTGTCTGACAAGGCGGGGCAGTATCCCTGCCAGCTGTCCGGCGGGCAGCAGCAGCGTGTCTCGATTGCACGCGCGCTGGCGCTGGAACCGAAGATTCTGTTTTTCGACGAGCCGACGTCGGCGCTCGATCCGGAGCTGACGGCGGAGGTGCTCCGCGTCATCCGGGATCTGGCGAAGCAGCACATGACCATGATCATTGTCACGCATGAGATGCAGTTTGCGCGGGAGCTGTCGGACTACATCATTTTCATGGAGCATGGCCTGATCCAGGCAGAGGGCACGCCGGCCGAGCTTTTTGCAACCGACAATCAGCGCGTGCGGGATTTCGTCGGACGTTTTCAGGCGTGACGACGTTTATCGCTCAGATCATAGCTATTCAGATCATAACCGTTCAGGAGTAACTATTATGGCCCTTTTCTCTGATCTGACCCGCGAATTCAAATGGAGATGAGCCGGGCATAAGCGAATTCAAATTGAGATAAGTCGGGGAGCCGAATGCTGTCAGGCTTTTTTATCACAGGAATCACGGCATGATCCGATCTTCGACAGCTGCCGATAACAAAGATGCCAGAACATCCCGTATTTAAGGATCTCTGGCTCTTTTGTTATCTCTTTAAATCTGAATCATGGTATGATTGCAGATGGCAGGAAGTGAAAGGAAGCTGCGTTGCCGTTTCTTCGGCAGTTCAAGGAGATGGGACGGAGCGCATGTCTGAAAGGAGCCTGGCTATAGCCGGCTCAGTCATCAGGAGGTTGATATGTCCACGGATCGTTACATCAGCCCGCTCTCGGAGCGGTATGCAAGCAGAGAGATGCAGTTCATTTTCTCGGAGGATCACAAGTTCCGCACCTGGAGAAGGCTCTGGATCGCGCTCGCAGAGACGGAGAAGGAGCTCGGCATCACCCGGATCACAGACGAAATGATCGAGGAGATGAAGGCGCATCAGGACGACATCAACTACGATGTGGCGAGAGCACGCGAGAAGGAAGTGCGTCATGATGTGATGAGCCATGTTTACGCGTACGGCGTGCAGTGCCCGAAGGCGAAGGGAATCATTCATCTTGGCGCGACGAGCTGCTATGTCGGCGACAACACGGATATCATCCTGATGCGGGAGGCACTCCGTCTGGTCCGGCGCAAGCTGATCAATGTGATCGCGACGCTCGCAAAATTCGCGCGGGAGCAGAAGGATCAGCCGACGCTTGCCTTCACGCACTATCAGCCGGCGCAGCCGACGACGGTGGGAAAGCGGGCCTGCCTGTGGATCAATGAATTTATGATGGATCTGGAGGAGACGGACCATTGTCTGGCCAACCTCAAGCTCCTCGGCAGCAAGGGAACCACCGGGACGCAGGCGTCCTTCCTGGAGCTGTTTGACGGCGATCTTGAGAAGGTCGACGCGCTCGATCCGATGATCGCCCGGAAGATGGGCTTTACCGCCTGTGTCCCGGTCAGCGGCCAGACGTATTCCCGGAAGGTCGACACCCAGGTATGCGATGTGCTTGCCGGCATTGCGGCCTCCGCCATGAAGATGGCGACGGACATCCGGCTTCTGCAGCACATGAAGGAGGTGGAGGAACCGTTCGAGAAATCGCAGATCGGTTCCTCGGCGATGGCATACAAGCGCAATCCGATGCGCTCGGAGCGTATCTGCTCCCTGGCGCGGTACGTCATGGTGGATGCCCTCAACCCGGCCATCACCAGCGGCGTGCAGTGGTTTGAGCGCACGCTCGATGATTCCGCGAACAAGCGCCTCTCCATTCCGGAGGGCTTCCTCGCCATCGACGGCGTGCTGGACCTGTGCCTCAATGTGACGGATGGCCTCAAGGTCTACCCGAAGATGATCGAGCGTCACCTCCGCGACGAGCTGCCATTCATGGCGACCGAGAACATCATGATGGATGAGGTGGAGAAATACGGGGGAAACCGGCAGGAGCTGCACGAGCGGATCCGCGAGCTCTCCATGCAGGCGGGACGCCGCGTCAAGGAGGAGGGGCTTGACAACAACCTTCTCGAACTCATTGCGCAGGATCCCATGTTCCATGTCACGCTGGAGGAACTTGAGTCAAAACTTGACCCGAAGTGCTATGTCGGCTGCGCGCCGCATCAGGTGGAGCGCTATCTTGACACCGTGATTGCTCCGATGCTGGATGTCAACCGCGATCTGCTCGGCGAAAAGGCCGAGATCAATGTGTAACGGGAGAGACTGTTCAGGTATTTACAGCTACCGGGTGCGGCCAGGGTATGAACCGGCGACTCCGTTGACAGCCCGTGCTCTGCACCCGAAGACGCGCTCGGTGATGCCATCGCGGTTTCCGAATCTGCTGGGTGACAGCCTGTGCTTCGCGCCCGAAGGCGCGCGGCCGCCGGAAGCCATGATAAGCAATGCATAAGCGGAGATTATCAAAATCATCAGAAACATTGATTTCACTTATATCATCTGTGCTGATACAATAGATTTTGCTGTGCGGTTCAGAACGTACAGCGGAACATACAGTGATTCAGCCGCAAAGGCGCGGCAGGAGGAACAGAATGGTAAAGGCAGTTGTCGGTGCAAACTGGGGCGATGAAGGAAAGGGCAAAATCACGGATATGCTCGCGGAGTCGGCGGATGTGGTTGTCCGGTTCCAGGGCGGCGCGAATGCAGGACACACGATCGTCAAT
>ONQW01000195.1 GCA_900320025.1 uncultured Lachnospiraceae bacterium
TGCAGAGCGGAACTGATAGAGAAGGGGGACTTCACGGAGATCCGCCGGCTGAGTGCTGAAGCGGTGAGCATCGTGCGGGCAGTGAGAGCGGGAAAACATGATGAGGCAGGTGAGGGAGCATGAACAAAGTCATCATTACAGATTGTGATCACAGCAGCATTGACATTGAACGCTCGGTGCTCCGGAAAGCCGGCATCGAATTGGCTCATCTCTGCTGTGGAAGTGAGGAGGAGCTGATACGGGAATGCAGAGGCGGTGCTGTGATGCTCAATCAGTATGCGCCTTTTACAGAGAGAGTAATCAGGGAACTGTCTCCGGAGCTGAAACTGATTGTACGGTACGGTGTCGGTGTGGACAACATCGATGTGGCTGCGGCGACAAAGTATGGCGTGACAGTCTGTAATGTTCCGGATTACGGAATGAATGAGGTGGCGGATCACGCGGCTGCCATGGCTCTCGCCCTGGAACGCCGGCTGAATATCATGGTTCCCCACGTTCGGTCCGGACAGTGGAATTACGCAGAGTCCGTACCGATTCACCGGTTCAGTGAGCAGACGGTGGGAATTGTGGGACTCGGGCGCATCGGAAGAATGTTCGCCCGCAGAATGAGCGGGTTCGGATGTCGTCTGATGGGGTTCGACGCGTTTTATCCGGCAGGGAGCATCGTGGAGAACCTGGTGGAAACTGTATCGTGGGAGCAGCTTCTCGCATCGTCAGATGTCATCTCGATCCACTGTCCGCTGACGGAAGAAACCCGGGGACTCTTTGACGCTGCAGCGTTTGCTGCGATGAAGCCCGGTGCGTATCTCATCAACACTTCCCGTGGCCATATCGTGGATGAGGAGGATCTGCTGCAGGCTTTGCAGAGAGGTGAGATTGCGGGGGCTGCGATGGATGTTATGGCAGAGGAGCCGGCTGATCCGGAGAACCCCCTGCTTCAGCTGCCAAACTTTATCGCAACTCCGCATATGGGGTGGTATTCTGAGGAAGCGGCAGAGGAACTCAAACGCAAGGCTGCAGAGGAGGCAGTTTTGTTTCTGACCGGCAGGGCTCTCCGCTATCAGATAAACGAAACAGGGATGAAGAAGGAGGGAAAGGACGGATGAAGGGATTCTCTCAAAGGGCTCTGCGTGTTCCTCCATCGGAGATCCGCAGAATGTTTGCTATGCAGGAGGGAATGGAAGACGTGGTCAGCTTCGCGCTGGGTGAGCCGGACTTTGACACCCCGGAGCATGTGACACAGGCGATTGTCGATTCCTATGGACGCCGTGAAACTCACTATACTCCGAACCGGGGGCTGAAGCCGCTCCGGGCGGCAATTGCAGCGGAATACAGGAACCGGGGACTGGACTACAATGAGAACGAGATACTGATTACACCTGGCGCCGTCAGCGCGCTGAATCTGGTCAGCATGCTTCTGCTACAGGAGGGCGACGAGGTAATTATTCCCGACCCCTGCTGGTCCAATTACATCGGACTGGTTGCTCAGACCGGAGCAGACGCTGTGCCAGTAAAAGTACGGGCAGAAAACCGCTTCATGTTCGATCTGGAGGAGCTTGCTGCAGCAGTGACCGACAGGACGAAGGCAATTTTAATCAATTATCCGTCCAATCCGACGGGAGGCGTGCTGGACCGCACGACGATACAGGGCGTTGCCGAGCTGGCGATGGAGAAGGATCTTTATGTGATTTCAGATGAAATTTACAGAGAACTTCTCTGGGATGGAACAAAGTATACCAGCATTGCATCCATACCGGGGATGAAGGAGCGGACGATTCTGATAGACGGATTTTCCAAGACCTTTGCGATGACAGGAATACGGCTGGGATATCTTGCTGCGTCAGAAGGAATGACTGACCGGATGAACACACTGCTGGAAAATGTGTTCTCCTGCATCAATGAGCCGATACAGTGGGGTGGCGTGGCTGCGCTGGAAGGCGGCAGGGAAGCAGTGGAAGAGATGAAGGAGACCTACCGTAAACGGCGTCGCCGTATCGTGGACGGGCTGAACGCCATCCACGGAATTTCCTGTATGGAACCGGCAGGGGCATTTTATGTGTTTCCGGATATTCGCAAAAGCGGGTTGTCCTCCATGGATTTCGCCATGTCTCTGCTTCAGGAGGAGCATGTGGTTGTGATTCCTGGAAGCGGCTTCGGCGCCGGCGGAGAAGGCTTTGTCCGCATTTCCTATGCCGTGGATATGGAGACAATTGACGAAGGCCTGCGGCGCATCCGCAGGTTCATGAAAAACAGACGATAAGCCGCTGAACAGGCGGAATATCATTGCAGAGTATAAACAAAGGCAAGTCAGTGTAAATAGTGCCTGCCAATTAAGTCCCCGTTGGACTTAATTGGCGCTGATGGCAGTCTGGCCGCGGCGCTGCGGCGCACAACGCAATGGCCGCGTGCGCTGGCAGACACTATTCGATGGCTGGGCACGCATTAAATACGCGCGCAGAGCGCAGGGAGGAACAAAGGGAGGAAGAAAATGAAAGCATTAGTATACACCGGTTCGGAGAGCGTCGAGGTCAGAGAGGTTCCATTGGCGCCTCTGGCTCCGGGGCAGGCCAGACTGAAGGTAACATATTGCGGCGTCTGCGGATCGGATATCGGAATATATTCCGGCAAACATCCACGGGCAAAGGCTCCTCTGATCATGGGTCATGAATTTGTCGGTGTCATCGAGGAGATCAACGGGGAAAGCAACGGCTTCCGCCCCGGGGACCGGGTGGCGGCATATCCGCTGCTTTCCTGCGGGAAGTGTTATGCCTGCAGAACGGGAAAGAGTCATGTGTGCAGCACTCTGAAACTGATTGGGATCGATCTGGACGGCGGTATGGCG
>ONQW01000230.1 GCA_900320025.1 uncultured Lachnospiraceae bacterium
GATGGAAAAGGTGCTCTTTGCCTCGGATGAGCTCACCGGCCTTATCGGGGCCGCCGCGCTCATTCGGCCGTCCAGGAGCGTGCAGGATCTGGAGGTCAAATCGGTCAAAAAGAAATATAAGGACAAAAAATTCGCCGCGGGCTGCTCCCGAGAGGTCATCTCCCGGGGCGCGGAGCTCTGCGGCATGGAGCTGGCGGAGCTCATCGACGTGACGCTCCGGGCCATGCAGGCATAAGGAGGAACCATGCGCGGAAAGCATGCGGCCGCGCTTCTGCTGAGTCTGCTGCTGGTGTTCGCCGCCGTGCACATCTTCTTTGTCCAGCGGGTAATCCTCGAGCGGAACATGCGCATCGAGGTCCTGTCCAACTTCGTGGCCCAGTCCTATCGCTACACCCACGGCGGCGGCGCCGTCGGGGCGCTGCTGGCGTGGCCGCTGTACCGCTATCTGGGCTTTATGGCCAAGGTGCAGTTCGTGCCTGCGCTGCTGGCGCTTAACGTGATTGTGGTTGTGGCGTTGATGGTTTTGACATGGGTGTTCGGGCGTATATATTGTTCGGTCGTCTGCCCGCTGGGAGTGTTTCAGGATATGGCGGCGCGCATAGGCCATCGCGGAAGGCCCCTGCCTTATGATGTGGCTTCCTAAATTATTCGGCAAATGTTGTGTGTGTACAATCCATGGAATCGATTGGAAACGTGCTAAATGGAAGGGAATTGGGAAAAAGGTCATCCATGCTGGAGAAAAGATGGCTGCCCGAGAGGCGGATGAGATCATTGTACTTAGCCGTTCTGCCCAGGAGTATTTCTGGAATACTTATCACAGAAAGACTGTACTGCTTCCCAATGGCATTGATCCGGCTGAACCGGTTCCGGTCCGTGAGATTCAAAAGCAGTATGGCCTTGCAAAGGGCCAGTACATTCTGTTCCTCGGCAGAATTGTACCGGAGAAAGGTATTCATTACCTGATTCAGGCTTTTCGCCAGATCCGCACCGACAAAAAGCTTGTCATCGCGGGAGGTGCCTCTGACACGGCGTCCTATTTTGAGGAGGTGAAGAAACAGGCGGAAGGAGATGACAGAATCCTGTTCACCGGCTTTGTCAGCGGAAGACCCATGCAGGAACTCTACAGCAATGCCTATCTCTACGTGCTCCCTTCTGATCTGGAGGGAATGCCGCTCACAATTCTGGAGGCGATGAGTTACGGCGACTGCTGCGTGGTATCGGATATTCCGGAATGCGCTGATGTTGTCGGGGATGCAGGGGTGACCTTCCGGCATGGTGATGCGAAAGATCTGCAGAACGTGTTGGAACGGTGCTTTGATGATCCGGAGCTTACAAGGCATCTGGGAGATCTGGCCAGAGAGCGGGTGAAAGCCTGCTATGACTGGGATGAGATCACAAGGCGTACGATTGGTGTATACCGTGGCACACTCGATGTGGTGTCCGAGAAAGATGCAATCCGCCGGATGGAGCGGGAATAGGCATCCTGTAATATTGGCATGGGGGAATGGCAGTGGAGATGAAAAACCAGGACAAGAACCAGCAAGATGATCAGAATAAGCAGAACCGGGAGGGCAGAAGACCAAATGGGAAGTTTCGGATTGTCCTCCTTGTAGTCGAGATTGCAGTCTTGGCGATCGTGATCGGCCTCCTCTATGTGGAAACCCGGATCGAGCGGATCAATAAGGCCGATCTTTCTACAAATAATCTTGCGGCAGACAGTGCCGCCTCTTCCGTTACAGAAGAGGTAAAAGCAGAAGAGGGAAGTACGGAAGCCGCAACGGAAAGTGCCGATGTCACAGGGCAGGACCAGTACCGGGAGATCGCCCTGTTCGGCGTGGATTCCACGGAGGGTGAGCTCGATCAGAACACCCGCTCCGACGCGATCCTGATCCTGTCCATGGCATATTGTATGAATTCTATCACGAAGGAACTGGGAACAGCGAACTTCATCATCAGCATAACGAAGTCTTGGATGACTCCGACCCTTCTGTTGATCGTCGTATTCTTGTCCTGTGCGGTTGTGTCCTTCTTGACTGGCTCCTCCTGGGGAACTTACGCGATCATGCTTCCGATCGCTATCCCCCTTGCACTGCAGGTTGGTGGCGGCGAAGTAGGAACGATCGTCTATGCAGCAGTTGCTGCAGTAATGGGCGGCGGATGCTTCGGCGACCATTGTTCACCGGTTTCCGACACCACGATTTTGTCATCGCTGGCATCGGGCTCTGACCATATC
>ONQW01000197.1 GCA_900320025.1 uncultured Lachnospiraceae bacterium
CCGGGCGTGACGATCCGCAGACACCCGGAGACGGATCAGTTTATTGTGGACTGTGCCTGTGACATTATCCGGACTTACCAGCCGGACCTCCTGATGCTGCATCCTGCCAACGTGGACAGCGCGCGGCATCACTCGGGCGTTTTTTCCCGCGAGGTAACCGGCGCAGTGCGCCATATCGACGGCTGGCTGCTCCAGCTGATCTCCGCCTGCCGGAACGCGGGAACACTGGATGACACGGTTTTTGCGCTGATCAGTGACCATGGACAGATGGATGTGGTGCGGAGCGTCAATCTGAATGTTCTCTTCGCAAAATCCGGGCTGATTGAGGTCAATGAACAGGGGGAGGTCACCGGCTGGAAGGCCTGGAGCCACTCCTCGGGACTCTCGGCGCAGATCTATCTCAGAGACCCTGCAGATGGCGAAACCCGGGACACGGTGCGGAAGCTTCTTGATCAGGCAGTGGAAGACGGGATATACGGAATCGGAAGCTATATGACCGAGGAAGAAGCAGAGAAAAAGGAACACCTCGCAGGACCATTCTCCTTCATCGCCGAGAGCGACGGCTACACCTCCTTTGCGGATGCCTGGACCGGCCCGGTCTGTGGCAGCCTCGACTCCTCCGACTACCGCACCGGTCATGCCACCCACGGACATCTTCCGGACCGCGGTCCGCAGCCTCCGCTCTTTCTCTTCGGGCCTGGCATTCGGGAGAAGGCCGTCCTTGACAGACGTCCGATCGTAGATGAGGCGCCGACCTTTGCCCGCATTCTCGGCGTCTCTCTCCCCCACGCCGACGGTACCTGCATGGACGAACTGCTTTGTCCCTAACGAGTTTAGCTTGATTGGGACAATTTTTGTCCCAATCAAGCTAAACTCGTTAGGGACAATTTCGGAATAGTTTTCGAAGGATAAACTTTTTATAAACCCCTGGGGGTATGGCTTGACCCGCAGAGAATCACGGCGTATATTAGCACTCATCAGTAAAGAGTGCTAACAACAGCAAGGCTTCCTTCAAGTCAAACGGGCAGATGTCGCAGACAACAGGTGCGGCAGATGTGCAGGTACATACGCCGGTCGTGCACGCACGGCAAGGAGAAAAATACACAGGTGCCCGGAAAAAGTGCATGTACGGGATGGGAAGCCTTCGCCAGGGAGTGTTTTCAGGAGGTTTTTATCATGTTGGTCATTCCTTCCTATAACAAGATTATCCTTCCGGATGCGGAAGTGTATTTTCAGGCGGATCAGTTCCGCGGAGTCGCCGGCCGCAGCTTTGCAGTCGGAGAAAAGGTTGTGCTGCTGATTCTGAAAGAGGATCAAACGAAGGAACAGTGGACAGAGGACAGTTTCTATCCGATCGGCGTCGCCGGGGTGATCGGCGAGGTGAGTGAGCAGGGCTATGTAAGTGTCATCACGCAGAACCGGGTGGATATCACGCATGTCAGCATCAATCCGGACCGCTCGATTGATCTGACGATCTCGCGGCGCGACGACATTCAGGATCTCGACGAGGCGGCGAGCTATCAGAAGCTCCAGGCCCTGAAGAAGGAGGTCATTGATCTCACCGCAAACACGCAGTTTGCGGAGTTCATCCGGCAGTTCGTGGAACCAATGAACTCGATCGCGACGCTGGCGTGCGGCCTGTCGCCATGGCTGACCGCGGGCAGTGAGGAGCGCTATGCAGTGCTCGCGGAGGATAGCGCCAATGCCCGCAGCGAGAAGCTCGCCCAGATGCTTTACGAATATTTTGAAGTGACGCGCGTCTCCGGCGAGGCCAACGCAAGTCAGCAGAAGGAGTATCAGGACCAGTACCGTGAGGCGGCCATCCGCAAGCAGATGCAGTATCTGCAGAAGGAACTTGACAGTATGCACCCGGAGAATGTGACCGACGTGCAGAAGTTCGAGAAGAAGATCGCGGAGTCCGGCATGAACGAGACGGCGCGGAAGGAGGCCGAGAAGGTTCTGAACCGGCTCAGACAGGAGGGACAGGAGTCGCAGGAGTACGGCATGCTCTACGACTATCTCGATTTTGTCACGTCTCTGTCCTGGAAGGCGGAGCCGCCAAAATTCGTGAATCTCGATGAGGCGCAGAAGGTGCTGGACGAGGATCATTACGGTCTGAAGAAGGTCAAGCAGCGCATCATCCAGCAGATTGCGGTCATGAATCTCAAGAAGCAGCAGACAGGCTCCATCCTGCTGTTCGTCGGCGCGCCCGGCACCGGCAAAACCAGTATCGGTAAGTCGATCGCCCGGGCACTCGGGCGCAAATATGTCCGTGTGAGCCTCGGCGGCGTGCGGGATGAGGCGGATATCCGCGGCCACCGCAGAACCTACATCGGCGCGATGCCCGGCCGCATCATGGACGGCATCGAGAAGAGCGGCGTCTCCAATCCGGTCATGGTGCTCGACGAGGTCGACAAGCTCTCCCAGAGCTACAACGGCGATCCGGCCAGCGCACTTCTCGAGGTCCTCGATCCGGAGCAAAATAACACCTTCACGGATCACTACATGAATGTGCCGTATGACCTTTCCAACGTCATGTTCATCTGTACGGCCAATTCGACGGATACGATCCCGGCCCCGCTCCTGAACCGCATGGAGGTGATTCAGTTCACCGGATATACCCCCGAGGAAAAGCTTCAGATCGCGAAGAAGCATCTCGTTCCGAAAGCGGAGGAATCCATGGGCATTCCGGACGGACGCCTCGTCATCCCGGATGACACGCTGCGCGAGATCATCTCCGAGTACACCATGGAGGCCGGCGTCCGCGGCCTCCGCAAGCGCATCGACACCCTCTGCCGCAATGCTGCTGTGAAGATCGCGCAGGAAATACC
>ONQW01000232.1 GCA_900320025.1 uncultured Lachnospiraceae bacterium
CCGACGTCGGTCAGGATGCGGTCCATCGTGACAACCGCCTCCTCGGGCGGATATTTGTAGGCGATATGCCCGCTCGAATATTTGCTGCCCGCCGGAAAATCCTGTCTCCACGGCGTGTGATCAAGCTTCACCACCGCGCCGTCGATGTCGTGGTCGAGACTCCCCCGCGATTCTCCGATCTCGTCGATCGCAGCCAGGCACTCCTCTGCGGTTGTGCAGCTGCGGTGCCAGGCCACCGGCACACCGAGCTCCGCGAGCCGGTCGAGTGCGGCGTCATGACTCTCCATGAAATCGGCCGGTCCCGCCTGTACGTTGAAGATGAACATGCGGAGCCGCCGCTCCCGGGTGATCGAGGGATCGAGCTGCCGGAGCGTGCCGGCCGCCAGATTGCGCGGATTGGCCGCTGCCTTTTTGCCCGCATTTTCCTGTTCCTCGTTGAACCGGTCAAAATCCGCGTGGGTCATGTACACTTCGCCGCGGAGTTCCAGAGAATCGAACGGCAGATCGATCGTCTGCTTTACATCGGGGATCACCCGCGCGTTCGCCGTCACATCCTCGCCGATGAGACCATCGCCCCGCGTCTCGGCCAGCACAAGCGACAGCTGCCCGGTTTCCGGATTTCTGCGGTACCGGAGCGACATCGACAGGCCGTCAATCTTCTGCTCCACCGAGAATTTTGCCGAAGGGTGCACCTCATGCACCTTCCCGATGAAGGCGGCAACATCTTCCCTGGTGAAAACGTCCTCGATCGATAGCATCGGCACGTCATGCGTGACCTTGACGCCCGCCTCCCGCTTCGCTGTGCCGCCGATCTTCTGTGTGGGTGAGTCCGGCGTGATCCACTCCGGATGCGCCCGTTCGGCCGCCTTGAGGCGCAGCATCAGCTGATCGTATTCATAGTCGCTGATCTCCGGCGCATCCTGGTTGTAGTAGCGGTCCATGTGATAATCGATGGTCCGCTCCAGTGCCTCGTACTCCGCATGAGTCATCGCGGCCGCCGCTTTCTCATTCCCTGGCTCTGTCTGCTGCTCCTTTTCCATTTCCTGTTTCACACTACTCATGGCTGCTCCCTCAAACCGGCGCCTTCAGCCCCGCCGCCTGATACAGTCTGGCGGTCTCTTCCCTTGTCAGGATGCGCTGCTGTCCGGGCTTCATGGCGCCCAGTTCCACATTCAGCACCCGTGTCCGCTTGAGGCGCTTCACCTCTCCGCCGCAGGCCCTGACCATGCGCCTGATCTGGCGGTTCAGGCCCTGTGTCAGCACAATGGAGAACGTGCGGTCGCCGAGCCGCTCAATGCGGCAGGGTCTTGTTGTGGTATCCAGATCCCGCAGATACATGCCGCGGCGCATCCGCTCGAGATCCACGTCGGAAATCCGCCGGACAGTCCGAACGACATATTCTTTTTCGTGTCCGGCGCTTCCCCGCATCATGGAATCGATGAGAACGCCGTCGTTTGTCATGAGGAGAAGCCCCTCGGAATCGCGGTCGAGCCTGCCCGCATAAGTAAGTCTGGTAGGAAATTGAAAGACGTCAGCAAGGGTCCGGTCCGCGTGCGGATCCCGCTCCGTGCAGGTGACGCCGACCGGCTTATAGAATGCGACAACGATAGGACTCGCGGAGGTGCCGATGACCCTGCCGTCCGCCACGATGTGATCGCGGCCCGCAGCATCCACCTGCTCCCCCGGGTGAGCGATGCGGCCGTTTACCGTCACTCTTCCGGCTTCAATCAGGCGGTCCGCATCGCGCCTCGAGCACAGCCCGCTGTGCGCAAGATAGGCATTGAGCCGCACCTGTTCGTGCCCGGTTCCGGGTCCCGACGTTTTCTGGCTGTGCCCGCGGCCAGCGTTCCGCTGTACGTCACTGCTCTCCGTCTCCGGGCCCGTCACTGCTCTTCCGGATCTGCGCTGTGCGCCCGCATAGTTCTGACCGCTCAAAGTGCGGCCAGCGTTTTGATTGTGCTGTGATCCAGAATGCACGATACCTGCTCCCTGAAGTGTGCGATGATCTCTTCCCGTGTCGTGACCAGAGCGCCGAACTCATTGAGCACAAGCGCAAGCTTCGAAAACTCCAGCTCCTGCTTTCCCGGATTGTGAATCACCAGATAGAAGCTGCCGTCCTCATGATAAAGCTCTGCGTCGAGTCCGGTCTTTGTCACGATATCGTCCGATGCAAGGTGGCGGCAGCAGTCGCACACCGCGCGGAA
>ONQW01000198.1 GCA_900320025.1 uncultured Lachnospiraceae bacterium
AATACTTTCCGGGTCTATAGACCGTAGCGAGGGGGGGACTTGAACCCTCGACACTGCGGGTATGAACCGCATGCTCTAGCCAGCTGAGCTACCTCGCCATAAACGCTTCAAAAAGTTTCAAGCGCTCGCGTTTTGCAACGCAAGTGTTATATTACCGTATCCTTCTGATTTGCGCAAGAACTTTTTACACGAAAAGCCACAAAACTTTTTGCGCGAAAAGGATGGGATTACTCCCATCCTTTTGCGCGATGCTATATTGTCGCTTCTCCTTCATCCTTCCACGGCCGCCTCGAGCTGTCCGCCGCGGCTGTCGATGACAATCGTGCTGCCCTCGTGGACCTTGTCCTCGAGAATCAGCCTTGCCACCATCGTCTCGACATACTTCTGAATATATCTCTTAAGCGGGCGCGCGCCGTAGCTCGGATCGTATGCATCGTCCGCGACCTGCTTTTTGGCTGCATCCGTGAGCTTCACGGTCAGCTGACGGTCTGCCAGCCGCCTGTTGATGTCCGCCACCAGCAGATCGATGATCGCGCTGATGTTCTCCTTCGACAGCGGACGGAACATGATAATCTCGTCCAGTCTGTTCAGGAATTCCGGACGGAAGTGCTTGTGCAGCTCCGCCTCCACCGCCGTGCGGCATGCATCGGAGATCTCAAAGCTCTTCTCCCCGCGGCCGGCCGCATGGCCGTCCACGATGGTCTCGCCTGTCTTCGGGTCAACCTCCACCACATTGTTGTTGTCGATGGAGGACATTCCCGCTGCATTCTCCTGCCGCTCCAGATCCGCCAGAATCTCCTGCGCGCCGATGTTTGAGGTCATGATGATGATCGTGTTCTTGAAATCAACCGTGCGCCCCTGCGAATCGGTGATCCGCCCGTCATCCAGAACCTGCAGCAAAATATTGAACACGTCCGGATGGGCCTTCTCCACCTCATCGAACAGAACGACGGAGTAAGGATGTCTGCGGACCGCCTCGGTCAGCTGGCCGCCCTCTTCATATCCGACGTAGCCCGGCGCCGCGCCGATCAGTCTCGAGACGGAATACTTTTCCATATACTCGGACATATCGATTCGGACCATGTTCTTCTCATCGTCGAACAGCGCCTGTGCCAGCGCCTTTGCAAGCTCCGTCTTGCCGACGCCGGTGGGTCCGAGGAACAGGAACGAGCCGATCGGTCTCGTCGGGTCCTTGATGCCCGCCTTCGAGCGCATAATTGCCTCGCAGACCTTGGTCACAGCCTCATCCTGTCCGACCACTCTCTTGTGAAGCTCCGCATCGAGATGCAGCGTCTTGTTGCGCTCGGACTCCGTCAGCTTCGTCACCGGAATGCCAGTCCAGCGGGACACGATCGCCGCAATCTCATTCTCCGTCACTTTCTCGTGCACCAGCGAGGTGTCCTCGTCCTTCGTCTTGGACTCCTCCGCTTTCATCTGATTTTCCAGCTCCGGCAGCTTGCTGTACTGCAGCTCTGCCGCCTTGTTGTAATCCCCCTTCTGCTGCGCGAGCTCGATCTCGTGCTTCGTATCGTCAATCTCCTCCTGCAGTTTGCGGACTCTGTCTACGTCCGCCTTTTCGTTCTCCCACTGCGCTTTCTTCTTGGCAAACTCATCCTGCAGATCGGCGAGCTCCTTCTCCAGATCCTGCAGGCGCTCCTTCGACAGCGTGTCGTCCTCTTTCTTCAGCGCCGTCACCTCGATCTGCATCTGCATAATCTTCCGGTTCATCTCATCGAGATCCTCCGGGAGAGAATCCATCTGCGTCTTGATCATGGCGCAGGCTTCATCCACCAGGTCAATCGCCTTGTCCGGCAGAAACCGGTCCGTGATATAACGGTTCGACAGCGTCGCAGCGGAAACCAGGGCCGCATCCTGAATTTTGACGCCGTGATAGACCTCGAAGCGGTCCTTCAGACCGCGCAGGATGGAGATGGTATCCTCCACCGTGGGTTCATCGACCATGACCGGCTGGAACCGGCGGGCAAGCGCCTTGTCCTTCTCAATGTACTGCCGGTACTCGTTCAGCGTCGTCGCGCCGATGCAGTGCAGCTCGCCGCGCGCCAGCATAGGCTTGAGCATATTGCCCGCGTCGAGTGAGCCTTCCGTCGCACCGGCGCCGACAATCGTGTGCAGCTCATCAATGAACAGAATAATCTCGCCATTGCTGTTCTTGACATCCTCGAGAACCGCCTTCAGACGCTCCTCAAACTCACCGCGGTATTTTGCACCCGCGACCAGCGAACCCATGTTCAGCGAGAAAATCTTCTTATTCTTCAGATTGTCCGGCACATCGCCCTTCATGATGCGCTCCGCGAGACCCTCGACGACCGCCGTCTTGCCGACGCCGGGCTCGCCGATCAGCACCGGATTGTTTTTTGTCTTTCTCGACAAAATCCTTACGACATTGCGGATCTCCTCGTCTCTGCCGATGACAGGATCAAGCTTGTTGTCCTTTGCCTTCTGCACCAGCTCCTCGCCGTATTTTGACAGCGTGTCGTAGGTCGCCTCCGGATTGTCGCTTGTCACGCGCTGATTGCCGCGAACCGACTGCAGCGCCTTCAGGAACGTGTCGCGGCTTATGCCGTACTCGCGGAACAGATTCTTGATGTTGCCGTTCGCATTCTTGATGAGCGAAAGGAAAAGATGCTCCACCGAGACATACTCATCTCCCAGGGCCTTCGCCTCACTCTCCGCGCCGATCAGGACACGGTTACAGTCGCCGCTGACATAAATCTGCCCATTGCCGCCCTGCACCTTGACAAGCCCCTCGATCAGCTGCTTGCTCCGGTTTGTGAACTCCTTCGGGTC